>NZ_JBEZHV010000002.1:0-461379 GCF_040650755.1 Streptomyces sp. NPDC048623
CGGACGACCGCTACTTCGTCTTCTTCAACCAGCCGAAGTCGCCCGAGGAGTCCATCCAGCTGCTCGGCGCGCCGCGGGTCCGTGGGACGGAGGGATTCCCCCCAGTCCACCCCTCCCCCAAACCCTGACGGGACCGGGGGCTCCGCCCCCGACCCCCCGTTGCGGCGGCTCCGCGCCGCAGGCCCCGGCCCGGCAGGTTCCGACGCGCGCTCCGCGCCGCGCAGACCGGAGGGCCGCACGGCGGGCCCCGCCCGGCGCCCCCCCCTGAACAGGACCGGGGCTGAGCCGACCCCCGGCGCGGCGGCCCCGCGCCGCAGAAACCAGAGGGCCGGATCGCGGGCCGGCCCGGCGACGCCCTCAACAGGGCCGGGGACTCCGTCCCCCGAACCTCGACGCCAGTCTCCGCGCCGCGGAGACTGGCGGGCCACACCGCAGACCCGAGCGCGGCAGCTCCGCGCCGCAGCAACCAGTGGACCGCACCCCGGGCCCCGGTCCGGAGGGCCGTGCCGCCGGGACCGCCGCACAGGCCCGTGGGCGCCGCACACTCCCCGCCCACACGCCGTGAGGCCCTCGCTGCCGCCGGCAGCGAGGGCCTCACATGCGTTCGTGCCGTCGGCTTCGGCTACTTCTCCGGCTTCGCCGGGGCGTCCGCCTCAGCCGGCTCCCCGGCCTCCGCCGACTCGGAGCCCGAGCCCGACTCCGACTCCGACTCCGACTCCTCAGCCGCCTCAGCAGCCACCGGCTCCTCAGCCGCAGGCTCCACCGGCTCCACCGGTGCAACCGACGTCTCCGCCTCGGCCTCCGGCGCCTCCGGCTCCTCAGCCGCAGGCTCCACCGGCGCCTCCGGGGCCTTCGTGATCACGACCTCCACCGACTCCCTCGCCGCCGGCACCGTCACGCCCTCCGCGTTCTCCGGGTGGTGGCACGCCACGCGCTGGCCCGGGCGGAGTTCCAGGAGCGGGGGCTCCTGGGTCTTGCAGACCTCCGTCGCCTTCCAGCAGCGGGTGTGGAAGCGGCAGCCCGGCGGCGGGGCGATCGGGGAGGGGACGTCGCCGGTCAGGAGGATGCGGTCGTTCTTCTGGCTGCGGCGGCGCGGGTCCGGGATCGGGACCGCGGACATCAGGGCGCGGGTGTACGGGTGCATCGGGGACTCGTACAGGGACTTGCGGTCCGCGAGCTCGACGACCTTGCCGAGGTACATGACCGCGATGCGGTCCGAGACGTGGCGGATGACCGACAGGTCGTGCGCGATGATCACGTACGTGAGGCCGAGCTCTTCCTGGAGGTCGTCCAGGAGGTTGACCACCTGCGCCTGGATGGAGACGTCCAGGGCCGAGACGGGCTCGTCCGCGACGACCAGCTTCGGCTTCAGGGCCAGGGCGCGCGCGATGCCGATGCGCTGGCGCTGGCCGCCGGAGAACTCGTGCGGGTAGCGGTTGTAGTGCTCGGGGTTGAGGCCGACCAGGCCGAGCAGGCGCTGGACCTCCTTCTTCACGCCGCCCTCGGGCTCCACGCCCTGGAGCTTGAAGGGGGCCGAGACGATCGAGCCGACCGTGTGGCGCGGGTTCAGCGAGCCGTACGGGTCCTGGAAGATCATCTGGATGTCGCGGCGCAGCGGACGCATCTTCGCCACCCCGAGGTGGGAGATGTCCGTGCCCTCGAACTCGATCTTCCCGCCCGTGGGCTCAAGGAGACGGGTGATCAGGCGGCCCATCGTCGACTTGCCGCAGCCGGACTCGCCGACGACGCCGAGGGTCTCACCGGGGTAGACCTCGAAGTCGATCCCGTCGACCGCCTTCACGGCGCCCGTCTGGCGCTGCAGCAGGCCCTTCCTGATGGGGAAGTGCTTCTGCAGGCCGGTGACCTTGAGCAGGGGCGCCTGCGAGGGCGAGGATTCCATGGTTTCGCTCACAGCTTCGGCGCAATCTCTTCGGTCCAGATCCGGGTCCGCTCCTCCTGCGACATGTGGCAGGCGGAGAAGTGCCGGCTACCGTCCTGGGACTCCGTCAGCTCGGGACGTACGGTCCGGCAGATGCCGCCCTCGGGGACCTCGGCGTACGGGCAGCGCGGGTTGAAGGCGCAGCCGCTCGGGACGTTGATGAGGCTGGGCGGGTTGCCCTTGACCGGGATGAGGCGGTCGGTCTGCTCGCGGTCGATGCGCGGCATGGAGCCGAGCAGTCCCCAGGTGTAGGGGTGCTGGGGCGCGTAGAAGACGTCCTCGGCCGTGCCGCGCTCCACGCACCGGCCGCCGTACATCACGAGGATGTCGTCGGCGATCTCGGCGACGACGCCGAGGTCGTGCGTGATGATGATGACCGCGGAGCCGAACTCCTTCTGCAGGTCCCGGATCAGGTCGAGGATCTGGGCCTGGACGGTGACGTCGAGCGCGGTGGTGGGCTCGTCCGCGATGAGCAGCTCGGGGTTGTTGACCAGGGCCATGGCGATCATGGCGCGCTGGCGCATACCGCCGGAGAACTCGTGCGGGTAGTTGTCGAAGCGCTTGGCGGGCTCGGGGATGCCGACCCGGTCGAGGAGTTCGACGGCCCGCTTGCGGGCGGTCTTCTTGTCGACCTGGTTGTGGACCCGGTAGGCCTCCACGATCTGGTGGCCGACGGTGTAGTACGGGTGCATCGCGGACAGCGGGTCCTGGAAGATCATCGCCATCTCGCGGCCGCGCATCCGGCGCACCTCGTCCGCGTTCGCGGTGAGCATCTCCCGGCCGTTGAGCCAGATCTCGCCGGAGATCCGGGCCTTCTGCCGGCCGTACTGGCCGACGGTGTGCAGGCCCATGATGCCGAGCGAGGTGACCGACTTGCCGGAGCCGGACTCGCCCACGATGCCGAGGGTCTTGCCCTTCTCCAGCTGGAAGGTGAGTCCGTCGACCGACTTGACCAGGCCGTCGTCGGTCGGGAAGTGGATCTTGAGGTCGCGGACGTCGAGGAAGGCGTCCGAGGGGGCGTCCCCCTTCAGGACCGGCTCTCCCACGGCGGCGCCGGTCTCCACCAGCTTGTCGGTCATGCGAGCCTCACTCGGGGGTCGATCACGGCGTACAGCAGGTCCACGAGGAGGTTCGCGAGGACGACGCAGGTGGCGGTGATGAGCGTGACGGCCATGATCAGCGGCAGGTCGCTCGTGCTCACCCCCTGGATGGCGAGGGCGCCGAGGCCGCGGAGGCTAAACGCCGTCTCGGTGAGGATCGCGCCGCCGACGAGGGCGCCGAGGTCCATGCCGAAGATGGTCAGGATCGGGGTCATGGTCGAGCGCATGGCGTGCTTGCCGAGCACGACCGGCTCCGACAGGCCCTTGGCCCGCGCGGTACGGATGTAGTCCTCGCCGAGGACCTCCAGCATCGTGGCGCGGGTGAGGCGGGCGTACATCGCCGCGTACAGGAAGGCGAGGGTCACCCACGGCAGGACCAGGCCGCCGAACCAGCCGCCGAAGGACTCGCTGATCGGCACGTACGTGGCGTCCACCCAGTGGAGCTGCGTACGGAAGACCAGCATCGCCAGCATGGCGGTGAAGAAGATGGGGAGCGAGACACCGCTGAGCGCGGTGAACATCGCGACCCGGTCGATCACCGTGCCCCGCTTGAGCGCGGAGATCACACCGGTGGAGATACCCATGAGCAGCCAGAGGATGGCGGCACCGATGACCATGGAGAGGGTCACGGGGAAGGCGTCGGCGAGCATCGTCGACACCTCCTGATCGCTACGGAACGAGTAGCCGAAGCACGGCGCCGCGCAGTGGAGGCTGCTGCCGCCGCCGACGTAGTCGCGGCCGACGAAGATGCCCGAGACGAAGTGCCAGAACTGCACCAGGATCGGATCGCCCAGGCCCAGCTTCTGACGGATGCCCTCGATCGAGGCCGGATCCGCCTGCTTGCCGACGAACATCGCGGCAGGGTCACTGCCGGTCATCTTGGGGATGAGGAAGAAGATGCTGAGCGTCACCAGGGTGACGACGAGCAGCATCATGACGACTGCGAAGAGCCGTCGGATTATGTATGCAAGCATGCGGTCGGCCGGTCGGCGGCCGGGGGATCCGATCGGATCCCCCGGCCGCCGCATACGGCCCTCACCTGCCCTTCGGACCTAGCGGCGGGTGCGCCGTTGGAGCGAGTTGGTTACGGACGGGGCCGGTTACTTCACGACGCCGAGCGACGCGTAGTCGTAGCGGCCGTTGTAGGCGTCGGCCGTGTAGACGTTGGTCAGTCGCGAAGAGCGCCAGATGATGTTCTTCTCGTGGGTGAAGGGCAGGTACACCGCGGCGTCCGAGACCTTCGTGTTGATCTGCTTGTAGAGCTCGCCGGCCTTGGTCGGGTCGGTCTCCTTCAGCGCCTGGTCGAACAGGCCGTTGATGGCCGGGTCGTTCAGCTCGGAGAAGTTGTTGTTACCGCTCTGCAGGATGAAGCGACCGTCCACGAGCGGCTGCAGGAAGCCCTGGCCCGACGGGAAGTCGGCGCCCCAGCCCATGATGATGATGCCGTAGCCCTTCTCCTTGACCACCTTCGGCGAACCGATGATGCCCGAGGTCTGGGCGCCGTCGAACTGGTCGATCTGGGCGTCGATGCCGACGGCCTTCAGCGACTGCTGCAGGGACTCGGCGGTGGCGATCTCGATCTTCTTGTTGTTGCGGACCGCGATCGTGGTCTTGAAGCCGTTCGGCTGGCCGCACTTCTTCAGCGCTTCCTTGGCCTTGGCGACGTCCGGCGTGCCGGCGAGCTTGCCGTACGGGTCGGCCTTCGGGTCGGCACCCTTGATCGCCGGCGGCAGCATGTTGGAGGCGATGTCGCCACCGGCCTGCGGGCCGCCACGGGCGGTCTGCAGGGACTTGGAGTCGGCCGCGTAGATGATGGCCTTGCGGCACTCGACGTTCGGGATCACCGTCTGCGGGAAGACCGCGTAACGGATGAAGCCGGTCTGCGGGTTGTCCGCGTTCTCCTTGTGCTGCTGGAGCACCTTCTGGCGGGCGGCGGCGCCGACACCCGTCGCGTTGAGGTCGAGGTCGTACTCGCCCTCGATGAGACGGTTGTCCATGTCGTCGGCGTTCGTGGTGAACGTGACGCTGATCTTGTCCGGCAGGGCCTTGCGGATGGTGTCCGACTTCTGGTCCCACTTGTCGTTGCGGACCAGCTTCATGGACTTGTTGGGGGTGTACGACTCCCACTTGTACGGGCCGGAGGAGAACGGCTTCAGGCCGTACTGGGCCTTGGTGTCCTTGTCCTGGCGGACCGGGGACGCGGCCGGCATGGCCAGCATCTGCAGGAAGTCACCGTTGGCGACCGGCAGCTTGAAGACGATCGTCTTGTCGTCCGGGGTCTCGATCGCCTTCAGGCCGAGCTTGTCCGCGGAGGTGTCCTTGTACGGACCCTTGTACTCGGACTTCGGGTCGAGGACCTGCTGGAGGTAGATCGGGCCGCCGGAGATGACGTCCTGGGCCCAGATGCGCTCGATGCCGTACTTGATGTCCTTGGAGGTGATCGGCTTGCCGTCCTCCCAGGTGACCCCGTCCTTCAGCGTGAAGGTGTAGGTCAGGCCGTCGGCCGAGACCTTGCCGGTGTCGGTGGCGAGGTCCGGGACCAGCTCGGTGGAGGCGGCGCCGGGCTCGGCCTTGAAGGAGACGAGCTGACGGGTGTAGTAGCGGGCGAAGTCCCACACGAAGCCGTAGTAACCGCGCTGCGGGTCCCACGAGTCGGCCTCCTGCGAGCCGATGAACTTCAGCTCGCCGCCCTTCTTGTCGGAGGCGCTGGCGACCTTGTTCACGGCGGCGTTGAAGCCGGCCGCGCCGGCCTTGCCGTTGCCGCTGTCGCCGCCCTTGCCGCCGCCACAGGCGGTGGTGACGACCATGGTGGCCGCGGCGAGCAGCGCACCCGCGGCGATTCTGCGCCTCTGGGAGCTGTTCAGAGTCATCGAGCAACCTCCGAAATATTGGCGGCCGTTGTCACGGTGGTCCGCCGTTGGGGGATGGCCTCCTGTCGACAGCGGCAGGGGCTGGTCTTGCGGTGAACGGCGTACGGTCAGCGGGAGCTCTTCGGGTCGAGGGCGTCACGGACGCCGTCGCCGAAGAGGTTGAACGCAAGCACGGTGATGAAGATCGCGAGGCCGGGGAAGATCATGAACAGCGGGTCGGACTCGTAGGTGGTGATCGCCGTCGAGAGCATCTGGCCCCAGGAGGCGGTGGGCGGCTTCACGCCCGCGCCCAGGAAGCTGAGGGCCGCCTCGGTCAGGATGTTGGTCGGGATCATCAGGGTCGCGTAGACCGTGATCGGGGCGATCAGGTTCGGCAGCAGCTCGCGGCGCAGGATGTAGAGGCGGCCGGCGCCCAGGCTCTGGGCGGCCTCGACGTACTCGCGGTTGCGCAGGCTGAGGGTCTGGCCGCGGACGATACGGCCCACGTACGGCCAGCCGAAGAAGCCGATCACGACCACCAGGGCCAGGATGCGCACGCCCGAACCGTCCAGGCCGAGCAGCGAGTTGGGGAGGACCGAGACCAGCGCGATGGTGAAGAGCAGCTGGGGGAAGGCCAGCATCACGTCCATGACCCGGCTGAGCGCCGCGTCGACCCAGCCGCCGAAGTAGCCGGCGATGATGCCGAGGATCGTGCCGAGCGCCACCGCGAACAGGGCGGCGGCGAAGGCGACGATCAGCGAGATCTGGGCGCCGTAGACGATCCGGCTGAACACGTCACGGCCGTTGACCGGCTCGACGCCGAGCAGGAAGTCGCCGCTGATGCCGCCCATGGAGCCGATCGGAGTGCCGAACAGCGGGTCGATCTGGTCCTCGTGGAACTCGTCCGGCGGGTGGCCGAGGAGGCCGACGATGACCGGGGCGAGGATCGCGACGAGGATCAGGAAGAGGACGACGAAGCCGCCGGTGAGGGCGAGCTTGTCCTTCTTGAGCCTGGCCCAGGCGATCTGCCAGGGGGAACGTCCCTCGATCGCCTTGGCGGGCGCGTCGGGCACGGCGTCGACGGCGACGGCCGGTTCGGCCGCATTCGTCTCGTGCAGTGGTGCCGTCATCGTGGTGAGGACCCCTCTCGGCCGTCGGGTCGCCGGCCCTTGCCCGCCGCGGGTAGCGGCTCGGTGGAACAACTGCTGGGCACCGGCCCTGACAGGGCCGAACGCCTGGTGTTCCGGGGAGTCTTCAATGGGTCCGCGAACCCCCGCCAGACCCCACGATGAATGTTTTCCTAAACGTGATGCGGTGCGTCGTCTTCCGTTATCCGGACGCCGGGAAGGTCTGAGCGGACCATCTCGGCCGCTATTCGACCAGATCGGACATCCGGCCCAACTGCTGTCGTGCGGGAGTGAATCGGGGCGACAGGAGAGGGGGCAGGAAGGGACTGTTCGGATTATTCGGGCGGATCAGTACGCGCCGCGGGGCGCGGCCGGGGGGTACCCGTAACCGGGAGCGGGCGGGGCCGCGGGGGCGGCGTGCGCGTCGCGGTCGTAGAACGGACGAGCGTGGGCGTACAGCCACAACGCGACCGGATCGTACGAGTCGGACATGGCCACGGTGGAGACCGGGAGTCCGTCCGGGACGGCGGCGACGGTCTGGTGCATCATCGCGCGCACGGCCTCGACGGACGCCGCCGAGGAGTCGTACAGATCGAGGCCGATCGCGAGGTACGGGGAGCCGAGCGCGGGCTGCACCCAGGCGCGCCGCAGCGAGCGGACGGCCGGGGTGCGGTGCGCGTTCTGCGTGAGCAGGGCGTAGAACTGCGGGATCTCCAGAGCCGGTTCCGAGAGCCGCAGCGGGCCCGCGGGCATCCGGTCCAGACCGGTGGCGATCCGGCGCAGATCGGCCCAGGGGATGCCGACGCCGCCGCCGGGGGCGTGCGGATTGAGCCAGATGCCCCAGCGGTCGGGGGAGAGGGCGCGGGCGATCTCCAGTCCCTGGACGACCTCGTGGGCGCGGGTCCAGCCGGAGGCGGCGAGTTCCTGGGCGGAGGTGACGCACGGCGCGTAGCCGTAGCCGTCGACCTCCATGTTTCCGTACTGGGCGTCGGGCGAGCCCGCGGTGCCCTGCCAGAGCAGCATCCGGACCTCGGAGCCGGCGAGGGCGCGCAGCAGCTGCTCGTAGGCGTCGTGGCGCCCGGGTGCCACCTGGCGCAGCATGTGCTCGACCTGTCCGGTCGCGGCGGTGCCTGACGCGCTCACCCTGGGTCCCGCCCCTCTTGTTGTACGGCTCACTTGAATGGGTTCAGCTGAATGAGTTCAGCTTAGACAGGGGGTCTGTCACACGGCGGCGCGCTGGAAGAAGGGGCGCACCTTCTCCAGCATCCAGTCGCCGACCGGGTCCTGTGCCACGTCGAGCAGGATCAGGTTGACCGGCCAGGCGACCTCGATCCGGCCGAGGGCGCGGCCGAGGGCGTCGAGCGGGGCGTTCAGGTCGGCCTCGGGGCCGGTGAGCTGGACGCCGACGAAGAGGGCGGGCTCGGTGCCCTCGACGCTGGCGAGGGCGCGGCGGGCGGTGGCGACGACGCCGGAGGCCTCGAACTCGGCGGAGGCGGCGGCGAGGAAGTCGACCGGGTCGTCCTGCCAGTCGGGCTCGAAGAGCCGCACCCGGCCACCGGTGGCGGGCCCGTCCAGGGCCGTGCGGCCGGCCCGGCAGAGCTCGGCGACGGCGGGCGGGGGCAGCGGGACGCCGACGGTGCCGCCGGGGTTCACGGCGATGCCGAGCTGCGGCGGCAGGCCGCGGGCGAAGTCGCGGGCGGGGGCGACGGTGTACGACATGTGTGCGCCGGCGATGGCGAGGAACTCCCGCTCGGAGCTGAAGACGGGCACGTAGGCGGCGCCGTCGATCTCCATGGTGGGCAGGTCGAGGTCGGCGCTGTCGGGCCCGCCGCCGTTGGGCAGCGGCACCCAGACGGGGCTGCGGCCGAGGACCTCGACCAGGCGTCCGCCGGCGGAGGGGTTGCCGAGGGAGGCGGCCAGTACTTCCTCGAGCTCATTGCCCGGCCACGTCACGTCCACGGTTCTCCTCGTCCCCTTCCCCGGTCACGGTGCGCCTCAGCACCCTAATGGCGCCAAGCGGCGGTTGTGACCGAAAAAGGTGCGGAGTGCGTCACGGTCCGTCGCGGAAGGCGATCTTCCGCAGGGCGTCGGCGGCGTCCCGGTCGAGCAGGGTGACCGAGGCGCAGCCCGGGGGCAGGGCGCCGGCCTCGGCGGTGCGGACCAGCCGGGCGACGGCGCGCCGGTGGCGGGCGAAGGCGTACGGGGAGACGCCGCGGCCGCGGTCGCGCTGGCCCGACCGGGCCGTGTCCGGGTCGACGTCGAGCAGGATCAGGTGCAGGGCGGCGCCGCGCCGGCGGGCCGCGCGGGCGAGCCAGCCGCGCACCCAGGACTGGGTGCCGCAGTCGTGGACGATCACCCCGGCGCCGGTGCGCAGGGCGCGGCGCAGGCCCGCGTAGTGCGCGAGGCGGGCGAACGGGCGGTAGAGCGCGTACGGCAGGAAGCGGGGCAGCCGGGCCTCCCAGCGCTCCCGGGTGTCCTGGGAGTCGACGGCGCGGCCCTCGGCGGCCCGGGCCATGAGGGTGGACTTCCCGGCGCCGGGCAGTCCGGAGACCACGACGACGTCCCCGGCGGCGAAGGTGAGCGCGCGGGGGCTGCGGCCGCCGCGCTCGCGCAGGTCGCGCAGCAGCCGCGCACGGCGCCTGCTGCGGGCCCGCTCGCGGACGCGGGCCCGGGCGACCGCCCGCTGGGCCGGTATTCCGGCGTTCGTCGCCGTGGCCGGAACACCGGTGTGCCGGATCGTCATCGCTTCTCCCCCATCTGTCCCAGTCGGGTCCGCGGACCGGCGGGCCTGCGGACCACCGGGCCTGCCGACTGCCGGGTGTCTGCGGACCCCTGCCCACGAAGTGTAAAGAGACGGTAATGAGGCACAAGCGATTTGCCGCGCGGATCGGCCGTGCAATGATGAGCGCGCCACGCGCTCGCACGAGCGCGCACAACCGCATACCGGCCGCTCGAATCCGCGCGGGAGAGTTCCGGGTCCAGCCGGCGCAGTCGCGCCGCCTGCCCGGGCGCCGAAGGAGCAAGTACCTCCCTTGAATCTCTCAGGCCCCGTACCGCGTGGATGAGGCAGATCTGAAAAGCGGGTCGCACCGTCGCGTCCCCACCCAAGGTGCAAGCCGATCTCTCGGCGCCGATCACTCGGTGACGAGATGCTCTCGGTGAACCTCTCAGGTTCCATGACAGATGGGGAGGATCGTCCTCACCGTCATGTATGTCGTGCCCCGCACGCCTGGGACCCGGGAGCCACCCCATGAGCACTGCCCCCCGTCTGACCGCCCTCGATGCCCTGCATCGTTCGCTGGGCGCGACCATGACCGACTTCGCCGGCTGGGACATGCCGCTGCGGTACGGCAGCGAGCGCGACGAGCACAACGCCGTGCGCACCAAGGCCGGTCTCTTCGACCTCTCCCACATGGGCGAGATCACCGTCACCGGCCCGCAGGCCGTGGAGCTCCTCGACTACGCCCTGGTCGGCAACATCTCGACCGTCGGCAACGGCCGCGCCCGCTACACGATGATCTGCCAGGAGGACGGCGGCATCATCGACGACCTGATCGTCTACCGCCTCGGCGAGACGGAGGCTGGGTCTTCTGAATACATGGTCGTCGCCAACGCCTCCAACGCCCAGGTCGTCCTGGACGCCCTGGTGGCCCGCGCCGAGGGCTTCGACGCCGAGGTGCGCGACGACCGCGACGCGTACGCCCTGATCGCCGTGCAGGGCCCCGAGTCCCCCGGCATCCTGAAGTCCCTCACCGACGCCGACCTGGACGGTCTGAAGTACTACGCCGGCCTGCCGGGCACCGTCGCGGGCGTGCCCGCGCTCATCGCCCGTACCGGCTACACCGGCGAGGACGGCTTCGAGCTGTTCCTGAAGCCCGAGCACGCCGAGGGCGTGTGGCAGGCGCTGACCGAGGCGGGCGCGGGCGTCGGCCTGATCCCGTGCGGTCTGTCCTGCCGCGACACGCTGCGCCTTGAGGCGGGCATGCCGCTGTACGGGCACGAGCTGAACACCTCGCTCACCCCCTTCGACGCCGGTCTCGGCCGCGTCGTGAAGTTCGAGAAGACCACGAACGAGGGCCGCTTCGTCGGCCGCGAGGCCCTGGAGAAGGCCGCCGAGCGCGCCGAGACCGCCCCGCCGCGCAAGCTGGTCGGCCTGGTCGCCGAGGGCCGCCGCGTCCCGCGCGCCGGCATGTCGGTCGTCGCGAACGGCGAGGTCATCGGCGAGATCACCTCCGGCGCCCCGTCCCCGACGCTGGCCAAGCCGATCGCCATGGCGTACGTGGACGCGGCCTTCGCCGAGCCCGGCACCGAGGGTGTCGGCGTCGACATCCGCGGCACGCACGAGCCGTACGCGGTCGTGGCGCTGCCGTTCTACAAGCGCCAGAAGTGAGGATGGGGCGACAGCCCCGCCCGTTCGCGGCTCCGCCCGCTCGGAACGTGACGCATTCGTCTCAGTCCGCGTCTCACCCCGTAAGACCCCCGTACATCCGCACTCCCCGCATCCAGGAGAATCAGGTCATGAGCAACCCGCAGAACCTTCGCTACAGCAAGGAGCACGAGTGGCTGTCGGGCGCCGAGGACGGCGTCGCGACGGTCGGCATCACCGAGCACGCGGCGAACGCGCTCGGCGACATCGTCTTCGTGCAGCTCCCGGAGGTCGGTGACACGGTGACCGCGGGCGAGGCCTGCGGCGAGCTGGAGTCCACCAAGTCCGTCAGCGAGCTGTACGCCCCCGTGACCGGCGAGGTCGTCGAGGCCAACGAGGACGTCGTGAACGACCCGGAGCTGGTGAACAAGCACCCGTTCGAGGGTGGCTGGCTGTTCAAGGTGCGCATCGCCGAGGAGCCGGGCGACCTGCTCTCCGCCGACGAGTACACCGCCTTCACCGCAGGCTGATTCACCGCAGGCTGACCGAGACCCCCTAGGGATCGCTTCATGTCGCTTCTGAACACTCCCCTCCACGAGCTGGACCCGGACGTCGCCGCCGCCGTCGACGCCGAGCTCCGCCGCCAGCAGTCCACCCTCGAGATGATCGCCTCGGAGAACTTCGCTCCGGTCGCGGTCATGGAGGCCCAGGGCTCCGTCCTCACCAACAAGTACGCCGAGGGCTACCCGGGCCGCCGCTACTACGGCGGCTGCGAGCACGTCGACGTGGCCGAGCAGATCGCGATCGACCGGATCAAGGACCTGTTCGGCGCCGAGTACGCCAACGTGCAGCCGCACTCCGGCGCCTCCGCCAACCAGGCCGCGCTGTTCGCGATCGCCCAGCCCGGCGACACGATCCTGGGTCTCGACCTGGCGCACGGCGGCCACCTCACCCACGGCATGCGCCTGAACTTCTCGGGCAAGCAGTTCAACGTGGTCGCGTACCACGTGGACGAGAACGGCCTGGTCGACATGGCCGAGGTCGAGCGCCTCGCCAAGGAGCACCGCCCGAAGGTGATCATCGCCGGCTGGTCGGCGTACCCGCGTCAGCTCGACTTCGCCGAGTTCCGCCGGATCGCCGACGAGGTCGAGGCGTACCTGTGGGTCGACATGGCCCACTTCGCGGGCCTGGTCGCGGCGGGTCTGCACCCGAACCCGGTCGAGTACGCGGACGTGGTGACCTCCACCACGCACAAGACGCTCGGCGGCCCGCGCGGCGGCATCATCCTGGCGAAGAAGGAGTTCGCGAAGAAGCTGAACTCCTCGGTCTTCCCCGGCTTCCAGGGCGGCCCGCTGGAGCACGTGATCGCGGCCAAGGCGGTCTCCTTCAAGGTCGCGGCCTCGGAGGAGTTCAAGGAGCGCCAGCAGCGCACCCTGGACGGCGCCCGGATCATCGCCGAGCGCCTGGTGCGGGACGACGTCAAGGAGCACGGCGTGTCCGTGCTGTCCGGCGGCACCGACGTGCACCTGCTCCTGGTCGACCTGCGCGACAGCGAGCTGGACGGCCAGCAGGCCGAGGACCGCCTCCACGAGGTGGGCATCACGGTCAACCGGAACGCCGTTCCGAACGACCCGCGCCCGCCGATGGTCACCTCCGGTCTGCGCATCGGCACGCCGGCCCTCGCCACCCGCGGCTTCACGGCCGAGGACTTCCGCGAGGTCGCCGACATCATCGCCGAGACCCTGAAGCCCGGCTTCGACGCCGAGGCACTGAAGGCCCGGGTGACGGCGCTCGCCGACAAGCACCCGCTGTACCCCGGCCTGAAGTAATTTCGTACCCTTTTGTTCGTACGAAGCTCCGGGGCACCGCGCACACTGGACAGTGAGCGCGGTGCCCCACCGCTTTTCCGCCCTCCCCGCCCTGCCCCGCTCTTCCTGCTTGTTCTGCACCACCCCGGCAGACAACGGCGTCTAGCCCCACAAGGAGTCCCCCGTGGCCATCTCGGTCTTCGACCTGTTCTCGATCGGCATCGGGCCGTCGAGCTCCCACACGGTGGGCCCCATGCGCGCGGCCCGGATGTTCGCCCGCCGGCTGAAGAACGAGGGGCTGCTCGCCCACACCGCGACGATACGGGCGGAGCTGTACGGCTCCCTCGGCGCCACCGGCCACGGCCACGGCACCCCGAAGGCGGTGCTGCTCGGTCTTGAGGGGAACTCGCCGCGCACGGTGGACGTGGAGAGCGCGGACGACGAGGTCGAGCGGATCAAGGCGAGCGGGCGGATCTTCCTGCTCGGCGCGCACGAGATCCCGTTCTCCTTCGACGACGACCTGATCCTGCACCGCCGCAAGGCGCTGCCGTACCACGCGAACGGCATGACGGTCTTCGCGTACGACGCCGAGGGCGCGCTGCTCCTGGAGAAGACGTACTACTCGGTCGGCGGCGGCTTCGTCGTGGACGAGGACGCGGTCGCGGGCGAGAACCCGATCATCCCGGACGACACGGTCCTGAAGTACCCCTTCCGCACCGGCGACGACCTGCTCCGCCTCACCAAGGAGACGGGCCTGTCCATCTCGTCCCTGATGCTGGAGAACGAGAAGGCCTGGCGCACCGAGGAGGAGATCCGGGCCGGCCTCCTGGAGATCTGGCGGGTCATGCAGGCCTGCGTCTCGCGCGGCCTGTCCCGCGAGGGCATCCTGCCGGGCGGCCTCAAGGTCCGCCGCCGCGCCGCGACCTCGGCCCGCAAGCTGCGCTCCGAGGGCGACCCGGCCGCGCACGCGATGGAGTGGATCACTCTGTACGCGATGGCCGTGAACGAGGAGAACGCGGCGGGCGGCCGCGTGGTCACCGCCCCGACGAACGGCGCGGCCGGCATCATCCCGGCGGTCCTGCACTACTACATGAACTTCGTGCCGGGCGCCGACGAGGACGGCGTGGTCCGCTTCCTCCTCGCCGCCGGCGCCATCGGCATGCTCTTCAAGGAGAACGCCTCCATCTCCGGCGCCGAGGTCGGCTGCCAGGGCGAGGTCGGCTCCGCCTGCTCCATGGCGGCCGGCGCCTTCGCCGAGGTCCTCGGCGGCTCCCCCGAGCAGGTGGAGAACGCCGCCGAGATCGGCATGGAGCACAACCTGGGCCTGACCTGCGACCCGGTCGGCGGCCTGGTCCAGATCCCGTGCATCGAACGCAACGGCATGGCGGCGGTGAAGGCCGTCACGGCGGCGAAGATGTCGATGCGCGGCGACGGCAGCCACCTGGTCTCCCTCGACAAGGTCATCAAGACCATGAAGGAGACGGGCGCGGACATGAGCGTGAAGTACAAGGAGACCGCGCGCGGCGGTCTCGCGGTGAACATCATCGAGTGCTGACGTTCCGGGCCCTGAACAGCGCGCTTACGTCTTTCAGCGCGGTCGTGGCCTTGCGTGTCTACTCAGCGGAATATCTCTGGAGTGTCCCTGGGACAGATGCGAGAAGTCCCTGAAAGCCCCTGGCGGATCCCTCGTCGAACACGAGACTCAATGCCGAATCAAGGTCACGCGCGAGGGTGACCCCCACTGTCGACTCCCACAGCACCTGCATGCGCTTGCCGGCCTGATATATCTGCGCAAACACGACACGTTCGCACTGCCCGTCAGTGAGCCTCTTTCATCCTGAATAGCTGCAGGTCAGCAGCGCGTGGACAGCCTGGACGATGGTGCCGATGCGGCGGGTGGAGCATCTGGCTCGCCGGAGCAGCCGCCAGGCTTTCAACTGGGTGAAGGCGCGTTCGCCGGGGGCTCGCAGCCGGGCGTGGTTGCGGTTGAACTGCTGGTAGTGCTCGGGCTGTTCGCGGTGGTGGTGGTACGGGGTTCGGAAGGTGGCGCCGGCGCCCTGGTAGGCGCGGTCCGCGAGGACGAGGATCTGCCGGGTCAGGCAGGCCTGGACGATGCCATGGGCGCGGGCCGCGGTCAGGTCGTGGGTGCGACCGGGCGTCGCGCGGGAGAAGCACAGCGGTGTGCCATCGGGACGGGCGATGACCTGCACGTTCATGCCGTGCTTGCGGTGCTTTTGCGAGTAGTACGGTTCGTCCGCGCGGATCCGGTCGATGGGGATCAGGGTGCCGTCAACGATGACGTGGTCGCCCTCGCCCAGACCGACCAGAGCTTCATTCAGCCCCGGCGCCCAGGCCGCGAGGACGTCCAGGGTCTCGTCCACGTACCGCCAGGCAGTGGCCTGGGATATCCCGAAACCGGCTCCGAGTCGAGCGCACGTCTCGTTCTTGCGCAGGTGGACGAGGGTGAGCAACGCCTGCTGGAAGCAGCCGAGCTTGCGCCAGCGGGTGTTGCGGGTCCGGCGATCCTCGTACAGCAGCCAGGAAAACATGCTCGACGAGCTCGTGCGGGACGTCGAGCGTGGCAGGATCCTGCGCGCCGACCGGCTCGCCGAGACAGCTCTGGAAGCCGCCGGGCACCAGCACACCAGCCTGCCCGGGGAGAAGCTGACCGCCCAGATGATGCACACCCTGGCAGGAAAGGTCTTGGCCCTCAACCAGCAGGTCGCCGAGATCGACAAGGCGATCGAGACCCGGTTTCGCGAGAATCAGGACTTCGAAGTGATCACCAGCATGCCGGGCGTGGGCGTGATCCTCGGCGCCGCGTTCCTGGCCGCCACCGGTGGCGACATGAGCGCCTTCGGCACGGCAGACCGCCTCGCAGGCTTCGGCAGCGTCGCACCCGTTCCACGTGACTCTGGCAAGATCAGCGGCAACCTTCGCCGGCCACGACGCTACAACCGCAGATTCCAACGTGTCTTCTACATCTCTGCGTTGTTCAGCATCCGCCACTGCGAGGAGTCCCGTCGGTTTTACGAACGCAAGCGAGCCGAGGGCAAGCGCCACATTCAGGCCGTCCTCGCTCTTGCCCGCCGCCGCGTCAACGTCCTCTGGGCCCTCCTCCGCGACGGACGAACCTACGAACTCGAGCCGCCCGCCGCACTCGCGGCTTGACAGACCGCATTAGGAATCAGTGAAACCGAGCATCCTCCTCCTTGTGCTCTCCGCGACTCCCCGACGACAGCCGGGTAGCCGCTGAGAACACAGGAGAGATTACCAATTTCCGTGCGACCGCACATGCGAGTTGCTATTGCTTGCGGCGCTTTTCCA
This sequence comes from Streptomyces sp. NPDC048623, assembly GCF_040650755.1. NCBI lineage: Bacteria > Bacillati > Actinomycetota > Actinomycetes > Kitasatosporales > Streptomycetaceae > Streptomyces > Streptomyces sp. NPDC048623. The sequence continues at coordinate 16,517 of NZ_JBEZHV010000002.1, forward strand.
GACGGGGCTGGAGAGCATTCCGAAAGTATTCCAGACGAGCCTGGTCATGCTCTACACATTCCAGAATGTCTATGGCGATCTCGGTGGCACCACGAGTGGCCTCTCCGTAAATGGTCCACAAGCCATCGCGAACGTGTTCATGAATCGCCGCTGAGACATCTTCGCTCGCCTCGCCGACAACCACTCGAACGAGGGTGACCATGAGCTTGTTTCGGACGTTCGAGGCAAGGTTCTCTTGAAGCGCGGCCATGATGACACCAACTGCTGGAGCGGCGACATCGGCCACGACCGAGTTATCCTCCACGTGACCGTCGAGTGAAGCACCGCGCATCTCGGCGACCGATTGAGCCAGGATAATCTGCTGTAGATCACGCCCCACGTGGCCGGATACGCCGCACAAGCATTCATATGCAGTCCAGTCGATACGCTCTAGTTCGACGAGCCAAGGATTCAACCTTGTTCCTTTCTATAGGCACTTTCAAGGAAACTGCTATCGGGGAGCAGGGATTCGCAAACACCGCAGATAGCCTTCTCTTGCCAATGCAGACCCAGACGATCATCAAGATCATCCAAGCGCATCGCTCGGGTGAACAGCACGCGGTTGGGGTCCCAGTTGGTTACTTCGAGGATGTTGATCTCAGCGCAGCTTCCATGACCCGAGCAGGTGGCGGCGATCTCGCCCGTGTCGATGTTCACCGCAGCGGTCCAGGTGGCCAGCCTTTCCTTCTTAGTGGTGGCGCCAGCGTACAGATCGTCCCGCAGTGCTGCGGCGTCACTCAATCGATCTTCGAGAGTCCATCCAGGCGAGGCTTGCTGCTGTGCCACATGGGGTATCTCGCTCTTTCCGCGCTTACCAATGGTTCCCTCCTTGGCGTTGCCCCAGCGGTACCCATCCGCACCTCGGGGAGGGTTGGAACCCCTTGGCGGCATGCCCGAGGCACCCGTTGAAGGCGCGTCTGGTGTCGCCGATGAACCGGCAGAGGCCTCCGCGGCGTCCTGAACGGTAGCCCTACTCGGGCCGGCAGCCTTTCCGCCGATCGAATCGATGGCGGCTTCCCTTGCTCCGCCTACGGTAGCGGCGCCCTTCAAGCCAGCTGCAGCGCCTTCCTCCGCTGCCGCCTTGGCCCCCTCCGATACGGGCCTGAACGTCCTCCTGACGGTGTGCGGTTCCGTGATTTCGAGGCTGCCCATCCCGCAGTCGCCGAAGTAGTAGCTGCACGTCGCGACGAAGGCCTCCGCTCCGAGTGGCGCGCATTCTGGAGCGAGGATTCCAAGGCTGACGTCAGTGCAGGCTGCCACTGCGGCGATATCGACGGCCGCGACGAGTCCCGTCACCACGTACGGTGCGGCCTGGTCGATGTAGTAGCCGGTGCAATCCACGCCGCCATGGCAGCTGTCGTCGTCGCCACTGTCGCCGGAGGAGGTTTGGGTCGTGGTTGCCGCGGGCGTCGAGGGTGCCGCCGTCGGGCAGTTGGAGCCGCAGGGCTTGTTCATGTCCGAGTTGGCCCACGGGTCGAGGCCGCTCGGGTCGCTGTTGCTGGCCGGGTTGTCCGCAGCGTAGGTGTAGCCGCCCATCTGGTTGGGGTCGCCGGCCTGGAAAACCGGGTCGGGGCTGAGGAAGCGGCCAGTCCGAGCGTCGTAATTTCGTGCGCCCAGCAGGTTCAGTCCGGTCGACGCGTCCAGAGGCTGCCCGAGGAAGCCCCGGTTCTCGTCCGGCGATACCCAGGAGGTCGGCTTGGGGCCCCGCGGGTTGCCGTACGGATCGAAGTATCGACGCGTGGCAAGGAGACTGCTTGCGTCGACCGAAGTCGTCGACGTGCCCTGCGCGTTCGAGACCTGGTAGCTGACGGCCCCTGTGTTGGTGCGGGTGATGGTGGTACCGTCGGGCCCCTTGTAGTGGCGCAGGCCGGTCCAGGTCTTCGCCGTCACGTTCAGGGTGATCTGTTCGGCGCCGCCGAACAGATACAAGATCCGGGTCTTGTCTGCGCCACCGACAGCGGCGGTCTGCATGAGCAGGGCGCCATCGGCGTCGTACAGATACTTGCTGGCGGTGCTGGTCGTGCCGGACTGGGTGGTGACCGAGGCCGTCCGCCCCTCCGCGTTGTACGTGAGCGTCTGCGTCTGGCCGGCCGGGACGGCCCCCGTGGTGACGGTGGTCCAGATCTGCCCGGCGCCACCGCACACCGCAATGGTCAGTTGAGTTCCCTTGGTGGCGCTCGCCGCAGGGTCGGTGAGACAGACCGCGCTATTGGCTGCGCTGACGAGGGTTCCTGTGGTCGTAGCCTTCCACTTCTGGGTCGCGTCGGTGCTGCATGTGTCGATCACGACCAGAGACCCGGCGGCCGTGGCGTTGGAGGCGGTGTCCAGGCACATGCCGAGGACCTTGACCGTGCCGTCCGTGCCGATCGTCCACTTCTGCGCGGTGCTCGTGGCGCTGCAGGTGTTGATCTGGACCTTGGTGCCGGGTGTGGTGGCGCCGCCGGCGTTCTCCACACAGAGTTTGCCGCCGCCGGAGATGGTGAAGCCCGTGGCCAAGGGTCCCGTGGTGGCCACCTTGCGGGTCATCGTGTTGCCGGCGTTCTTGTTGGCGTACGCCAGATCCGTATATGTGTTCGTCCAGGTCGCGTTTCCGCTGGTGGGGTTGGCGTCGACCGTGGTGCCCGCCTGGTTGGGCAAGCTGGCGGCCACCGTACCGTCCACGCCGCTGTAGGCGATGGACTGCGTGGTGTCAGCGAGGGCATTCCCGGCGGGGTCGTGGTTGACCATGCCGGTGCGGTCGCCGAGTTGGTCGAAGGTATAGGTCTGCCAGTAGGCAGCAGGGCCTCCGACCGTCGTGGTCTTGATCTGCCCGCTGCTCGTCGTCTGGACGCGAGTGGTGTTGCACCCGCCGACCGCGCCGACGGGCGCCGCTGCGGGAGCAGTGATTCCTGCTGTGTCAGTCCACGCCTGAGTCAGGCGCTGGAACGAGTCGTAGGTGAAGCACTGCGTGTCATGCGAGGTGTTGTTCTGCAGGTCGTCGGTCGCGGTGACCTCGCCGACCTGGTTGTACCGGTAGCTCACGACATCGAGGGCAGTGGCCGACGTCTGCACCATGCTGGAGGTCTGTGCAACCCGGCCAGTGGTGGTGTCGTACTGGGCGTATGTCGCCAGTTGCTTGCCGCTGAGGCCGTAGTTGGTCTGCTGGACGCGGCCGAACGGGTCGTGAACGGTGTTCGACAGGTAGGCCGGTGTGTTCGCCGCGTTGATGTAGCCGCCGAACACGTCGAGGTTGCCCTGCTGGGTGTAGCCGTAGTCGACGTCCTCCCGTGGCAGGTTGCCGTCGGCCTGGTAGTGGGTGGTGGACAGAAGTCCGACGGTGGGGGTGTAGTCCGCCGTCATCTTGTAGGTGACGGTGCCGCTCGTGGGTGCCGCGGTCTGACCCGCCGCTGCGAAGCCGTCCGTGGCAGGAATGGTGAGCGTGCTGCCGAGCGGCTGGTAGGCCGCGTTGTAGCCGGTTACGGCCTTGGTGTACGCAGTCCTGCCGCTGGGGGTGTCAACATGGCGCGTTGACGAGGTCGGGTATCCCTTGGCGAGGGTGTCGTACTCCCACGATGCCTGAAGCTTGGCCGGGTCCGGGACAGCCTGCCAGGCGCCCGAGTACGCGCCGGTTCGACGATTGCTCCAGTCGTAGGTGAACGACATGACCTGACCACGCGCATCCGTGGTCTGCAGCAGGTTGCCGACCACGTCGTACTTGTCGAAGGTCGTGGTGCCCACGTTCGGGTCGGACTGCGAGGTCTTCTGTCCCAGCAGGTTGTACGCGTAGGACCAGGTGTTGCCTGCGTTGTCCTTGACGGTGCCAAGCTGTCCTGCGGGAGTGTGCGTGTAGGTGGTGGACGAGTTGGCCGGTGCGACCGCACCTGCGGTGCCCTGCTTCCAGAGGACGGTGGCCCCGTCCGCGGCCATCACGGCCACAGTGGAGTCGGTGCGTACCTGGAAGGTGGCACCCGTGGTTGCAGACAGGCCCGTGGTCCACTTCACGGCGCCCGACGTAGTGGTCACGACCAGGTTGCCGTCGGTACCGAACACAGCGAACGCACCCGGGTTACCGGAAGTGCCGCTGGACCAGATCGCCTTGCCTGTTGCGAGTGCGCTCAGGACGAGGTTTCCGTCGGCCTGCATGGCCAACCGGACACTGTTCGACGTGATCGAGGTACCCGAGGGGATGACGTCCCCGGCCCGGAGCGTGACGGAGGAGCTGGTGTTCTTCACCACGGTCCGCACCGTCTGTCCGAGTGCGTTCGTGTAGACCGACGTGTGGCGTCCGCCGGCGGGCGGGGTGGTGTCGGTCTGATCGGCTCCGGGATAGCTGGTCGTCGTGTGCCACTGCTCGACCGCCTGGTGCCACAGCGTGGAGCGAATGGGCCTTCCCTGGCCGTCGAACGTTGTGGTGTTCTCGGCCGGGATCTCGTTCTCGTTCGCGGCGAACAGCGTTCCGGTGGGGCCTGTGGTCGGTTCGTAGTAGGGGGCGTAGGAGGTCACGGGCCAGCCGTGCGAGTCGTAGAAGGTGTCTGCGACGATTCGCCCGTTGTCGCTGTCGCCTTGCGGCATGGCCTGCGTCTGGCGCGGCTGGAGCATGCCGTCGTAGATGTCGACGCTGACCGAATACGTTCCGTCCTCGCGCAGCGTCTTGGTGGTGACCGACGTCGGCGCGCCGGGCTGGGTGACGGTGGCGCCCGGAGCTGCGACGGCTCCCGAGTTGATGGAATAGGAGAAGACGCGGTCGGCGCTCTGGCCCGCTCCCTTGTCACGCCCCGGCAGCCACACGGCGGTCCGGCGGCCGAGGGCGTCGTAAGTGATCTCGGTCTTACGGCCGTTGGCGTCGATGCTCTGCGTCTCCAGACCGCGCAGCGGGGAGTGAGTGGACGTGACCACCCACGACTTGCTGTTGATGGTCTTGACCGTCGTGGGGTTGGCGTTGTTACCGGCGGTGCTCCATGCCGGCAGGTAGTCGGTGTGCGTGTTCTGCCCGGTAGCGTCCACGGAGTCGGAGACACGGCCGATCTCGTCGTACTTCATGGCAGTGGTGGTCTGCCAGTTCTCCGTCGTACCGGTGAAGCCGGTGGCGATCCTCACAGCGGTGGGAAGCGCGGTAGCGGAGACCTCACCGAGGTTGCCAAGACCGGCAGGATCGATGCTTCCGTCACCCTTGTAGTAGATCTTGCGGTCAGACAACAGGGTGGTCGCGCTCACCGCTGTGCCGCAGGCACCGTTCACCAGAGTGACCTGAGACGGGTACGAGAGCATCTGGGGATTGCTCGCGGGCGCGGTGGCGTATGTCGTGGTCGTGCACTTGCGCTGGCTCGCGTCACTGACGTCGCCGTACGCATCCGTCGCGCTGGGGCGTCCCTGCGCGTCGTATGCACTGACGGTACGCGTATGACGCCATGTCGCATCTGCGAGCTTCGCGTAGCCGTGGCTCTCTGTCCTCTGCATCCGATACGAGGTCAGCGGAGGCAACGTCGACAGGGCGGGCTTGGACTCGCCAGGGTGATCCGTCTGCTCCCAGTCGCTCCAAGCGGTCTGGGGACTGCTCGCAGTATTCGAATACGTGAAGGGAGCATTGACGGTGGAAGCGGTGATAGTGCCGCCGGCGGCCGTGTAGACGTCCTTCTGAAGTTCCATTCCCGCGAGCGGGTCGGAGTCGACGACACTCTGCACGACCGATCCGCCGACCTTGGCGTCCACACTGACCGAGCGGCGACTGCCGTCTGCCTTGTAGTCACCGTCCATGCCCTGGAGGTAAGTGGAGACGGTCTGGGTGACAGGTTCGGGAGCTCGCCCGGTCTGCACCGTCACCGTGCGGAAACCGCGGAACTGGCCCCAGGTCCTGTACTGGTCGTCGGTGAACGGTGTGTCGTCACGGTGCCAGGCTGCACCTGCGTAGCTGTAGGTGAAGACTCGCGCGGACGATCCGGCTGGGGCCGCGCTGCCGTCAGGCTTGTAGCTTGAGGCGATGGTCAGGTCCGACGTGGTGACCGAGCGGACGGTGATCTTGTTGAACCAGTCTTCGATCGGCTTCGAAGCGCCGGGCACGCGCCAGTACACGGGGTAGCAGGCGTTCGTGTTGGAATCAGCGTTGGTGAACGAGAGCGTCTTGCCTGCGCACGGGTCGAGGTTGTAGTCGACCGCGATCGACTCCCCCGTCTCCGTCTGGATGGTGGAGATCCGTGGGTGGTAGAGCGGAGGAGCCGACGGCATGACGTCGTTGACCCGGTTGTCTATTTCCGTGCCGGTGAACGCCACCTTGTTCAAGGTGATGTCGCTGTTGGCGTTCGCGTACGTGTCCTTGCCCGTGTGCTGCACAGTCTGGAGCCACATGACGGCCTGCAGGAATCCCGAGTGCTCAGGGTCCACGGAGGTGCCAGTGACCGGGTCGGCCGTGCCGCCGGCGTCCGAGAAGACGTGGCCGAGCTGATAGAAGTCGACGGGCACCAGCTTGTCGGTCTCAGTGTCCTTGACGTGCACCATCGTGGTGATCGAGTCGAGACGCTTGGTGGACCAGAAGGTGGGACCCGAGATGATGCAGAGATCATCGGGAACGGTGGTGCTGCCCTCCGGGATCGTGGTCGTGTCCGTGGAGTCGCAGTGCAGGTCCCAAGGAACGTCCGGCCAGTGCGAAGCGGTTTCGTCCTTGAGGTTGCCGGCCGAGCAGTCCGTGAACGTGGCGTCGGTCTGGCACCGCTGCTTGGTGTTGAAGACGACCTGCGCCGAGGGAAGTCGCCCAGCGCGGGCATCGGCCAGTACGTAGCCGTAGGAGATCGAGGTGAGTGTGCCGCCTCGCACGTACGAGGTGAGCGTGCCGAATTCGCCGTCGGGAGCCTGTCCGCCTCCGAGGCTGTAGTAGTTCGACTCGTTCGAGTAGTCGTACCGCTGGACCAGGCCGTTAGGGGAGACGACGAAGTCCAGGTTCCAGCGCCAGCCCTCCGGCTTGGCGCAGCGCGATGCCTTCCCCTTGGTCGAGTCGTAGCAGGGGTCACCCGACTGCGGGTGGAAGACCGGGACACCCCAGGCGGAGTCGGTACTCGCGTCGGTGGGCGTGCCCGATTGCGGGACTGCGGCCGTTCCCACGCCCGCGGGGGCGTGGTTCGAGCCGAAGTAGGCCGCTGATCCGTCGGTAGTCAAAACACGGAAGTAGGTGCCGTCCTCAAGGCCGTTCTGAGCACCCGAGAGCTCCTGGACGATCGTGCCGTCATCACCCCGAAGACGCCACTGCCGCAGGAGACCGGGAACCCCGTCCTGCTTCGTGTCAGGAATCAGGATTCCAGAGTGGGGACCAAAGGCGAGTTGGGCGTTGGCCCCACCCCAACAACTGTCTCCGGATCCCTTGAGGACGCGGTCACCGTTGCCGTCGCGGAGAGTCCCGCAGGATCGGTAGGAACGCTCAACGAAACCAGGGTCGTAACTCCATCCGTCGCCGACCCACGAAGACTGCGAGTTGCGAGCAGAGGTCTCGCCGTCAACGGCCTGGGAGTCGTACGCGAACGCGACAGTGGGCGCGTTGCCTCCAAGCCCGGCCGGCACGTTGATCGGGTACGAGTAGGTGAAGGAGCCTGTGCCGCTGGCCTGCCACGTTCCCGAGGGGTTCAGGGAGGTCGCCGCGTAGTCGCCCTGGGATCCGCCACTGCCCGAAGTGATAGCGATCGACGTGCCCTCGGCTGCCTGGGTGAGCATCGCGCTCCGGGACTCCGGTCCGGTGGTGGCCGGCGATGCGTTCAGCGACACCGTGGCGGAGAGCTGGTCGGCTGTGGCCCGGTTCTCGAAGGGAATTGAGGTCCGTCTACGGCACTCAGAACGCTGCGGAGTCGTGAACGCGCAAGCAGGCATTTGGACCATCTGAAGACGTGATCCATACCCACCGCCGTATGCCTTGGCGAGCTTGCCGTAGTCGATGACGAGCTGGACCTTGCCGGCCGTGCTTGACCGAGTGGGCGTCAGGGCGAAGAGCATCCCATCGACGCCGGCTCCTGTCGCCCGCTCGTGCGAGGCCATTTCAATGCGTACCTCGGCCGGATCAGTGCTTTCACGACTTGCAGCGGAAGTGGCAGTGGATGCGGGGGCCAGCCAGACAGGCAGTCTTCCGGCCCTGGTCAGGGTGCCGGTGCTCTTGGCCGCTCGCCCGCTCAGCCCCTTGGGCGAATCCGCGTCGGCGGCGAAACGGACGGTGGCAGAACCGGCCTCGGGCCAGACACCTTGCTGAGCCTTGTACTGCCTGAGCGGTCGGTAGCCTGCCGGACGCCCCTGGCGAGGCCCGGGCGCCAGTTCATGCCCACCCACACCGGCGATCGCAGAAACCTGCTTGGGATTCCAGACCTCACCGTTGAAGCTGTAGTGGCCCGCCTGGCCGCCACGATCCTCCCAGTCGTCTCCCTGGCTCAATCCCGGAAGCTTCAAGTCCAGGCCTTGGTCGAATACCAACGGTGCAAGCAGCGCCAGCGCGGCCGCAATTGCCACGACCAGCCCGGTACCGCCTCCCCAGAACCGCATTCTCTTGGTCGCAAACCAGCGACGTCTACCAGCCACCTGGTACTCCCCACCCCCCGGCGTCCCACCCGGGAACGCCGCAACGTTCGATCACACGATCCGCATGATCGACGGGAGGCTATTGATGTTCACGGGGCTGATCAATACGGTTACTCGCTCATAGGTTCGACAGAGGCGAGGCGCCCGCAACGATGCAATACGCCCGCTTCATGGGGGAGCAAGGACCAGCTAACCGGACAAATCAGCGACGCCTTCAATGAGGCGCGACCGTCACGCATGGGGGAATGAATTCCTCCATTTAGTTCACCCTTTCAAGGAGCTTGGCTAATGCTTTACCATCGCGTCCGCCATCCGAACAGGCTCAGACGCCTGGCCCTGATCCGGGGATTCATATGGTCATTGACCGTTTTGAGTCTTTCCGTTCCAGCTGCCCCTGCCTGGGCAGAAGATGCAATCCAACCCATCGACAGCGACCTACTCTCGGCACAACGAGAGGCGGTCTCCAGCGGAGACTCCGTCAGAGTCGATGCCCTCACAACCGAGATCTCCGAAGTCATTGCGAATGCAGACGGAACGTTCACGAACTCGACGACGCTCATGCCCGTTCGAGTCCGCAGGAACGGAAATTGGGTTCCTGTCGATGCCACGCTCGGCCAGAACGACGACGGCAGCTGGTCGCCGGCGGCAAGCCCTCACGGAATCGCCCTTTCCGGTGGTGGTACCGGGCCGGTGATACGCCTGACCCACCAGGACGGCAGCCGACTCGGATTCACCATGCCCTTTCCCCTGCCACCCCCGACCGTGTCGGGGGATACAGCGCTCTACGCCTCCGTCCTCCCCGGGGTCGACCTGTCGGTCTCCGTCACCGACCAGGGCGGGTTCAGTGACGTACTGATCGTGCATGACGCAGCCGCCGCTGCCGACCCACGCATCAAGGAGTTGAGGCTGGCGATCTCGGCCGACGGACTCGATGTGACGCCGACCGAGTCCGGCGGCATGGAGGCCAAGAGCACCGACGGAACCTTGGACTACGTGTCACCGCGCCCGATCATGTGGGACTCCTCGACCTCTGGAGCTTCTGGCGCCACCTCTCTGAGGCAGACGTTCGCTGCCGCGACGGAAGGCCCCGCACCAGCCCCCACATCCGGCTCCTCGGTGGACGGTCCTGGAGAGGGCGCCCTCGTCGACGAGGTTCCCATGACCACGTCGCCCTCCGCGGTCACCCTCCGACCGGACGCTGCAGTACTTGACGGTCCCGACACCGTGTACCCCGTGTACATCGATCCGTACACCAACCCCGTGTCGAGCAAGTCGGGTCACTTCACCGAGGTCTACTCGAGCTCGCAGTGCGCGGACAGCCCGCAGTACGACAAGCCGCAGACAAGCGGCGAAGGCGTGGGCTATCAGCGCTGGGGCGGTGCTTGCGGAGTGGGCCTCGAGCGTTCCTACTACGCCATCAACACCAGCGGTCTCGCGCCCGAGATGGTGGTCTCCAAGGCCATCATCTCGATTCCGTCGACATACGCTGCGAGCTGGGACTGCACGAAGAACCAGCCCATCACCCTGCACACCACAGCTTCGATCAACTCGAGCACCGACTGGAACAGCAGGCCGGCCACGGTCGACGGAACGTACGCGCCCGTGACAACCACAATCCCCAGCGCGGCCAACCCGAACAGCAGCTGCAGCAACAACACAGCCAGCTTCACCGTGACCAACCAGGCGCAGAAGATCGCCGACGCAGGCATTGACTGGTGGACCATCGGGCTCTTCGGCGACGAGACAATCTCCAGCAGCAACGACAACTACATAAGGCTCTCAACCGTGGTCACCTTGATCACGACCTTCGACATTCCCCCGAACAAACCGGCCGACCTGCACACCACGCCGTCGGCGGCCGCCGCCTCCGGCCCCTGCGTCACCAGCGGAGTGGGCTGGGTCGGCAGCACGTCGTACTCAGACGCAGGCAGCAACCTTCAGCTGCACTCCACACTCACCACCAATGTGTCCGGCGAACTCGCCCGCGGACACTACAACGTCTGGGACCGAACCGTCCTCACCAATGGCAACCCGACCACCATCGCCACACCAGTCAGCACCTACGTCGCATCGGGCACGGACGCCGCCGTACCCGTCGGAGTCACACTCAAGGACGGACACGAGTACGACTGGGACGTCTATGCCGAGGACAACGCCGCCGCCCACCTGACGTCCCTCGTCTCCGCCCACTGCTGGTTCCGCACCGACTTCAGCCCACCGGACACACCCGACGTCAGCTCCAACCCCTCCTTTCCTCAAGTGGGCAACGGAGCAGGTGACCCCGTCGTATTCGCCGGGCCCGGCAAGACCACGACGTTCGACGTCTCCGCCACCGACAACGCGCCCGCTGCCACCTGCACCCCAGGGCCCTGCCTGACCAGCGGCGTCGATCATTTCCAGTGGCGCCTCGACGCCCAGCCCACCGCTCAGGTCGGAACCCCCGTCGCTGTCAGCGGTACGAACACCACCGGCGCAGCGACCGCGACACTACAGATTCCGGTCACCGCCTGGGGCGTTCACACGCTCTACGTGGCCGCAGTGGACAAGGCCGGCAACCTCTCCCAGACCCCGGTCGGCTACACCTACACCGTGCCGTGGAACCCCGACACCGCGATCGCCCCGGGCGACATCGGCGGCGACGGCATCCCCGACCTCCTCGCGACCACACGCACAGGCGACCTCCTCCACATCCCCGGCAACAAGGACGCCGCTCAGCCGGTCGCTCCTGCTCCGAACAGCCCACCGCTCGACCCCACCGCCCCCGCAAGCGGGCCCGCGATCGTAGCGACGCACGAACACTCTCCGGATGGAACCGGCTGGGACAACTACCTCATCGCGCACCGGGGCAGCCTGCACGGCACCAACGTGGACGATCTGTTCGCGTACAACAAGGGCACGCACCAGCTGTACGTCGTGAAGAACGACCTCGTCCCGAAGGCGGATGACGGTGGCACGTTCTCCACGTACGGAGGCTTCATCGGCCAGCGGTTCAACGTGGTCACGAAAAGCCCATGCGAAAGCGAAGACTGGGTGCCTGACAGCACTCGCTGCCGCAGCGCCGGCTACAACAGCGCGACCTGGAACATCGAGCAGATCGTCACGCCTGGCAATCTCTTCCAGAACCCTGCCAACTATCCTGCCGTGATCACCGTCGAGGACAAGAAGCTGTGGATCTACGCGACCGACGGCGGCGCCCACCTCAAGTCCCCGCTCCTGCTCGGTGACGGCGACTGGTCCGGATTCACACTCATCGGTCCAGGAACAGTGGGTGGCGCACTCACGACAGTCGACGGCAAGCCCACCGTCACGGGCGGGACAGCGGCGCTGTGGGCCCGGGACGATGTCAGCGGGTCGCTGTACACCTTCTCCATCACGTTGGACCAGAACTACATGCCGACGCTGCTCCACGCGCCCGTCCGAACGGCCTTCCCTTCAGCGGTGGCTGTATCGGGTGGCGGCAAGATCTGCATGGATGTTGCCGGAGCTCAGACCGTGAACGGCACAAACGTCCAGGTGTACACCTGTAATGCAACCCGGGCTCAGTCCTGGACTCTCATGCATGACGGCACTGTCCGTGCCCTGGGCGGCTGCCTCGATGTCTACGGCAACGGCTCCGCCAACGGCACCCTGGTCCAGTTGTGGACGTGCAACGGAACCGACGCTCAGCGATGGGAAATCGGTGCCTCGGGCAGTTTGGTGCACTCCAGCTCCCGTAAGTGCCTGGACGACCCCAGCGCGAGTACAGCCAACAGCACCCAACTGCAGATCTACACCTGCAACGGAACGGCCGCCCAGAACTGGACATCGGCAGCCGCTCCGGGCTGGAAGGACTACCCGCCCACGCCGCTGGCCCCCGTCCTGTCGAAGACTCAGTTCCCATCCGTGATGTCACCCGGGGATCTGAACAGCCCGACTGGCGGCCCGGACGGCAATCCGGAACTCTACGCCGTGGACAACAGCGGTCAGCTGGTGGAGTTCGCCGGACTCCCGCCCCAGAACTCCGTGCCGGCGTTCGCAGCTGCGGTTTCCCTCGGGGCCGTCGCCAACACCGCCACTCACGGATGGCACCTCAACGAGGGAACAGGCACCTCTGCCTCGGACTCCCCCGGGGCGCTCACGGCCACCCTCACGGGCACCTACAGCTGGGCGGCCGACACTGCGCGAGGAAACGTGCTCAAGCTCTCCGGAACCACCGGTTATGCGACCACCGCCGGACCCGCGGTGAACACCGCAGGCAGCTTCTCCGTCTCGGCCTGGGCCAAGCTCTCCGCCCTGTCTGCGAACTCCACCTTTGTCTCCCAGTCGGACTCCGGTGGTAATGCGAACGGTTTCCAGCTCTACTACTCGTCCGGAGCCAAGACATGGGCGTTCGGCCGACACAACGACGGATCCGCGAGCCCTTCGTTCTCCGCCGCCTACGGTGGCACACCGATCGCTGACCGGTGGACGCACCTGGTCGGCGTGTTCGACGCCTCCACGAACCAGCTACTGCTGTACGTCGACGGCCGCCTCGCGGGGACGAGGACGTATACCGGCACCTCGTGGAACGCCGATGGCGGGGTACAGATCGGCCGCCGCCTCTACCAGGGCACGTACGGCGAATACGCCAACGGATCCGTGAGCGACATCCGGATCTACCCCACGGCGCTGCCGGCTTCCAACGCTGCGGTGACGGGGGAGATGCCGGGAGTCACGCAGCTCGACTGACGGTTCCGGGTGTGTGGGGAGTAGGGCGCCAGTAGGGCCCTACTCCCCCACACACCCAGCTCTCGCGCTTATGGAATGTCCCTGAAAAGCTCGCGGTCAATCATCGAGTGCTGACGGACCGATCGGTGGAAACCGCCGAAGCGGTCTGTTCGAAGTGATCTTCGCTGTAGCGTCGGCGTCATAACTACCGAGGCCATGGACGCGGAATGCCTGACGCTCACCCGTACCGTGCGCAGACGCGGCGGCATCGTGCTCACTGTGTTCGCGCTCGTGTGGGCAGTGGCAGGCGGGGCGGGGTTCGTGGCGGTGGCCGTCGTGGCCTGTGCCGTGTCCGCCGGTGCCGTGGTGAGCGCCTACCGGGATGCGGCGGGGCCGGTGACCCGGCTCGTGCGGCTGCCGGAGCGGAGGAACCGGGGCGGCGGGCTGGTCAACGCCGTCGAGGTGGCCGGGATCGTCGCGGTCATCGCCGCCGCGAACGCTATGGGCCGGCCGGAGTTCATCCCGGTCGGCATCTGCCTCGTCGTCGGTCTGCACTTCTTCCCGCTGGCGAGGCTGTACGACCAGTGGCAGTACCGCTGGACGGGGATCCTGCTGACGGCCGTCGCGCTCGTCGGCCTCGCCGTCCTCGTCGCCGGCGGCACGGCCGAGACGACCCGCGCCGTCGTCGGCTTCGGCTCGGCCCTGGTGCTCTGGGGCTCCGCCTTCCACGTCGCATTGCGAGGCTAGGACAACAAGGCGCTGACCGATGCCGTCGAGCGGCAGCAGGTCCGGGGAGGCTCATCGGACGGGCGGCGACTCGCGTACGTGCGCGTGGTCGTACGGAACCGCCCGTCCGCGCCCCGGGCCGGGCCGGGCCCGGCGTCAGGCCGTGGCTCAGGCCTTGGCTCAGGCCTTGCCGAGGTGGGACCAGAACTCGTCCCAGGAGAGCTTGCCGTCGCCGTTGTCGTCGCGCTGCTTGATGAGCGCCTCGGCGACCGTCTCGGTCACGTGGAAGTCGCCCATCTCGGCCATGACGTGCTTGTACTCGGCGGCCGTGATGAAGCCGTCCCCGTCCACGTCGAACTTGTTGAATGCCGTACGTGCCGACTCGATGTCCGCCACTGATTCCGCCCCTTCATGGTGCTTGGTGTCGGGGGCCAGATTAGCGGGCGGCGGAGTGCCCGATGATGGGGGCATGAGCAGCGACGTGGCACGGATCCTGGCGGCGGCGGCTCGCGGGGAGTTCCCGCCGCCGGACGGCTCGACGACGGTCGTGCCGCAGCCGAGCGGGCGGGACGCGGGGGTGCTGGCCTTCACGGCGCACTCGGTGGTGTTCCTGGACGAGGATCCGGAGTGGATCCGGGCGGAGCTCGCGCGGGCCTCGACGGACCCGCTGGTGGCGAGCATGACCCCGCGCTTCCTGACGGCGCTCACGGCCCGCACGGGCCGCTCGATGAACACGATCGACCTGTTGACGGTCGCGGACGCGCTGCCCGGTCCCCCGGAGCTCGCGCTCCGGGAGATCCACGACCAGGACCATCCGCGGGTGGCCCGGGCGCTGAAGTACCGCGACGAGGTACGGGTGTGGGTCACCGACGGCGGTCTGGTGACCCTGGGCCGGGGCGTGGCGGGCCGCGTGGAGGCGGCGATCGAGGTCGACGAGGACGTCCGCCACCGGGGCCTGGGCCGGGCCCTGGCGACGGCCGCCCGCCACCTCACCCCGGACCCGGTGGTCTGGTCCCAGCAGTCCCCCGGCAACGCGCGCAGCGTCCGCGTCTTCCAGGCCGCGGGCTACCGTCCGGTGGGCTCGGAGGCCCTGCTGACCGCCGGGTGAGCCACAAAGTCAGCGGAAGATGCCCGTGTGGCCCAGCGAGTAGCGGCCCGGCTGTGGGTAGACCGCCAGGCCGTGGGGGCCGCTGCCGACCGGGATGCGGGCCAGTTGCCTGCCGCTCGTCGTGTCGATCGCGTAGACCTCGGAGTCGTAGCGCCCGGAGAGCCAGAGCACCTTGCCGTCGGCGGAGACGCCGCCCATGTCGGGTGAGCCGCCGTTCGGCAGCTTCCACTTCTTCGTGAGGGCGTTCTTGGTGAAGTCGAAGACCGAGACGGTGCCCTCGCCGCGGTTGGAGACGTACATCTCCTTGGAGTCGCGGGAGACGTAGAGGCCGTGGCAGCCCTTGCCGGTGGGGAGCAGGGTCGGGGTGGTGAACTTGTCGCCGTCGAGCACCCACATGCCGTGGGCCATCATGTCGGCGATGTAGAAGGTCTTTCCGTCCGGGGAGATCTTCACGTCCTGCGGCATGGCGCCCTCGAAGGGCAGTTTCTGCTGCCCGACGATCTCCATCTTCTCCGTGTCGACCTTGAGGAGCTCGCCGGAGAACTCGCAGGAGACGACGAAGTAGCGCCCGTCGGCGGAGAAGTCGGCGTGGTTGACGCCGTAGCAGGAGACCGGGACGGTCTTCTTCCGGGCCATGGTGTGCGGGTCGCGGAAGACCAGCTCGCGGTCGAGCGAGGCCATGACGATCGCGTACCTGCCGTTGGGCGTGAAGTACAGGTTGTACGGGTCGTGCACCTCGACCGGCTTGCCGGCGACGCCGGTTGCCGGGTCGATCGGGGTGAGGGTGTGGCCGCGGTCGTTGTTGACCCAGAGGGTCTTCAGGTCCCAGGAGGGGACGACGTGCTGCGGCTGGTTGCCGACCGGGATGGTCTCGATGACCTTGTAGGTGGCGGGGTCGATGACGGAGACCGTGTTGGAGTTGGTGTTGGGGACGTACACCCGGGAGGGGAAGCCCTTGACCACCGGGGAGAGCGCGTTCGGGCGGTCGGCGGCGTAGACGTCGTCGGCCGCGAGGACCGGGGGCATGCCGGGGAGCCCGGCGGGCGCGGCGGCCGGCTTGGGCACGGCGGCCTTGGTGGTGGTGGCGCTGGGGTGCGGGGCGGCGGACCGGGGGCTGCCGCAGGCGGCGAGGCCGAGCAGCAGGGCGGTGGCGGCGAGGACGGCCTTCGTACGGCGGGACGCGGCCGGGCGCGCGGCCGGGCGCGGGGACAGGCGCGGGGCCGGGGACAGGGCCAGGGGCGGGGTCAGGGGCGGGGTCGGCATCAGCTCAGCAGCTCCGTGGTGGTGACCGCGGAGAGGCCGCGGCGTTCGAGGTCGGCGAGGAGGAGGGGCAGCGCGGCGACGGTGTCGGGGTAGCCGAAGTGGAGGCTGACCACCGATCCCGGCTGGATCGCCCGGGTGACGTTGGCGACGACGGCCGCGGGCCCGGGCGAGGTGAAGTCGAGGGAGTCGACGTCGTACGAGAGGGCGTGCGGGTAGCCGGCGCGGCGGGCGGCGCGCAGCACGGTGTCGCTGGCGTGCGGCGTACGGGAGGGGCGGAACCAGCTGCCGATGGAGCCGGTGAGGCGGCGCAGCCGGCCGGCGCAGGCGTCGATCTCGGCGAAGGCCTCCGCCTCGCTCATGGCGCCGATGTCGAGGTGGCGCTGGGTGTGGTTGCCGAGGTCGTGGCCGCCGTCGAGGATCCGCCGGGCGAGCTCGGGGTGCTGGTCGAGCCAGCTGCCGACGGCGAGGACGGTGAGCCGGGCGCCGGCCTTCTCGGCGTGGTCGAGGAGCGCGCGGGCGTTCGCGGGGTCGCCCTGTCCGTGGAAGGTGAGGGCGACCCGGGGGCGGTCGCGGGGCCCGTGGGCGATCTCGGGCGGCCGGCCGGGCCAGCGGCGGGGCGCCGGGGCGGCCGCGGCGGCGGGGGCGGCGGAGGCGGGGCGCCCGGACCGGGGGGCGGGGCGCGGCTCCGCGCCGCAGGCGGTGGCGAGGGTCCCCGCGAGGGCGGTGGCCGCGCCCGCCCGGAGGGCACCGCGGCGGTCGGTCGGCATCACGGGGACCATTTAAGAGCCGCTGAGCCCGAAAGATAACGATTGGGCCGATTCAGGACGTTTGCGGGTCGCCGTCAGCCGTCCACCATGCGGACAGGGCGAGGAAACACCCGATGAACCCCATACCTATTCATGCTTTACAAGGTCGGTGCTCTAGGTCACCAACGATTCATCGTTGAAACATCACAGTTTGTCCGTATCCACCCCATAAGGGCTTTTGGCGTCGAGGCCGCCCGTCTGCCATAGTCGATGACACGACCCCCATTGACCCGGGCCAGGTCGTTCAAGCGGCCGTGGATACACCCCCCCATTCCACGGCGCTCCACACGAAAGCCCCCAGCGCGCCCCACCAGGGCCGGACGGGGGCTTTCATGCGTCAGCGATCGGTCAGCGGTCGCTCACCCGCATCTCGAACCAGGTGGTCTTGCCGCGCGGGGCGAGGTCGACGCCCCAGCGGTCGGAGAGCTTGTCGACGAGGAAGAGTCCGCGCCCGCTGATGTCCAGCTCGCTCACCGGCATCAGACAGGGCAGCCCGCGCGAGGGGTCGCGGACCTCGACGCGGATCCAGCCGCGGCGGCGCAGCATGCGGAGGGCGAAGACGCGCGCGCCGGTGTGGCGGACGGCGTTGCCGACGAGCTCGGAGACGAGCAGCACGGCGTGCTCGGAGATCTGCGGGGTGAGTCCCCAGTGCCGCACTATCACCCACTGGGTGAGCCGGCGGGCGACCGCGGCGGATTCCGGCCGGGACGGCAGCCGGGCGTCCTCCTCGGCCGGATTTCCGTACAAGTCGAGCGCCTCGGCGGCCTGTTCGTCCTCGGTGCCCGGTACCCACCGGGCGGCGGTCGCGCCGCCGCGCTGCCGCGGTTGATCCGTACCCTCCAGGCCCGCCATGCCCCCCATCATGGCCGGACACGGCCGGACGCGGGGCCGTTCCGGGGGATTCGCCCCCTCGGAATCGACAATTCCGTGAGACTGACTCCGGCATATGCCAAAGTCAGTCGGAACGCGGTCACGATCGGCCGGATCCGACCACCCGGCCGGATGCGACCACCCGGCCGGGGTCGAACGCTCAGACGAACTTGGCCTTGCCCGGGCCCTCTTCGACGAAGCTGCGCATACCGCGCTCGCGGTCCTCGGTGGCGAACAGACCCGCGAACCAGTTGCGCTCGATGGCGAGACCGGTGTCGATGTCCGTCTCGAGCCCCTGGTCGACGGCCTCCTTCGCCGCGCGCAGCGCGATGGCCGGGCCCTGGGCGAGCTTCGCGGCCCAGGCGTGCGCCTGCTCGTACACCTCGGCGGCCGGGACCACCCGGTCGACCAGGCCGAGCTGGAGGGCCTCGTCCGCCTTCACCATGCGGCCGGTGAAGATGAGGTCCTTGGCCTTGGAGGGGCCGATGAGGCGCGAGAGGCGCTGGGTGCCGCCGGCGCCCGGGATCAGGCCGAGCAGGATCTCCGGCTGGCCGAGCTTGGCGTTGTCGGCGGCGATCCGGTAGTCCGCACACAGCGTCAGCTCGCAGCCGCCGCCCAGCGCGTACCCGGTGATCGCGGCGACGACCGGCTTGGGGATGCGGGCGACCGCGGTGAAGGAGTCCTGCAGGGCGCGGGACCGCTTGACCATGGCCGCGTGGTCCATGACCTGCATCTCCTTGATGTCCGCGCCGGCCGCGAACACCTTCTCGCCGCCGTAGAGGATCACGGCCCGCACGTCGTCGCGCTCGGTCGCCTCCTCGGCCAGCTCGCGCAGCCGGTCCTGGGTGGCGATGTCCAGGGCGTTCATCGGGGGGCGGTCGAGGCGGATCGTGCCGACGCCTTCGGCGACTTCGAGGTTCACAGTCATGGTCCGAAGGTTAGCCGCCGTTAACGACGGAGGCCCCGGTGCGGTTGGTCACAACCGCACCGGGGCCCTCGCCCTCGGACTGCCGGGAGGCTGTTACGCCTTCCACTCCGACCAGTCCATGTTCCAGCCGTTCAGACCGTTGTCCGGCTGGATCTGCTTGTCCTTCGAGTTCTTCACGACGACCACGTCACCGATGAGCGAGTGGTCGAAGAACCAGGCGGCCGGCGTCGAGGAGTCGCCGGCGCCCCGCGCGTCGCGCAGACCGACGCAGCCGTGGCTGGTGTTGGTGGTGCCGAAGATCCCCGGGGAGCCCCAGTAGTTGCCGTGCACGAAGGTGCCCGAGGCGGACAGGCGCATCGCGTGCGGCACGTCCTTGATGTCGTACTCGCCGCCGAAGCCGACCGTGGCCCCGTTCATGCGGGTCACCTTGAACTTCTCGCTGATGACCATCTGGCCGTTGTACGTCGTCGTGGACGGCGCGCCCGCGCTGATCGGGATGGTCTTGACGATCACGCCGTCGCGCTCGACCTTCATCGTGTGCGCCGAGGCGTCCACGGTGGAGACCTGGCGGCGTCCGATGGTGAAGGAGAAGGTCTTCTTCTGCTTGCCGTAGACGCCCGGGCGGCCCTCGACGCCGTCCAGGTTCAGGTTCACGGTCACCTTGGTGCCCGCGGCCCAGTACTCCTTGGGCCGGAAGTCGAGCCGGTCGTTGCCGAACCAGTGGCCCTCGATCTCCACCGCCGGCTCCGCCGTCACCTTGATGGCGTGCTCAACGGCCTCCGGGTCGGTGATGCCCCGGGTGAAGTTGATCGAGACCGGCATGCCGACGCCGACGGTCTGCCCGTTCTCCGGCGTGTGGTGGCCGATGAAGGTGTTCTTCGGGGTGAGCGTCGCGAAGGTGGTGTCCTTCGCCGACTCACGGCCCTCGGAGTCCTTGGCGATGGCGTGCACCTTGTACTGGGTGCTCGCCGACAGGTGGCCCACCGGCTCCCAGCTGCTGCCGTCGGCGGAGAGCCTGCCCTCGACCGGGTTGCCCTCGGTGTCGGCGACCGTGACCGTGGTCAGCTTGCCCTGCTGGGCCGTCACCTTCAGCGCGCCGCTGGTGGCGACCGCGTCGGCGCCGTCCTTCGGCGCGACCGTCACGACGGCCTGCGAGGCCGTGATCTCCTGCTTGCCGCCGGCACCGCCGCCCGCGCCGTCGCCGCCACCGCTCGCACCGGCGTCGGTGTCACCGCCGCCGCACGCGGTCAGGACCAGGAGCAGCGTGCCCGTCGCCAGGGCGCCCAGGCGGGCGCCGCGGCGCCGTCGGCCGGTAACCGCCCCCGTGATCGCCCCGGATATCGGCGTCCCGTTCACTATGGTGTTCTCCCCTCGAACGACCCCGGCGCTGCCGGGGCCCCACCCCCAAATGCGCATCCTCCCGCGCACACGACGTCAATTAATCACACCGCGGGACACGAAAGTTCCTCGTACATGTCACCGTTCAGTCCCAGTTGGCGTGATACGGCGGATGGGGGCGCGCCGGGGCACTCAGGCGAGGGCTCAGGCGAGGGCTCAGTCCAGCGCCGACCCGGCCTTCCAGCTGCCCCAGTCCAGGTTCCAGCCGCCGAGCCCGTTGTCCGGCGCGACCTTCTTGTCCCGCGAGTTCACCACCTCGACCACGTCGCCGATCAGCGTCCGGTCGAAGAACCAGCCGGCCGGGGTGTCCGGCCCGCCGCCCTTCACGTCCCGCAGGCCCACACAGCCGTGGCTGACGTTCGCCGAGCCGAAGGTGGAGGCGGCGGCCCAGTAGTTCCCGTGCAGGAAGGTGCCCGAGTCGGTGAGGCGGATCGCGTGCGGCACGTCCTTGATGTCGTACTCGCCCCCGAAGCCGACCGTCGCCCCGTTCATCCGCGTCACGTCGAACAGCTCCGTGACCACCATCTTCCCGTTGTACGTGGTGGTCTTCGGCGCCCCCGCCGTGATCGGCAACGTGGTCAGCGGCCCGCCGTCCCGGCGGATCTCCATGGTGTGCTGCTCGGCGTCGACGAGCGACACCTGCGAGCGCCCCACCGTGAAGCCGACCGTGCGGCGCTGGATGCCGTACACCCCCGGCGCGCCCTCGACGTCGCGCAGCGCCAGATCGACCGTCACCCGCGTGCCCGGGCGCCAGTACGCGGCGGGGCGGAAGTCCAGGCGCTCCTTGCCGAACCAGTGGCCGGCCACCTCCACCGGCGGGTCGGAGGTGACGCGGATGGCCCGCTCGACCTCGGCCCGGTTCTCGATCTCCCGGTTGAAGGAGAAGGAGACGATCATGCCGACGCCGACGGTGGAGCGGTGCTCGGGCTTGAAGTAGCCGATGAAGCGGTGCTCGGGGACGACGGTGGTGAAGGTGGTGTGCCGGGCCGAACGGCGCCCGTGCCCGTCGAGCGCGACCGCGTCCACGCTGTACTTGGCGGCGAGCGCGAGCCGGGCGTCCGGACGGGGCCGCCAGCGCAGCCCGTCCGCCGAGATCTCCCCCGCGACCTCGGTGCGCTGCGCGTCCTCCACCTGGACGACCGTCACCCGCTCCAGGCGCCCGCTGTCGACCTTCACCTCCAGCGGCCCGGTGGCGGGCACCGCGCGGGTGCCGTCCTCGGGGTTCACCCGGATGACGTCACCGGGTGCCCGCGCCTTCCCCGGCAGTTTCAGGTCGATCCCTCCGGCGGCGCCGTCCACTCCGGTGCAGCCCGCGAGGCCCGCGAGGAGCCCCGCGACCGCCAGAACGTACCCCGCCCGCTTCAGTACACGTGTCACGTCAGGTCCAACGACGGCCCCCCTCCAGGGGAAACGTGCGTACGGCGCATGTTGGGAGCGCGGCCGCGCGGGCAGAACAGGTGGGAGAACACGTACGGAGGACGTACGCAGGTGGGAGAACACGTACGGGGGACGGCCGCCGGGACGCGGCCGGGCGGTCGGGCGGTCGGCACGCCGCTCCCTCCCGTACGAGAGCCGCGGGAGGCCGGGACGGTGTCGAGCGCAGCCGAGCAGGAGGCGGTACGAGCCGAGCGTGAGGCGGTACGAGCCGAGCAGGAGGCCGTACGCCGGCATGCCCGCGCCCCGGGAGGGGCGGCCGTGTGGCCGGGGGCGCCGACGCCGCTGGGCGCCCGGGTCCGGGTCGGTCCCGGCGGGGTCGCGGGCACCAACTTCGCGCTGTGGGCGGGCGGCGCGGAGGCCGTGGAACTGTGCCTGTTCGACGGGAACGGCACCGAGACGCGGCTGCCGCTCGCCGAGCTGACCCATGAGATCTGGCACGGCTTCGTGCCCGGCGTCGGCCCCGGGCAGCGCTACGGCTACCGGGTGCACGGCCGCTGGGACCCGTGGACCGGCGCCCGCTGGAACCCGGCGAAGCTGCTCCTCGACCCGTACGCGCGAGCGGTGGACGGGGACTTCTCGCTGCCGCCCGAGGTGTACGGGCATGTCCGCGACTGGCCCCAGCAGCATGTCGCCGACACCGTCCGCGACGAGCGGGACTCCGCCCCGTACGTCCCCAAGGGCGTCGTCGTGCAGGACGACGACGACTGGGCCGACGACCGCCGGCCCAAGACGCCGTGGCCGGACTCGGTCATCTACGAGCTGCACGTGCGCGGGTTCACGATGCGCCACCCGGGTGTCCCGGAGCGGCTGCGCGGCACCTACGCGGGCCTGGCCCACCCGGCGGCCGTCGAGCATCTCGTACGGCTCGGGGTGACGGCCGTGGAACTGCTTCCCGTACACCAGTTCGCGCACGAGGACCATCTGCTGCGCCGCGGCCTGTCCAACTACTGGGGATACAACTCCATCGGCTACTTCGCCCCGCACGCCGGCTACGCGGCGAGCGGCACCACCGGGCAGCAGGTCGGCGAGTTCAAGCGGATGGTGCGGGCGCTGCACGCGGCCGGCATCGAGGTCATCCTCGACGTGGTCTACAACCACACGGCCGAGGCCGGCGAGCTCGGCCCCACCCTGTCCCTCAAGGGCATCGACAACCGCGGCTACTACCGGCTCCAGTCGGACGCGCGGAGATACGCCGACTACACCGGCTGCGGCAACACCCTGCACGTGGTGCGGCCCCAGGTGCTGCGCCTCATCACCGACAGCCTGCGCTACTGGGTGACCGAGATGGGCGTGGACGGCTTCCGCTTCGACCTGGCGGCGGCCCTCGCCCGCTCGATGCACGACGTCGACATGCTGTCCCCGTTCCTCGCCGTCATCGCCCAGGACCCGGTCCTGCGCCGGGTCAAGCTGATCGCCGAGCCCTGGGACGTCGGCAACGGCGGCTACCAGGTGGGCTCCTTCCCTCCCCTGTGGACCGAGTGGAACGACCGCTACCGGGACGCCGTACGGGACTTCTGGCGCGGCGCGCTGCCCGACGTCCGCGACCTCGGCTACCGGCTCTCCGGCTCCAGCGACCTGTACGCCTGGGGTGGGCGGCGCCCATACGCCTCGGTCAACTTCGTCACCGCCCACGACGGCTTCACCCTGCGCGACCTGGTCACCTACGAGCGCAAGCACAACGAGGCCAACGGCGAGGGCAACCGGGACGGCACCGACGACAACCGCTCCTGGAACTGCGGGGTGGAGGGCGAGACCGACGACCCCGCCGTGAACACCCTGCGCCGCCGCCAGCTGCGCAACCTGATGACGAGTGTGCTGCTCTCCACCGGGGTGCCGATGCTGGTCGCGGGCGACGAGATGGGCCGCACCCAGGGCGGCAACAACAACGCCTACTGCCAGGACAACGAGACCGGATGGCTGGACTGGACCCTCCCCGAGGAGCCGGGCCGGGCCCAGCTGCTCGCCCTCACCCGCCGGCTGCTCGCCCTGCGCCACCGTCACCCGGTGCTGCGCCGCCGGGCCTTCTTCTCCGGCCGGCAGGGCGCGGACGGGCTGCGCGACCTGGCCTGGTTCACGGCGGCGGGCACCGAGATGACGGAGGCCGACTGGTACGCCCCCGCCGCCACCCTCGGCCTCTATCTGTCGGGCCGCGACATCCCGGGCCGCGACGCCCGCGGCGAACGGATCACCGACGACAGCTTCCTCGCGGTGCTCCACGCGGGCCCGGAGCCGGTCGCCTTCCGGCTGCCGGGCGCGCCGTGGGCGGAGTCGTACGAGCTGGTCGTGGACACGGCCCGGGAGGACCAGGAGGCCGCCCCGGCGACGGTGCACCGGGGCGGGGAGGTGCTCACGGTGGCGGGGCGGTCGGTGGTGCTGCTGCGGGTGGCCGGGGTTCAGGAGAGCTGCACGTAACAGGTGTAGTCGCCCTCGATGTCGACATCCGGTCCGGTGTAGGAGGAGCTGCTGGAGCTGCCGCCGTACGTGAGGTACGAGCCGGCCGGGCGCGCGTCGGCCACCCAGGCATCCGGCGCGGACCGGAACGCGCTGCCGCAGCGCTCCCCGGCCTTCTTCTCGACGACGCCGGTCGGGTTCCCCTGGATGGTGTCCTTGATCTTCACCTGGCCGAAGACCCGCAGGTCGGCGTCCTTCCCGCAGGGGACGGTACGCACCAGGGCGATGCTGCCGCCGAGGCCGGTGTCGGCGGAGCCGCAGGAGCCGGGCTTCACCTCGGCGAGCGGGGCGAGGGCCTTCTCGGCGTCCTCCAGCGTGCCGCTCTTCCCCGCGGTCGGGGCGGGGACGGTGGTGCTGCCGAGGCCGGTGAGGACGTACTCGGCCTTGAGGGAGGTGACGCCCTTGAGGACGCCGTCCTCGTGCATCGCCGCCAGGAGGGGCGTGTAGTCGGCGCTCGCGCGGGTGAGCCGGCCCTGCCCGTCGAGGACGACGGTCAACGCGACCCGCGCGCTGCTCCTGTTGTACGCGGGCGAAGGCGTGAGGCTCGCCGGCAGTGCGGGGTCGGCCGTCCGGGAGGCGATGGCCAGCTCGTACGTGCGGCTGCCGTCGGCGCCCTTGGCCGGCTGCTTCTCGGCGTCGGAGTTCCGCACCACCTCGGCGAGGGTCCCACCGAACGGAGCGGCGTCACCGGCCCGCGTGAGCATGGGGCCGAAGAGGTCGACGACGTCCATGGACGCCTGCGAGGAGTAGCGCAGCCAGCCGCCCTGCCGGGTCCGGTAGTCGACCTGGTTGCCCTGGACCTCGTACACCTCGGTCACGGGC
This sequence comes from Streptomyces sp. NPDC048623, assembly GCF_040650755.1. Taxonomy (NCBI): domain Bacteria; kingdom Bacillati; phylum Actinomycetota; class Actinomycetes; order Kitasatosporales; family Streptomycetaceae; genus Streptomyces; species Streptomyces sp. NPDC048623. The sequence continues at coordinate 41,574 of NZ_JBEZHV010000002.1, forward strand.
CTCGCACCGGACCGGCCACCGATTTCGGCGGCGGCGTCCTCCGGAAAGCGACGCGGGATGTCCAGGACGCGCTCGGCGCGGGCCGTCTTCTTCGCGTAGTCCTGCGTGCCGGTCGTGCGGTCCACGGCCGTGCCCTTGGCCGAGCCGTAGGTGAGCGTCCAGGTGAAGGCGGACGAGCCGGCCGCCGTGGTCGCCCGGGAGGCGGCCGAGAGCTGGTCGTCCAGCCGTACCTCGTACACGGGCGTGCCCGTCGGCTTCGGCTCCTTCGCGTCCGCCGCGCCGCCGCCGGACTGGCACGCGGTCAGTGCCGTGAGCAGCAGCGGCAGCGCCGCGGCCGTTCTGCGCACGCGCGTGTTCCCCGCTCTGTTCCCCGCTCTGTTCACCACGATGTTCCCCACCCCTTGCTTCCCGCCCCTGATCGTCGAGCGCAGATCGTACGGGATGCCACCGCGGGTACTGGCGGCCGGAAAACCACATGAGGGATGTCAGAGGCGAACCCTAGGCTCGGTCCTGATGCCCGAGAAACATGCACCCACCAAGGACACACCGGCACAAGCCGCCGCCGGCTCCCGGTCCGCCGTCCACTCGTTGCTGCGCCTGTGGCCGTACGTACGGCCCGTGCGCGCCCGGTTGTTCACGGCCGCGTTCGTCGCGATCGTGGCCTCCTGTCTGTCCCTCGTCATCCCGCTCGTCCTGAAGTGGCTGGTCGACGGGCCGGTCACGGCCGGCGACACGACCGGGGTGTGGTTCGGCGCGCTGTATCTGCTGCTGCTCGGGATCGCCGAGGCGGTCCTCTTCGGCTTCCGGCGCTGGCTGGTGGCCCGGCCGCTGGCCGGCGTCGAGGCGAGCATGCGGGCCGCGCTGTACCGGCGGCTCCAGCGCCTCCCGATCGCCTTCCACGACCGCTGGGCCTCCGGCCAGCTCCTGTCGCGCGGCACGACGGACCTGATGCTGGTCCGGATGTTCCTGGCGTTCCCGCTGACCTTCCTCCTCGTCAACGGCGTGACGATCCTGGCCGGTTACGCGGTGCTGCTCGCCCAGGACTGGACGCTCGGCCTGGTGCTGCTCACGCCGGTCGTACCGATGGTGATCCTCTGCTCGCTCTTCGAGCGCAAGTACGCGGTGGTCGCGCGGCGGGCGCAGGACCAGGTGGGCGATCTGACGACGGTGGTCGAGGAGAGCGTCCTCGGCATCCGCATCGTCAAGGGCTTCGGCCGCCACCGCAGCCAGGCGGCGGCGTTCCGGTCCCTGGCGGAGCGGCTGCGCGGCACGGAACTGGCCAAGGCCCGCCTGCTCGCCGGCATCTGGGCCCTCATCACCTTCCTGCCGGAGCTCGCGGTGGGCGCGGCGCTGGTGCTCGGCACCGTGCAGGTCGCCGACGACGAGCTGTCGGCGGGCACGCTGGTGGCGTTCCTGTCGACGGCGCTGGCGCTGCGCTGGCCGGTGGAGTCGATCGGCTTCCTGCTGGCGATGAGCCAGGAGGCGGCGACGGCGACGGAACGGTACTTCGAGGTGATGGACGCGGCGGAGGAGGCGGATGCGGCCGGGGACGGCATCGCGGACGCGGCCGACACCGCCGACACGGCCGGCGTCGCGGACGGGGTGCGGTTCGAGGGGGTCGTGTTCCGGTATCCCGACGCTCCGGGGGACGCGGCGCCCGTGCTCGACGGGGTCGATCTGCACATCCGGCCCGGCGAGACGATGGCGCTCGTCGGCGGGACCGGCTGCGGCAAGACCACGCTCACCGCGCTCGTACCGCGTCTGCACGAGCCGACCGGCGGGCGGATCCTGCTCGACGGGGCGGACATCACCCTCATGCCCCGCGACCGGCTGCGGTCGCTCGTGGCGGTGGCCTTCGAGGAACCCACCCTGTTCTCGGCGAGCATCGCCACGAACGTCCTGATGGGCGCCGGGCCCGACGCGGGCGAGCCGGAGCTGCGGCGCGCGCTGGCCGTGGCCCAGGCCGAGGGCTTCGTGGACCGGCTGCCGGAGGGCCCCGCGACCGGGGTCGGCGAGCAGGGGCTGAGCCTGTCCGGCGGCCAGCGCCAACGGCTCGCGCTGGCCCGCGCGGTGGTCGGCCGGCCGCGCTTCCTGGTCCTGGACGACCCGCTGTCCGCGCTCGACGTGCACACCGAGGCCCGGGTCGAGGCGGCGCTGCGGGAGGTGCTGCGCGACACCACCGCCCTGGTGGTGGCGCACCGCCCGTCTACGGTGCTGCTCGCGGACCGGGTGGCGCTCCTGTCCGGCGGCCGGATCACGGCGGTGGGCACACATCAGGAACTGCTGCGGGAGAGCGCGGAGTACGCCTGGCTCATGTCGGGCGCGGACGACGAGCACGACAAGCACGACGAGCACGGCGAGTACGAGGGGGCACGATGACGGACACCGAGTCGGCGGCGCCGGCCACGGCGGCGGAGCCGCCCGTAGAGGAGATGCCCACGCCGGCGCCCGCGCCCGTGAACCCCGACCCCTTCGACCAGGACGACCTGCCCACCGCGCCCGGCGCGACCGGCCGGCTGCTCCGCTCGCTGCTCGCCGCGCACCGGGCGCGCGTCGCGGTCGCCGCGCTGCTGCTGCTCGTACAGCAGGCGGCGCTGCAGGCGGGCCCGTTGCTCGTGGCGTACGCGATCGACCGGGGTGTGCCGGCGTTCCGGGACGGGGACCACGGGCCGCTGATCGTGGTCGCGCTCGGATATCTGGCGTGCGCGGCGGGCGGCGGGCTGCTGCAGTACGCGTTCGTACGGGCGGCGGCGCGGATCAACCAGGACGTGCTGCTCGACCTCCGCGGGCGGATCTTCCGGCACGCGCAGGTGCTCAGTGTGGACTTCCACGAGCGCTACACCTCCGGCCGGCTGATCTCCCGGTCGACGACGGACGTCGAGTCGCTGCGCGAGCTGCTCTCCGAGGGCCTGCAGGAACTCATCGGCGTCGTCCTGTCCTTCGTCTCGATCTCGCTGATGCTGCTGTGGCTGGATCTGGGGATCGGCGCGGTGGCGGTGGCGTCGTTCGGGCCGCTGTATCTGCTCGTACGGCGCTATCGGCGCCGCTCGGCGGTGGTGTTCGGGGAGCGGTCGACGGCGATCGCCGGGGTGATCGTGAAGTTCGCGGAGACGATGAACGGGATCCGGCCGGTACGGGCGTTCCGCCGGGAGAGGGCGAACGACGCGGAGTTCGCGGCGCTGAACCGGCGGCACGAGCGCAGCAACGGGGACGCGCTCCTGGAGATGGCGCGGTACGTCGTCGGTTCGCGCCTGGTCGCGAACACGGCGGTGGCCGGGATGTGTCTGTGGGGTGCGGTGCGGGTCGCGGACGGCTCGCTGGAGCTGGGCGTGCTCGCGGCGGCGGTGCTGTACGTACGGCGGTTGTACGACCCGATCGACCGGCTCGGGATGTTCCTCAACGCGTACGAGTCGGCGGCGGCCTCGCTCACCAAGATCGCGGGGCTGCTCGCGCAGGAGCCGGGCGTCCCGGAGACGGCGGCGCCGCGGCCGCTGCCGGAGCGGACGGGCGCGCCGGGGCGGGAGGTCGTCTTCGAGGGCGTCCGCTTCGCGTACCGGACCGGCGGCGAGGTGCTGCCGCGCTTCGACCTGACGATCCCGGCCGGGCAGACGGTGGCGGTGGTCGGCGCGACCGGTGCGGGCAAGTCGACGCTGGCGAAGCTGCTCGCCCGGTTCTACGACCCGACGGACGGGCGGGTGCTGCTCGACGGGGTCGACCTGCGGGACCTGGCGACGCCGGAACTGCGGCGCGGGGTGGTGATGGTGACGCAGGAGGCGTTCCTGTTCTCGGGCACGGTCGCGGAGAACATCGCGATCGGGCGGCCGGACGCGAGCCGCGCGGAGATCGAGCAGGCGGCCAAGGCGATCGGCGCGCACGACTTCATCGCGGGCCTCCCGGACGGTTACGACACGGACGTGCGCAAACGTGGCGGCCGCATCTCCGCGGGCCAGCGCCAGCTGGTCGCCTTCGCCCGCGCGCTCCTCGCGGACCCGGCCGTCCTCATCCTCGACGAGGCGACCAGTTCCCTCGACGTCCCCGGCGAGCGCGCCGTCCAGCGCGCCATGAACACGGTCCTCGCCGGCCGCACGGCCGTCGTGATCGCCCACCGCCTCTCCACGGTCGAGGTCGCCGACCGCGTCCTCGTCATGGACGCGGGCCGCCTCGTCGAGGACGGCACCCCCGCCTCCCTGGTCCGCGGGGACGGCCACTACGCGGGCCTGCACCGGGCGTGGCGGGACAGCCTGGTGGGCTGACGGTTCGCGGCTGGGGTTCCGCGGCTCCCGGAGCCGTACCCGAACGCCCCCGTACCGGAAAACCGCAGGTCACACCCGTGTACGGCGTGCCGGTCGCACGAGTACACTCGCGCGCCGTGACACATCAGCCGCCCTATCTCGCCATCGCCGACGAGATCGCCCGCCGGATCCGCTCCGGCGCTCTCGCGCCGGGTGACCGGGTGCCGTCGACGCGGGCCATCACCCGGGAGTGGGGGGTCGCGATGGCCACGGCGACGAAGGCGCTCGCCGCGCTGCGCCGGGAGGGTCTGGTGCGGCCGGAGCCGGGAGTGGGGACGGTGGTCGTCGCGGTGCCGGCGGACCGGTCGGCGGCGCAGCTCAGCCGGGGGCGGATCGTCGCCGCGGCGATCGGACTGGCCGACGCGGAGGGGCTCGGCGCGCTCACGATGCGGCGGCTCGCGACGGTTCTGTCGGTGTCGACGACGGCGCTGTACCGGCATGTCCCGGGCAAGGGCGAGCTGGTGCGGCTGATGACGGACGCGGTGTGCGCGGAGCTGCCGCTGGGTCCGGTTCCGGCCGACTGGCGTACGGGGCTCGACCGCGGCGCGCGCTGGCTGCGCGGGGTGTACGCGCGGCACCGGTGGATGGCGCACGCGATGGCGGGTTTCATGCGGCCGGTCGCCGCGCCGCACGCGCCGGCGTACACGGAGTGGGTGCTCGCGGTGCTGCGGTCCACGCCGATGACGGCGGGGCAGAAGCTGCACAGCCATCTGGCGATCTTCGCCTATGTCCAAGGGGTGGGAATGGCGGAGGACTTGGAGGAGCGGGCGCGCCAGGAGACGGGCTTGTCGGGCGAGGAGTGGAGGGAAAGGAATGAGCCACGGTTCGACGCGATCCGGTCGGCCGGTTCCTACCCTCTCCTCAACGCCCTGACAGAGGAGGGCGGTTTCGCGCTCGACCTGGAGTCGCTCTTCGAATTCGGCCTCAGGAGAACGCTCGACGGCATCGCCGTCATGATCGGTGAAACGTCCGCTTAACGAACAGCCCCCTTCGGCCAGCGGACGAATTCCGGCCAACTTGTTGACGCGCTCCTGACAGGTGCGGTCCACACCTGTCACTCTTCCCCCGGCCCTTCGCAAACGCGTTCAGCCGTTCACCCGCACGTGCTCCACAGCTCTCTCTCTTTGCTCCGCCCGGACGGCCCCACCCAGCCGGCCGGTACCCCCCTCGCAAAAGGAGTCTGCGTGAGATCCACGCCCAGCCGTCGCGCCACCGCGACCGGCGCTCTGATCGCTGCCGCCGCCATGATCGCGGTCGGCGTCCAGACCGGTTCCGCCACCGCCGACCAGCTCGGCGCCGCGCCCCAGGCGCAGGCGGCCGGCAAGGCCAACCCCGGCAAGCTGCCGGCCGACCTCTCCCCGGCCAAGCGCGCGGAGCTGATCCGCGCCGCCCAGGCCGACACCGCCGCCACGGCCAAGCAGCTCGGCCTCGGCGCCCAGGAGAAGCTGGTCGTCCGCGACGTGGTCCAGAGCCGCGACGGCTCGACCCACACGCGCTACGAGCGCACCTTCCAGGGCCTCCCGGTGCTCGGCGGCGACCTCATCGTCGAGGAGACCAAGGCCGGCGCCACCGCCTCGGTGACCAAGGCCACCCGCGCGGACATCACCAAGGTCGACGTCGCCGCGGCGACCGTCGCCCCGGCCGCCGCCGAGAAGCAGGCGCTCGGCCGTGCCAACGCCGAGGGCGCCAAGTCCCCCAAGGCGAGCACCGCCCCGCGCAAGGTCGTCTGGGCCGCGAACGGCACGCCCGTCCTCGCCTACGAGACCATCGTCGGCGGTCTCCAGCACGACGGCACCCCGAACGCGCTGCACGTGATCACGGACGCCAAGACCGGTGCCAAGCTCTACGAGTGGCAGGCCATCGAGACCGGCGTCGGCAACACCATGTACAGCGGCCAGGTGACGCTCGGCACCGCCCCGTCGTACAGCCTCACCGACACGACGCGCGGCAACCACAAGACGTACAACCTCAACGGCGGCACCTCCGGCACCGGCACGCTGTTCACCAACAGCACCGACACCTGGGGCAACGGCCTGGCCTCCAACAAGGAGACCGCCGGCGCCGACGCGCACTACGGCGCCGCGCTCACCTGGGACTACTACAAGAACGTGCAGGGCCGCACCGGTATCCGCGGTGACGGTGTCGGCGCGTACTCCCGGGTCCACTACGGCAACGCGTACGTCAACGCGTTCTGGGACGACTCCTGCTTCTGCATGACCTACGGTGACGGCACCAGCAACACCCACCCGCTCACCTCGATCGACGTGGCCGCGCACGAGATGACGCACGGTGTCACCTCCGAGACCGCGGGCCTGAACTACAGCGGCGAGTCCGGCGGCCTCAACGAGGCCACCTCGGACATCTTCGCGGCGGCGGTCGAGTTCTACGCCAACAACGCCACCGACCAGGGCGACTACCTGGTCGGCGAGAAGATCAACATCAACGGCGACGGCACCCCGCTGCGCTACATGGACAAGCCGAGCAAGGACGGCGCGTCCAAGGACTACTGGTACTCGGGCATCGGCAACGTCGACGTCCACTACTCCTCGGGCCCGGCGAACCACTGGTTCTACCTGCTCTCCGAGGGCAGCGGCGCCAAGACGATCAACGGCGTGAGCTACAACTCGCCGACCTCGGACGGCCTGCCCGTCACCGGCATCGGCCGGGACAAGGCCGCGCTGATCTGGTTCAAGGCGCTCACCACCAAGTTCAGCTCGACCACCAACTACGCCGGTGCCCGCACCGGTACGGTCGCGGCGGCCACCGAGCTGTACGGCGCGGGCAGCGCCGAGGTCACGGCCGTGGAGAACGCCTGGGCCGGCATCGCCGTCGGTTCCCGCCCGGGCGGTGGCGGCGGTGGCGGCACCGTCTTCACCAACGACACCAACGTCACCATCCCGGACTACCCCGGCACCGCGGTGACCTCCTCGGTGACCGTCACGGGCATCAGCGGCAACGCGCCCAGCAACCTGGCGGTCGGCGTGGACATCGTCCACACCTGGATCGGTGACCTCGTCGTGGACCTCATCGCCCCCGACGGCTCGGTCTACAACCTGCACAACCGGACCGGCAGCAGCACCGACAACATCCAGCAGACCTACACCGTGAACGCCTCCTCCGAGGTCGCCAACGGCACCTGGAAGCTCCGCGTCCAGGACAAGGCCTCTGCCGACACCGGCTACATCAACAGCTTCAAGCTGACCTTCCCGTAAGGGAGGCCGCGGCGCAGCCGCGCTGACAACGCATCACATCGACGGTCCCCGGGGCGGCTTCGCCCCGGGGACCGTCTGTTGCGTTCCGGGTACCCGCGCCCCTCAGCGCAGCAGCACCCCCGCCCCCTCCCCCGTCGTCTCCGCCGGGAGCACGGCCAGCCCCAGCTCCGCCGGGTGGGCCAGCAGGGGGTGTGCGGGAAGGACGCGGACCGTGCAGCCGAAGGGGCCCGTGCGGGTGAGGGAGAGGGTGCCCGCGTAGGGGTGGCGGGCGTCCAGGTCCGGGCCGCCGGTGGGCTTGAGGACGACGGTGCGCGGGTCGAGCAGGCGGTCGTCGGCGTCCACGCGGCCGGTCACGGCCTGCACCTCGACGTCCTCGGGGCGCAGTTCGCCGAGGGCGACCCGGACCCGGACGGCCGGGGTCGCGCCCAGTTCCGCGTCCCGGAGGTCGTCGCCGACCTCCACGTGGTCGACCGACACCTTGGGCCAGGCGGCCCGTACCCGGGCCTTCCAGGCGGCGAGTTCGCGGGCCTCGTCGGGGCCGAGCGCCCGGTGCGCGGCGGCGGCGGGGGCGTACAGGCGCTCCACGTACTCCGTCACCATCCGGTCGGCGAGCACCTTGGGGCCGAGGTCGGCGAGGGTGCGCCGGACCATCGCGGTCCAGCCGGCCGGCACGCCGTCGGGGCCCCGGTCGTAGAAGCGGGGCGCGACGCGGCGCTCGATCAGCTCGTAGAGCGCGGCGGCCTCCAGGTCGTCGCGGCGCTCCTCGTCGAGCGCGGCGGCGCCGTCGGCGGTGGGGATGGCCCAGCCGAAGTCCGGCTCGAACCACTCGTCCCACCAGCCGTCCAGGACGGACAGATTGAGACAGCCGTTGAGCGCGGCCTTCATGCCGCTGGTGCCGCAGGCCTCCAGGGGGCGCAGCGGGTTGTTCAGCCAGACGTCGCAGCCCGGGTAGAGGCCGCGGGCCATGCCCATGCCGTAGTCGGGCAGGAAGACGATCCGGTGCCGCACCCGCGGGTCGTCGGCGAACCGTACGAGCTCCTGCACCAGCTTCTTGCCGCCGTCGTCGGCCGGGTGCGCCTTGCCCGCGACGACCAGCTGCACCGGCCGCTCGGGGTGCAGGAGCAGCGCCCGCAGCCGGTCCTTGTCGCGCAGCATCAGGGTGAGGCGCTTGTACGAGGGGACGCGTCGGGCGAAGCCGATGGTGAGGACGTCGGGGTCGAGGACGGAGTCGGTCCAGCCGAGTTCGGCGGCGGCCGCGCCGCGCTGCCGCCAGGAGGCCCGCAGCCGCTGCCGTACGTCGAGCACGAGGCGTTCGCGCAGGGTGCGGCGCAGCTCCCACAGCTCCCGGTCGTCCGCGTCGGGGCCGAGCGCGGCGACCTCGGGGGCGGTCCAGGTGGGGGCGTGCACGCCGTTGGTGACGGAGGTGAGCGGGAGTTCGGCGGCGTCGAAGCCGGGCCACAGGCCGGCGAACATGGCGCGGCTGACGGAGCCGTGGAGGGTGGACACGCCGTTGGCGCGCTGGGCGAGGCGCAGACCCATGGCGGCCATGTTGAAGACGCCGGGGTCGCCGCCGAGCGGGGTCTCGTCGCCGAGGGCGAGGATCCGGCCGGTGTCGACGCCGGGCAGCGCGCCGTCCTCGCCGAGGTGGCGGGCGACCAGGGCGCGGTCGAAGCGGTCGATGCCGGCGGGCACGGGGGTGTGGGTGGTGAACACGGTCCCGGCGCGGACGGCTTCGAGGGCGGCGTCGAAGTCGAGCCCGGGGCGGTCGCGGTCGTGGTCGCGCCCGTCGGCCGCCGGTTCCGCGAGTTCGCGGATGCGTTCCAGGCCGAGGAAGCCGGCGTGGCCCTCGTTGGTGTGGAAGACCTCGGGCGCGGGGGTGCCGGTGAGGCGGCCGTACGTACGGAGGGCGCGGACGCCGCCGATGCCGAGCAGCATCTCCTGGAGCAGCCGGTGCTCGCTGCCGCCGCCGTACAGCCGGTCGGTGACCTCGCGTTCGCCGGGTGCGTTCTCCTCGACGTCCGAGTCGAGCATGAGCAGGGGTACGCGGCCGACCCGGGCGAGCCAGATGTGGGCGTGCAGGCTGCGCCCGCCGGGCAGGGCGAGGGTGACCCGGGCGGGGGCGCCGTCGGGCTCGCGCAGCAGGGAGAGCGGGAGTTCGCCCGGGTCGAGCACCGGGTAGTGCTCCTGCTGCCAGCCGTCGCGGGAGAGCGACTGCCGGAAGTAGCCGTGGCGGTAGAGCAGTCCGACGGCGATCAGCGGTACGCCGAGGTCGCTGGCGGCCTTGAGGTGGTCGCCGGCGAGGATGCCGAGGCCGCCGGAGTACTGCGGGAGGGCGCCGGTGACGCCGAACTCGGGCGAGAAGTAGGCGATCGAGGCGGGCAGGTCGCCGGGCCGGCCCTGGTACCAGCGGGGTTCGGTCAGATAGCGGTCGAGGTCGTCGGCCGCGGCGCGCAGCCGGGCCAGGAAGTCCGGGTCGGCGGCGAGCGCGGCGAGCCGGCCGGAGTCGATGGCGCCGAGCGCGCGGACGGGGTCGCCGTCGGCGGCGCGGAACGCCTCGGGGTCGACGGCCCCGAAGAGTTCGCGGGTGGGGTCGTGCCAGGACCAGCGCAGGTTGCGTGCCAGGTCGGCGAGGGGTCGCAGGGTGTCGGGGAGGACGGGACGCACGGTGAACCGACGGATTGCCTTCACGCGTTCCACCTTCGCAGGAGGTGACGGAGCGGGGCGGAAGCACCACGCTGTGCGTCCGCCGTGTTCCGTGACCGGACGTTAGAGCACGTACAGGGCGGCGCGCCACGGCGCGTGGTGGCGCGAGCCGAAGGCACGGCGGCGCGGCGATGAGTTCTCCCGTCCCGGGGAGTCTCATCATCGACACCACACCCATCGCTCGGCCCGGAAGGAACACCACCTCATGGCACGGCAACTGCTGAAGGTCCAGAACTTCAATGTCTCCAGCGACGGGATCGCGGCGGGCGAGGACCAGTCCCTGGAGCACCCGTTCGGCAGCCACATCGACCCGGCGCGGATCTTCGCCTGGTGCGGGGCCACGGCGAGCTGGCCGACGCGTACCGAGGAGGGCGGCAGCCGGGGCCTGGACGACTACCTGGTCCGGGACTTCTCGCACAACATCGGCGCCGAGATCATGGGCCGCAACAAGTTCGGGCCGCAGCGCGGCCCGTGGCAGGACCTGGAGTGGCAGGGCTGGTGGGGAGACGAGCCGCCGTTCCACACCCCGGTGTTCGTGCTGACCCACCACCTTCGCCCCTCGTTCACGCTCTCCGACACCACCTTCCACTTCGTGGACGCCGACCCGGCCACGGTCCTCCGGCAGGCGCGCGAGGCGGCCGACGGCAAGGACGTACGCCTCGGCGGCGGGGTCACCACGATCCGGGAGTTCCTGGACGCCGACCTGGTGGACTCCCTGCACGTGGCGGTCTCGCCGGTGAAGCTCGGCACCGGCCTGAAGCTCTGGGAGTCCCCCGAGGAACTCCTCGACCGCTTCCACCTGGACGTGGTCCCGAGCCCCAGCGGTGTCACCCACCACCTGTTCTGGCGGAAGTGACCGGGAGACAGGTCCCGGAAGAGACCGGCCCCGTCCCCCTGCGGACGGGGCCGGTCTTCCGTCGTCTTCTTGTCCGGGAGTCGTTCTTGCCCGATTCGCTACGCCCGAGTAGTTAACAAAGCTCCGGATTGCCCACCCGATATCCGGGGGAAGGCTCCTTCTCGTACCCCGCTGCACCCCTCCGAGACCCGCCATCCGAGTGAACGCGCACGGGAGTGGCCATGCCCTCAACTCCCCGGCCGTCGACGGAGCTAGAAAGAGCGCACACCACCCGCACCCTCGCGAACCTCAGGTGATGCCGTGAACCCGCTCATGGGACGTATTCCCGTCCTGGACGTCCGCCCGTCGGTCGACTGTGGCCGCCGCCCCGCGAAGGCGGTGGTGGGCGAGACCTTCGAGGTCACGGCCACCGTCTTCCGGGAGGGGCATGACGCCGTCGCCGCCAATGTCGTGCTGCGCGGGCCGTCCGGGCGGCCCGGGCCCTGGATCCCGATGCGGGAGCTGGCGCCGGGCACGGACCGGTGGGGCGCCGAGGTCACGCCGGATGCCGAGGGCCCGTGGACGTACACCGTCGAGGCCTGGAGCGATCCGCTCGCGACCTGGCGGCACACCGCGAAGATCAAGATCCCGGCGGGGATCGACTCCGAACTGGTCCTGGCCGAGGGCGCGGAGCTGCACGAGCGGGCCGCGAAGGGCGTGCCGAAGAAGGGCGGCGGCCGGGAGGCGGTGCTCGCGGTCGCGGACACGCTGCGCGACGAGTCCCGGCCGGCGGCGGTGCGCCTGGCGGCGGCCCTGGCGCCGCGGGTGGTGGAGGCCCTGGACCGGCATCCGCTGCGTGAACTGGTCAGCCAGTCCCCCGCGTTGCCGCTGCGGGTGGAGCGGGAGCGGGCCCTGTTCGGCTCCTGGTACGAGTTCTTCCCGCGTTCCGAGGGCGTACGGAAGGTCCGCGGCCGGACGAAGCCGGGCACGTTCCGCACGGCGGCGAAGCGACTTCCGGCCATCGCGGCGATGGGCTTCGACGTGGTGTACCTGCCGCCGATCCACCCGATCGGCGTGACCCACCGCAAGGGCCCGAACAACTCGCTGTCGGCGAGCCCCGAGGACGTGGGCGTGCCGTGGGCGATCGGCTCGCCGGAGGGCGGGCACGACGCGGTCCACCCGGACCTGGGCACGATCGAGGACTTCGACGCGTTCGTGGCGAAGGCGCGCGAGCTGCGGCTTGAGATCGCGCTCGACTTCGCGCTGCAGTGCTCGCCGGACCACCCGTGGGTGGAGAAGCATCCGGAGTGGTTCACGCGCCGGCCCGACGGCTCGATCGCGTACGCCGAGAACCCGCCGAAGAAGTACCAGGACATCTATCCCATCGACTTCGACGGCGCCGGCGACCGCATGGACGGGATCGTGGCGGAGACGGTGCGGGTACTCCGGCACTGGATGGACCACGGGGTGCGGATCTTCCGGGTCGACAACCCGCACACCAAGCCGGTGGTGTTCTGGGAGCGGGTGATCGGCGAGATCAACGGCCGGGACCCGGACGTGATCTTCCTGGCGGAGGCGTTCACCCGCCCCGCGATGATGCACGCCCTCGGCTCGGTCGGCTTCCAGCAGTCGTACACCTACTTCACCTGGCGCAACACCAAGGCGGAGCTGACCGAGTACCTGACGGAGCTGTCCGGGGACGCGGCCGCGCACATGCGCCCGAACCTCTTCGTGAACACCCCGGACATCCTGCACGCCTATCTCCAGCACGGCGGCCGGCCGGCCTTCGAGGTGCGGGCGGTGCTCGCCGCGACCCTCTCGCCCGCCTGGGGCATGTACGCGGGGTACGAGCTGTGCGAGGGCACCGCGCTGCGGGACGGCAGCGAGGAGTACCTGGACTCGGAGAAGTACCAACTCCGGCCGAGGGACTGGGAGTCGGCGGAACGCTCGGGCGCCTCGATCGCCCCGCTGATCACGAACCTGAACCGGATCAGGCGCCGCAACCCGGCGCTGCGCCGGCTGCGGAACCTGACCTTCCACGCCACCGACAACGACGCCGTCATCGCGTACGCCAAGCGCTCGGACGCGAACACCGTCCTGGTGGTGGCGAACCTCGACCCCCACCACACCCAGGAGGCCACGGTCTCGTTGAACATGCCGGAACTCGGCCTCGCCTGGCACGAGACCGTGCCGGTGCGCGACGAGCTCACCGGCGAGACCTATCACTGGGGCAGGGCCAACTACGTACGCCTGGAACCGGGTGTCACACCCGCGCACGTACTCGTCCTGCGACCGTCCCCGCAGACCGGAGGGTCACCCACGTCATGACAGTCAACGAACCCGTCCCCGACACCTTCGAGGACACCCCCGCCCGGGACCGCGACCCCGACTGGTTCAAACGGGCCGTCTTCTACGAGGTCCTGGTCCGCTCCTTCCAGGACAGCAACGGCGACGGTGTCGGCGACCTGAAGGGCATCACGTCCCGTCTGGACTATCTCCAGTGGCTGGGCGTGGACTGCCTCTGGCTGCCCCCGTTCTTCAAGTCCCCGCTGCGGGACGGCGGCTACGACGTCGCCGACTACACGTCCGTGCTGCCCGAGTTCGGCGATCTCGCCGACTTCGTGGAGTTCGTGGACGCGGCGCACGCGCGCGGGATGCGCGTGATCATCGACTTCGTCATGAACCACACGAGCGACGCGCACCCGTGGTTCCAGGAGTCGCGCAGCGACCCCGAGGGCCCTTACGGGGACTACTACGTCTGGGCCGACGACGACAAGCAGTACCCGGACGCGCGGATCATCTTCGTCGACACCGAGACGTCCAACTGGACCTTCGACCCGGTGCGCAAGCAGTACTACTGGCACCGCTTCTTCTCCCACCAGCCGGACCTCAACTACGAGAACCCGCGGGTGCAGGAGGAGATCCTTTCGGCCCTGCGCTTCTGGCTGGACCTGGGCATCGACGGCTTCCGGCTCGACGCGGTGCCGTACCTGTACCAGGAGGAGGACACCAACTGCGAGAACCTGCCCGCGACCCACACCTTCCTCAAGCGGGTGCGCAAGGAGATCGACGAGCACTACCCGGACACGGTGCTGCTCGCCGAGGCCAACCAGTGGCCGGAGGACGTCGTCGACTACTTCGGCGACTTCCGCTCCGGCGGCGACGAGTGCCACATGGCCTTCCACTTCCCGGTGATGCCGCGGATCTTCATGGCCGTACGGCGTGAGTCGCGCATCCCGGTCTCCGAGATCCTGGCGAAGACGCCGGAGATCCCGTCCGGCTGCCAGTGGGGCATCTTCCTGCGCAACCACGACGAGCTGACGCTCGAGATGGTCACGGACGAAGAGCGCGACTACATGTACGCCGAGTACGCCAAGGACCCGCGGATGCGGGCCAACATCGGCATCCGGCGGCGGCTCGCCCCGCTCCTCGACAACGACCGCAAGCAGATGGAGCTGTTCACCGCGCTGCTGTTCTCGCTGCCGGGCTCGCCGGTGCTCTACTACGGCGACGAGATCGGCATGGGCGACAACATCTGGCTCGGCGACCGGGACGGGGTGCGCACCCCGATGCAGTGGACCCCGGACCGCAACGCGGGCTTCTCGTCCTGCGATCCGGGCCGGCTCTTCCTGCCGGCCATCATGGACCCGGTGCACGGCTTCCAGGTGACCAATGTGGAGGCGGGGATGGCCTCGCCGTCCTCGCTGCTGCACTGGACGAAGCGGATGATCGAGATCCGTAAGCAGAACCGCGCGTTCGGGCTCGGCTCGTACGCCGAACTGCCGTCGTCGAACCCGGCGGTGCTCGCGTTCCTCCGTGAGGATGGCGACGATCTGGTCCTCTGCGTGAACAACTTCTCCCGGTTCGCGCAGCCGACGGAGCTCGATCTGCGCCGCTTCGACGGGGTGAAGCCGGTCGAGCTGATCGGCGGGGTGGAGTTCCCGCCGATCGGCCAGTGGCCGTATCTGCTGACCCTGGCCGGGCACGGGTTCTACTGGTTCCGCCTCAAGCGATCCTGAAGTACCGTCATTTCAGTTCTGTCCCGTGTGAGGCGGTTTCCACCGCCTCATGCCGGGTGGGTACGTACGGGCCTTCTTGCCGGGCCCGTACGGATCTTCCCCTCCGACACGTCCCGCACAGCCGGACAGCCGAAGCCGCCATCCGGGACAATCTGCGCATTTGAACGCATACGAACCCACCGTGCGCACCCCGGGGAAAGGACGCGATGCCATGCCGGAGACCGCCGCATCCACTACCCGGGCTCCCGACGCCCTCCTTCCGTCGCTCACGCCCCTGCTGCACGCCTGGCTGCCCCGGCAGCGCTGGTTCGCCGGCAAGGGCCGCCGGGTCACCGGATTCACCCTGGACGCGGCCACCGAGCTCCTTCCGCTGGACGGCACCGGGCCCGGTCTCCTCCATCTGCTCGTACGGGTCGAACAGCCCGGCCGCCCGGCCGGAACGCCCGCCGACTGCTACCAGTTGCTCCTCGGGGTGCGGCCCCAGCTGCCGCCGCGCCTCGCCCCCGCCATGATCGGGCGGATCCGTCAGGGCCCACTGGCGGGCCGGGCGGTCTACGAGGGGCTGCGCGACCCGCGGCTCGCCGGACTGCTCTACGAACGGCTGCGCTCGCCCGGCCGGATCGGCCCGCTGCGCTTCCACGGCACGACCCCGCTGCCGCCCGCGCTCGCCCCGCGGATGCTCGACGCCGAGCAGTCCAACTCCTCGCTCGTCTACGGCGATTCGTACATCCTCAAGATCTTCCGGCGGGTCAGCCCGGGCGCCAACCCGGACCTGGAACTGCCGCTCGCGCTCGCCCGGGCCGGCTGCGAGCGGGTCCCGGCGCCGGTCGCCTGGTTCGAGACCGAGCAGGCCACCCTCGGTGTGCTGCAGCCCTTCCTGCGCGGCTCGCGGGACGGGTGGCGGCTCGCCCTGGACGCGCTCGCCGACGGGCGGGAGTTCACGACGGAGGCGCGGGCCCTCGGCCGGGCCACCGCCGAGGTGCACCTCGCCCTGGCCACCGCCCTGCCCACCGAGCATCTCCGGCGGGACCGGGCCGCGCACCTGGCCGCCGCGATGGACGCCCGGCTGCACGCCGCCGCGCAGGCGGTGCCCGCGCTCCTGCCGTACGTCCCGGGGCTGCGGGCCGTCTTCGCCGCCGCCGGCGACGCGGGCGGCGCGACCCCGCTCCAGCGCATCCACGGCGACCTGCACCTGGGCCAGACGCTGCGCGGCTCGGACGGCGCGTGGGCGGTCATCGACTTCGAGGGCGAACCCGCGAAGCCGCTGGCCGAGCGGCGCAGCGCGCAGCCCCCGGTCCGCGACATCGCGGGCATGCTCCGCTCCTTCGACTACGCGGCCCGTACCCACCGCCCCTGGAACGCCGACTGGGCGGCCCGCTGCCGCGCCGCCTACTGCACCGGCTACGCGGAGGCGTCGGGGTCGGACCCCCGCGACCACCCCGCCCTCCTGCGCGCCTACGAGACCGACAAGGCCGTCTACGAGGTCCTCTACGAGGCCCGCCACCGCCCGGACTGGCTGCCGGTCCCGATGGCGGCGGTGGAACGCCTGGCGGGGGGAGCGTGACCCCGCACGCGTCGCAACGACGCCCTCCCCGCGCGGGCGCAGCCCGCAGGGGGCGGCGCCCGATCGGAGCAGTGGCGGGGGGTGGGACGCGGCCCGCGCGGGGCGACGCCCGTTCGGCCGAGTGTCCGCTGCGCGTCCCGCCGCGTTGCGCTTGCGTGGAAACCGCCGGGTGCGCCCGACCCGTATATCAGCCACATCTCACTCTTCAGGAGGCCTCCCCGTGACCGCCCGATCCGCAGGCAGGACAGCCCGCAAGCCGAAGACGCCCGCTCCCCGGGCGGAGGCCACACCGGACCGGGCGGCGGCGGCCGCGGCCGGCGCCGTACGCCAGGCGCCACCGCTCGACCCCGGTGACCGGGCCCGGCTGCTCGCCGGGGAGCACCACGACCCGCACGGTCTGCTCGGGGCGCACCCCGTGCAGGGCGGGGTGGTGATCCGGGTGCTGCGGCCGTGGGCGAAGGAGGTGGCGGCGGTCCTGCCGAAGGGGCGCCGCGTCGAGCTCGAGCCGGACGGCGACGGACTGTTCTCGGTCCTGGTCCCCCGCCTCCGCAAGGTCCCGGAGTACCGGCTCCGCGTCCGCTACGACACCGACGAGCTCGCGCTCGACGACCCGTACCGCTTCCTCCCCGCCCTCGGCGAGCTCGACCTGCACCTCATCGGCGAGGGCCGCCACGAGGAGCTGTGGACGGCGCTCGGCGCCCGCGTCATGACCCACCAGAACGTCACCGGCACCCGCTTCACCGTGTGGGCGCCCAACGCCCGCGGCGTCCGCGTCACCGGCGACTGGACGTACTGGGACGGCAGCGCGCTGCCGATGCGCTCGCTCGGTTCGACCGGCGTGTGGGAGCTGTTCGTGCCGGGCGTCGGCGAGGGCGCGGTCTACAAGTTCGACATCACGCGCCCCGACGGCAGTCACACCCTGCGCGCCGACCCGATGGCCCGCCGCACCGAGTGCCCGCCGAACACCGCCTCCGTCGTGACCGCCGACCACCACGTCTGGCAGGACGCCGACTGGATGGCCCGGCGCGGGGCGCGCCCGCACCACGAGGCGCCGATCTCGGTCTACGAGGTCCACCTCCCCTCCTGGCGCCCGGGTCTGACGTACCGGCAGCTCGCGGACCAGCTGCCCGCCTACGTCCGCGATCTCGGCTTCACACACGTGGAGTTCATGGCGGTCGCCGAGCACCCCTTCCACGGCTCGTGGGGCTACCAGGTCACCGGCTTCTACGCGCCGACCGCCCGCATGGGCACCCCCGACGACTTCCGCCATCTCGTCGACGCACTGCACCAGGCCGGCATCGGCGTCCTCATGGACTGGGTGCCGGCGCACTTCCCGCGCGACGACTGGGCACTCGCGGAGTTCGACGGGCGGCCGCTGTACGAGCACGAGGACCCGCGCCGCTCGGCGCACCCGGACTGGGGCACCCTGGAGTTCGACTACGGCCGCACCGAGGTGCGCAACTTCCTGGTCGCCAACGCCGTCTACTGGTGCGAGCAGTTCCACCTCGACGGTCTGCGCGTGGACGCGGTCGCCTCGATGCTCTATCTCGACTACTCGCGCGAGGGCGGCGAGTGGCTGCCGAACGAGTTCGGTGGCCGGGAGAACCTGGACGCGGTGGCCTTCCTCCAGGAGATGAACGCCACCGTCTACAAGCGCTGCCCGGGGATCATCACCTTCGCCGAGGAGTCGACGGCCTGGGACGGGGTGACCCGCCCGACCGACCAGGTCGGGCCCGGCGGCTTCGGCGGGCTCGGCTTCGGCATGAAGTGGAACATGGGCTGGATGCACGACTCGCTCGGCTACATCGCCAAGGAGCCGGTGCACCGCAAGTACCACCACCACGAGATGACCTTCTCGATGGTGTACGCGTACAGCGAGAACTACATCCTGCCCATCTCCCACGACGAGGTCGTGCACGGCAAGCGCGCGCTGGTGTCCAAGATGCCGGGCGACTGGTGGCAGCGACGCGCCGACCACCGGGCCTATCTGGGCTTCATGTGGGCCCACCCGGGCAAGCAACTCCTCTTCATGGGGCAGGAGTTCGCCCAGGGAGCGGAGTGGTCGGCGGACCACGGGCCCGAGTGGTGGCTGATGGACGAGACGTACCACTCGGCCGGTGACCACCGGGGCGTACGGGACCTGGTGCGCGATCTGAACACGGTGTACACGGCGACGCCGGCGCTGTGGGAGCGGGACACCTCCCCGGAGGGCTTCCAGTGGATCGTCGGCGACGCGGCGGAGGACAACGTCTTCGCCTTCCTCCGCTTCGACGCGATCGGCGCCCCGCTGCTCGCGGTGTCCAACTTCTCCCCGGTCGTGCGGCACGACTACCGCCTCGGGGTGCCGGACTCCTTCGCCGCCTGGACGGAGGTCCTGAACACGGACGCGGCGCGGTACGGCGGCGGTGACGTGGTGGGCACGGACCCGGTGAAGACCGAGTCGGTGCCGTGGCACGGGCGGGCGGCGAGCGTCCGGATGACGCTGCCGCCGCTCGCGACGGTCTGGCTCAGGCCCGCCTGATTCAGGCCGCCCGCCGGATGACGCCGAGCCGCTGGGTGGCCCGGGTCAGCGCCACGTACAGGTCGTTGATGCCGTGCGGGGCGCCGGCCCGGATGCCGTCCGGGTCGACGACGAGCACGGTGTCGAACTCGAGGCCCTTGGCCTGGCGCGGGTCGAGCAGCACGACCGGGCGCGTCAGGTCGGGCTTCGGCCCGTACGAGGCCTCGGGGAGGGCGGCGATCAGCTCCGGGTGGAGGCCGGCCGGGGCGATGACCGCGATCCGTCCCTCGGCCCGGAGCTCGGCGGCCACCGCGTCGGCGGTCTCCTTCACCGGGTCCTCGACCGTACGGTCCCAGGGCTCGACGCCCGTGGAGCGCACCGAGCGCGGCGGCTCGAAGCCCGGGTCGGCGGTGCGCCGCACCTCGGCGGCGACCGCCATGATCTCGGCCGGCGTGCGGTAGTTGACGCCGAGCCGGACGAGTTCCCAGCGGTCCTCCACGTACGGCGCGAGGATGTCCCGCCAGGAGCCGACGCCGGCCGGGTCGCCGGTCTGCGCCGGGT
This sequence comes from Streptomyces sp. NPDC048623, assembly GCF_040650755.1. Lineage (NCBI taxonomy): Bacteria > Bacillati > Actinomycetota > Actinomycetes > Kitasatosporales > Streptomycetaceae > Streptomyces > Streptomyces sp. NPDC048623. The sequence continues at coordinate 61,260 of NZ_JBEZHV010000002.1, forward strand.
CGCCGACCAGGGTCATGGAGCGGGTCGGGCTGCGCCGCATGAGCAGCCGCCACAGCATCGCGGACAGCTCCTGCGCCTCGTCGACGATGATGTGCCCGAAGGCCCAGGTGCGGTCGGCGGCGGCGCGCTCGGCGGCGCTGCGGTGGTCGGCCTCCTCGTGGCGCTCGGCGAACCGCTCGGCGTCGATGATGTCGTGCGCGGACAGCACCTCGGAGGCGTCCGCGTCCAGCTCCGTCTTGTCCTCGAACTCGTACGTACGGGAGGCGAAGGAGACGTCGAGGACGCCCTGCGCGTACTGGATCTGCTTCTGCCGTTCGGCCTCCTCGGCGGCGCGGGCGGCGGAGTCGTCCTCGCCGAGGAGTTCGGCGGCCTCGTCGAGGAGGGGCACGTCGCCGGGCGTCCACGGGCCGCCGTCGCGGCGGATCGCGTCGAGGTCGGCCTCGTCGTCGAGGTGGGTGGGCTCGGCGAGGTAGTCGGCGAGGAACTCCTCGGGGGTGAGCGCCGGCCACAGGGTGTCGAGGGCGGCGTGCACCTCGGGGTTGGCGGCGACGCCCTTGGCGAGCAGGGCGAGGTCGTCGGGGCCGAGGAAGTTGGGGCCGCCGTAGGGGTCGGCGCCGATCCGGTCGGCGAGCTGTTCGGCCAGCGCGTCGAGGATCGCGAAGACGAAGTAGGGGCGGGCCAGGTTGTGCGGGAGGTGGGTCTCGCGGGCCTTGTGCCGGGCCTCCAGGGCCATGTCCCAGTCGATGACCAGGTCGCCGTCCTCGTGCGCGACGATCAGCGGCGTACCGCGCTCGGGGACCTGCTGCCGGTCGCGTACGGCCTGCGCGAGGGCCTCGGCCATCCGGGCGGAGCCCTTGACGGCGGCGGCGCGCGGGGTGTCCGTACCGGTGGCGTGGACGCCGGGGTAGAGCTCGCCGGGGGTGGCGAGGAGGACGCCGGTCTCGCCGAGGGAGGGCAGGACGTTGCCGATGTAGCCGAGGAAGGCGGGGTTGGGACCGACGATGAGGACCGCGCGCTTGGCGAGCTGCTCGCGGTGGGCGTAGAGGAGGTACGCGGCGCGGTGCAGGGCCACGGCGGTCTTGCCGGTGCCGGGACCGCCCTCGACGACGAGGACGCCGCGGTGCGGGGAGCGGATGATGGCGTCCTGCTCGGCCTGGATGGTCTGCACGATGTCGTGCATGCGGCCGGTGCGGGCGGCGTCGAGCGCGGCGAGCAGCACCTCGTCGGCGTCGCGGCTCTCGTACCCGGAACGGGTGGCGTCGTGGAGGTCGAGCACCTCGTCGTGGAGCGACACCACCTCGCGGCCGTGGGTGGTGATGTGACGGCGGCGCCGCAGGCCCATGGGCTCGTAGCCGGTGGCGAGGTAGAAGGGGCGGGCGACGTCGGCGCGCCAGTCGACGACGAGGGGGGTGCGGTCCGGGTCGTCCCGCCGGATCCCGATCCGCCCGATGTGATGGTCGCGCCCGTCCCGGAACACGAGCCGCCCGAAGCAGAGCCCGCTCTCCCCCGCGTTCAGCGCGGTGAGCAGCCCGGACCGCTCGGCCACCAGTACGTCCCGCTCCAGGCGCGCCTGCGCGCTGCCCTCACCGGGGGTGGCGAGGGCGCGGGCGACACCGACCTCGGCCTGGTCCCGGAGGTCGTCGAGTCGTGCGTAGAGGTCGGTGATGAATTTCTGCTCGTTCCGAAATTCTTCGGTTGACAATTCGACTCCCGGCGCGATACAGTGCGTTTAGTGAAACGTCCGTGTTTTTGCTCTGCGCAGACACGGAATTCATGAATATACGTGAGACGCACCCCTGACTGTCAATTCTAGTCGGGGGTATTTTCGTGTCGTGAGCGGAGACGCGAAAGGCCCGGCTCGCCCCCATTTCCTGGGGGCGAACCGGGCCGGGTCCCGTGGCGCGTACGCTCAGACGTCCGCGAGCTCCTCCAGGAGCCGCCGCTTCGGCCGGGCGCCCACCATCGCCTTCACGGGCTCGCCCGCGCGGAACACCATCAGCGTCGGCATCGACAGGACGCCGTACTTGATCACGGTGGCCGGGTTGGTGTCCGCGTCGATCTGGACCACCTTGAGGCGGCCGGCCTCCTCCTCCGCCACCGCGCTGAGCACCGGCGCGAGCTGGCGGCACGGGCCGCACCAGTCGGCCGTGAACTCCACCAGGACGGGGAGTTCCGCGCCGAGGACCTCCGCGTCGAAGTCGGCGTCGGTGACCTCGTCCACACCCTTCGCCTTGATCATCCTTCTTCCCCTCCTGTGTCGGTCCGCTCGTCGTGTGCGAGTTCGTGTCCAAGCTCGTGTCCGAGTTCGCAGCGCGGCTCGGGGCCGCCGGCCAGCTCCGCCTCGGCGCGCAGCAGCTGCGCCCCGACCTGGGCGCGGACGCCCTGGAGCTGGTCGATCAGGCCGTCGAGCTCGGCGAGCTTGCGCCGGTAGACGGCGAGGGACGCCGGACACGCGTCGCCCGCCGGGTGCCCGGCCCGCAGGCACTCCACGAACGGCCGGGTCTCCTCAAGCTCGAACCCGAAGTCCTGGAGGGTCCGGATCTGCTGGAGCAGCCGCAGGTCGTCCTCGTCGTAGGTGCGGTAGCCGTTCTCCGTGCGCCGTGCGGTGAGCAGGCCCCGGGACTCGTAGTAGCGCAGAGTCCGCGTGGTCGTGCCCGCCCGCTCGGCCAGCTCGCCGATTCGCATGTCCTCGAACGTACGCCTTGACGCCGACGTCAAGGCAAACCCGGCCAGGCGCTCAGGCCGGCGGAAGCAGCGGCTTCCGCTCCACCGGCGAGGACAGCACGATCGAGGTGGTCGTACGGCCGAGGGCGGAGGTCTGCTCCAGGATCTCCTCCAGGTGCACGGTGTCGGTGACGGCGACCTTGAGGATCCAGCAGTCCTCGCCGACCACATGGTGCACCTCGCGGATCTCGGGCCGGCCGAGGAGTTCGAGGGTGCGCGGGTGCTTGAGGGTGTAGCCGCCGTGCGGGTTGACCCTGATGAAGGCCTGGATGCCGTAGCCGAGGCGGGCGGGGGCGACCTGCGCGCCGTACCCGGTGATCGCGCCGCAGGCCTCCAGGCGGCGGACGCGTTCGGTGACGGCGGCGGGGCTGAGCCGGACCCGGCGGCCCAGCTCGCTCAGCTTGATGCGCCCGTCGCTCTGCAGCAGGTCCAGAATCTGCCGGTCGACGGGGTCGAAAGCGGCGACCGTCGTTTCGACGGCGGCGAGCCGCTGCGGCCGTGGTTCCTTCGGCGGGACGGCCCGGACTCCCATGTTTCCCCCTTCAGTCGGCGAGGCCACAACGTAACACTGGTGGGTATGGAGATCTTGGTCATCGGCGGCAGCCGCTATTTCGGAAAGCGCCTGATCAGGCGCCTGCTCGGCGCCGGACACCGCGTATCGGTCCTCAATCGTGGTTCCTCCCCGGCGCCGGAGGGGGTGACGGCCCTGCGCGCCGACCGCAACGACGAGAAGGCGCTGGAAAGCGTCCTCGCGGGGCGGACGTTCGATGTCGTGATCGACCAGTTCCTCTACACCCCGCGCCAGGCGGAGATCGCCCTCCGCGTGTTCGCGGGGCGCACCCGGCGCTATGTGATGACGTCGACGGTCGAGGTGTACGAGTACGAGGACTCGGCGGTCCCGGTCGCCGAGGGCGCCGTCGACCCGGCGTCCGTCGCGGTCGACCTCGGTCTGCCGTGGGAGAACCCGGAGTTCCTGGACGCGCACTACGGGGAGGGGAAGCGGCAGGCCGAGGCGGTGTTCACCGCCGATCAGGGGGCCGCGTTCGCGTGGGCGTCGGTGCGGGTCGCGCATGTGCTCGGCGGCGCGGACGACTTCACCGGGCGGGTCACCCACTACGCGGAGCGCATCCGGGCGGGTGAGCCCATCGCCGTACCGCCGGTGAACCGTCCCGCGACCTATGTGTACGTGGAGGAGATCGCGGAGTTCCTGGCGTGGGCGGCGACGGGGACGGAATTCACCGGGCCGGTGAACGCGCATTCCCACGGGCCGCTGACGACGGCCGAGATCTGCGCGGAGATCGAACAGCTCACGGGCGGCCGGACCGTGTTCCAGGAGGCGGAGGTCGGGGAGGTGTCGCCGTTCTCCTTCGCCCGCTCGTACGGCATGGACAACGCACGGGCGGAAGCTCTCGGTTTCCGCTTCTCGCATTCCTCGGAATGGCTCCGGAAGGCCCTTTCCGAGACGGTTTCCGCGACCACCGCTCAGGAGGCCTGAATGCCGGCCCACCGCACGCTCGGCGGCGTCACCGTCGGCGCCGTCGGACTCGGCGCGATGCCGCTGTCGATCGAGGGGCACCCGGACGAGGCCCGGGCGCTCGCCACCGTGCACGCCGCCCTGGACGCGGGGGTGACCCTGCTCGACACGGCCGACTCCTACCACCCGCCGGGCGGCGAGACCGGCGCCAACGAACGGCTCGTGGCCCGCGCGCTCGCGGCGTACGGCGGGGACCGCGACGCGGTGCTCGTCGCGACGAAGGGCGGGCGGGGCCGGAGCGCCGACGGCGGCTGGACGGTCGACGGGCGGCCGGAGCACCTGCGGCGCGCGGCCGAGGGCTCGGCCCGGCGCCTGGGCGTCGAGGCGATCGGCCTCTACCAGCTCCACAAGCCCGACCCGGCGGTGCCGTACGCCGAATCCCTGGGCGCGGTACGGGAGTTGCTCGACGCGGGCACGGTCAGGCTCGCCGGGGTCTCGAACGTGGACCGGGCGCAGATCCTGCTGGCCCGGGAGATCCTGGGCGAGCGGCTCGTGTCGGTGCAGAACCGCTACTCCCCCGCCGTCCGCGACAGTGAGCCCGAGCTGCGCCTCTGCGCCGAGCTCGGCCTGGCCTTCCTGCCGTGGAGTCCGCTGGGCGGCATCTCGCGCAGCTCGCTCGACGGCGCCTCGGCCCAGGCACCGGACCCCCGCTTCCGTTCCTTCCACCAGGTGGCCCGGGACCGTGGCGTGTCGCCGCAGCGCGTCGCGCTCGCCTGGCTGCTCGCCCGGCCCGGGGGTCATGTGCTGCCGATCCCGGGCGCGAGCCGTCCGGAGACCGCGCGGGACTCGGCCCTGGCCGCGGAACTGGTGCTCAGCGCTTCGGAGTCGGCCGAGCTCGACGGCGTACCGGAGGCGTGACCCGTAGAACGCCCCCTGCTCGTACGGAACGCCCCCGCCGCATGCGCGACGGGGGCGTTCCGCGTCCGGGACCCGGATCCGGCTCAAGGCCCGGGGCCCGGAGGTCTCACGCGCTGCCGGACGTCAGACGGCGGCGGGGGCCTTCTCCTCGCCCTCGTCGGCGCGCTGGTCCGGCACGGCGGCGGGGGCGTGGTCGTCGACGAGGGTGGTCTCGTCGAAGGGGACGTGGCCGGCGAGCACCTCGGTGACGCGGGCCTTGTCGATCTCCTTGGTCCACGTGCCGACCAGGACCGTGGCGACGGCGTTGCCCGCGAAGTTGGTGAGGGCGCGGGCCTCGCTCATGAAGCGGTCGATGCCGACGATCAGGCCGACGCCGTCGACGAGGTCGGGGCGGTGCGACTGGAGGCCGCCGGCCAGGGTGGCGAGGCCGGCGCCGGTGACGCCCGCCGCACCCTTCGAGGCGATGATCATGAAGACGAGGAGGGAGACCTGCTCGCCGATCGACAGCGGGTCGCCCATCGCCTCGGCGACGAAGAGCGAGGCCATCGTGAGGTAGATGGCGGTGCCGTCGAGGTTGAAGGAGTAGCCGGTCGGGACGGTGATGCCGACCACCGGCTTCGAGACGCCCAGGTGCTCCATCTTCGCGATCAGACGCGGCAGGGCCGACTCCGAGGAGGAGGTGGACAGGATGAGCAGGAACTCGCGGCCCAGGTACTTCAGGAGCGAGAAGATGTTGACGCCGGCGATCAGCCGGAGCAGCGTGCCGAGCACCACGAAGACGAACAGCGCGCAGGTGGTGTAGAAGCCGATCATGATGACGGCGAGCGACTTGAGCGCGTCGACGCCGGTCGCGCCGACGACGGCGGCCATCGCGCCGAACGCGCCGACCGGCGCGGCCCACATGATCATCGCGAGGATGCGGAAGACCAGGCGCTGGATGTGCCCGATGCCGCGCAGGACCGGCTCGCCGGCCGCGCCCATCGCCTGGAGCGCGAAGCCCGCGAGGAGCGCGACGAGCAGGGTCTGGAGCACCTGGCCCTCGGTGAAGGCGGAGACGAGGGTCTTGGGGATGATGCCGAGGAGGAAGTCGGCGGTGCCCTCGCTCGCTCCCTCGGCCTGCTTGGCGCCGGCCTCGGCGATGTCCTTGGTGAGGTGGAGGCCGGAACCGGGCTCCAGGATGTTGCCGACGACCAGGCCGATGGCGAGGGCGACGGTCGACATCACCAGGAAGTAACCGAGGGCGAGACCGCCGACGGCGCCGACCTTGGCGGCCTTGCGGACCGAACCGACGCCGAGCACGATCGTGCAGAAGATGATCGGCGAGATCATCATCTTGATCAGATTGACGAAGCCGGTGCCGATCGGCTTGAGCTCGACGGCGACGCCGGGCGCCAGGAAGCCGACGGCGATGCCGAGCACGACGGCGCCGATGACGGCCAGGTACAGATAGTGGGTGCGGTCCCGTCTTGCGGCCACGGGGTCCTCCTCGTCCTCAGTTGTCCACGTCCCGGTGGATCCCCGCGACTATCCATCAGCCCTGTGACCGGGGTCACCGTTGCGTACGTTTCGTTCATGGCCGAAATGCCACGGTCCAGCGCGGGCGCCTGCTGATGCCTTCGCGGTGCGTGCCCGCGCGCGTGCCTTTCGTCTCGTTCGCGGAACGATTCGGCCTGTGGGTTCGGGGGAGCAAATCGGGCGGGGCACACTGGCTCGCATGCGTCTCCGTCTCCCCCGCCCCCGCAGCCTGGCCGGTCAGCTGTTCGCCATGCAGGTCGTCCTGGTGGCCGCCGTCGTCGCGGGATGCGTCGTCTTCGCGTACGTGACGGATCGCGCCCAGGCCGAGGAGACCGCACGCCGGCAGTCCACGGCGGCCGCGACGGCGGTCGCCGCCTCCCCGGCGGTGGTGGCGGCGGCACAGGCCGCCGGGCACACGAGCCCGACGGCGCGGCTCCAGCCGTACGCGGAGGCCGTGCGCCGGGACGCGGGCGTCAGCTACGTGGTGGTCATGGCCCCGGACGGCACCCGCTGGACGCACCCGGAGCCCGAGCAGATCGGGCACACCTACCTCGGGCACATCGACCGGGCGGTGCGCGGCGAGACCTTCTCCGAGACGCACAAGGGCGTGCTCGGGCTCTCGGTGCGCACGGTCGCGCCGGTCTTCGACGACCGTGAGCAGGCCGGGGAGCCGGGCCGGCGCCGGGTGATCGCCCTGGTGAGCTCCGGCATCACCGTCGAGCGGATCAGCCAGCAGGTACGGGAGCAGGTCACGGCGCTGCTCGGCACGGCGGGCGCGGCGCTGGTGCTCGGCGGCGCGGGCACGTACGTCATCAACGCGCGGCTCCGGCGCAGCACCAAGGGCATGAACGCGACCGAGCTGAGCCGGATGCACGACTACCACGAGGCCGCGCTGCACGCGGTGCGCGAGGGGCTGGTGATGCTGGACGGGCAGCGCCGGATCGCGCTGATCAACGACGGGGCGCGGGAGCTGCTCGGGCTGTGCGGGGTGGACGTGGTGGGCTGCTCGGCGGCCGAGCTCGGGCTGCCCGCGCCGCTGACCGGAGCGCTGCTCTCCGCCGAGCCGCGGGTGGACGAGCTGCATCTGACCGACGAGCGGGTCCTCGTCCTGAACACCCGGCCGGTGGTCGGCGGGGAACGCCGGGGCACCGTGGTCACCCTCCGGGACCGTACCGAACTCCAGGCCCTGTCGGGCGAGTTGAACTCGGAGCGGGGCTTCACGGAGGCGCTGCGCTCCCAGGCGCACGAGGCGGCGAACCGGCTGCACACCGTGGTCTCGCTGATCGAGCTGGGCCGGGTCGACGAGGCGGTGGGCTTCGCCACGGCCGAGCTGGAGCTGGCGCAGGCGCTGACCGACCGGGTGGTCACGGCGGTCGGCGAGCCGGTGCTCGCCGCGCTGCTCCTCGGCAAGGCGGCGCAGGCCAACGAGCGGGGCGTGGAGCTGGTCCTCACGGAAGACAGCCGGATCGACGACGGGGTGCTTCCGGTGTCGCCTCCCGCGCGCGACCTGGTGACGATCCTGGGCAACCTGATCGACAACGCGGTGGAGGCGGCGGGACTCCCCGAGGGCGGACGGAGCGGGCGGGTCACCGTCACCGCGCTCGCCGGCGGCGGAGGCGAGCTGCTGATCCGGGTCGGGGACAGCGGGCCCGGGGTGCGCCCCGAGGACCGCGCCGACGTGCTCGACCGCGGCTGGTCGACCCGCGGCCCGGGCCGGGGCCTCGGCCTCGCCCTGGTCCAGCAGGCCGTGCGCCGCGCCTCGGGCACCCTGACGATCGCCGAATCCCCGCTGGGCGGCGCGGAGTTCACCGTACGGCTGCCGCTCGACGTGGCCGCCCCTGAGCGGATCACGGCGGAGGTGGGCGCGTGAGCGGCGGCGGTGGCCGTGGTGACGGCATCCGGGTGCTCGTGGTCGAGGACGATCCCGTCGCCGCCGACGCGCACGCCCTGTACGCGGGGCGGGTGCCCGGCTTCACCGTGGTGGGCGTGGCGCACTCGCGGGCCGAGGCGGTGCGGCTGCTCGACCGGACCCGGGTCGATCTGCTGCTGCTCGACCTGTACCTGCCGGACGGGCACGGGCTCCAGCTCCTTCGCGCGCTGCGGGCGGCCGGCCACGCGGCGGACGTGATCGCGGTGACCTCGGCGCGGGACCTCACGATCGTGCGGGAGGGCGTGTCGCTGGGCGTCGTGCAGTACGTCCTCAAGCCGTTCGCCTTCGCGACCCTGCGGGACCGGCTCGTGCGCTACGCGGAGTTCCGGTCGTCGGCCGGCGAGGCCTCGGGCCAGGACGAGGTGGACCGGGCCCTCGCGACCCTGCGCGCGCCGCAGCCCGCCGCCCTGCCCAAGGGCCTGAGCGGCCCCACCCTGGAGGCGGTCACCCGCTCGCTGCGGGCGGCGCCGGACGGCCTGACGGCGACGGAGGCGGGCGTGGCGGTCGGCATCTCCCGGATCACCGCGCGCCGCTACCTGGAACACCTGGTGACGGCGGGCCGGGCGGCCCGGGCCCCGCAGTACGGCCAGATCGGCCGCCCGGAGCTGCAGTACCGGTGGCTGGAGGCCCGCGGCCGCTGACCGGGGGTCACGGGCGCACGGCTGTCGGTTACTGAGCGGTTCCCACGTTCCCACAAGCGAAAGCGTTGGGTGAACACACCGTAGCCAGGAGTCACCCCCCGCTCCTACCGTGGCCGGATGCACCATCCCGCCCCACCCTTCGACGCCCTCGCCGCACGCCGACTGCGCGAGGGGCTCGGCATGGCCCCGGGCCATGTCGCCTACGGGCTCCGCGCCCAGTACGGCCTGCACGTCACCCCCGACACCGTCATCGCCTGGGAACGCGGCCGCGCCGCCCCCGGCGCGCAGGAGCTCACCGCCCTCGCCGGGGTGCTGTGGTGCTCCCCCGCCGAGCTCCTGATGGCGGCCACCACCCTGCGCGAGCACCGGATCGCCCGCGGCCTCGCGCCCGAGGACCTGGCGCGGCAGGTGGGGCTCGACCCCACCGCGTACCTCCGCATGGAGGAGTCCGGCGGCTGGCGCGGCACCGAACGGCAGACCGCCGCCCTCGCCGAGGCGCTCGGCCTCGGGCCGCGCGAGCTGCTCACCGCGACCGGCGGGGACGAGCAGCTGTCCGGGCTGCTGCGGGACGCGGCGACGACGCGGTGGCAGGCGTACGTGAAACCGGTCGGGAAGCTGCTGCCGCTGCCCCGGCGCTCGGTGGAGCAGGCGTTGCAGCGGCTGCACGGCGAGTACCACGCGCGGATGGCCGCGACCAGCAGCTGGGGCGCGTCGGGGGCGACGGGCGACGAGGGCCGGGCGTACCTGGACGGGATCATGGACCATTTCTGGGCGGCGGCCGCGCCCCTGGGCTGACCGCGCGAGACGGCACATGGCCTTCGAACGGCTCCACGACTTCCGTGACATGGGCGGCCGGCGGAGCAGGCCCCCGCCCCCTCACTCCCCGCGCTCGAACACGAACACCTGGCCCTTGGCGTCCGGGGTGCACGGGGCCTGCACCAGACCCGCGCCCTCCGCCTCCCTCTCGTCCCCGACCGTGACGCACGTGTCCGGGGGCGCGGGGGCCGCCGGGGTGAGGCGGTAGCCGGCGGGTGGGGTGCCGTAGGGGTGGAGGGTGAAGGTCTCGACGCGGGTGGGGGCGCCGCACGTGGAGTCGTCGAGCATGGCGTCGGGTGTCCGGCCGCCGGCGGGGAGGCCCCAGCAGCCGGGGCCGCGGTCGGGGTGCCGGCTGACGATCCGCCAGTGGGCGTCGCCCGGGGCGCCCACGCGCTCCAGCGAGTGGCTCGGCACACCGGCGTCCGCGCAGGCGAGCTGGAGGACCTGGCCGGTGCCGGTGCCGGTGCCGGTGCCGCGCCGCTCGCCCAGGCACAGGCCGGAGTCCAGCGCCTTGATCGTCACCGGTCCCTCGACCAGATCGCCGTGCCCCGGGCCGCCCCCGAGGACCAGGGCGATCACGCTGACGGCCGCGAGCACCAGACCGGCCACGCCGATCACCCCGACGAGCCCGCGGCGCAGCCGTCCCCGCACCCCGGGGTCGGGGGCCGGGTCACCCATGGCCGCCATTCCCACGGGCCCCAGCCTTGTCGACCGGCGCACAGGGCTCAAGCACGGATTCGGCCCCGATCGTCACGGGGACGATCGGGGCCGGGAGCTGAAAGCCGGGACAAGTGCCGGGACAAGTGGGGGCGGAGGTCCCTCGCCGAGGGCCGAAAGCCCCTGAGGCCGGAGGACCGCGACGTCAGACGGACGTCAGACGGACGTCAGAAGACCGACTCCGCCTCCCGCATCCGGTCCTCCGGCACCGTCTTCAGCTGCGTCACCGCCTCCGCCAGCGGCACCATCCGCACATCCGTGCCCCGCAGCGACGTCATGTTGCCGAAGTCGCCGCGGTGCACCGCCTCCACCGCGTGCCAGCCGAAGCGGGTGGCGAGCACCCGGTCGTACGCGGTCGGGGTGCCGCCGCGCTGGACGTGGCCGAGGATGACCGGGCGGGCCTCCTTGCCGAGGCGGCGCTCCAGTTCGTACGCGAGGGCGGTGCCGATGCCCCGGAAGCGCTCGTGACCGAACTGGTCGATCTCGCCCTTGCCGTAGTCCATGGTGCCCTCGGCCGGGTGGGCGCCCTCGGCGACGCAGATGACGGCGAACTTCTTGCCGCGCGCGAAGCGTTCCTCGACCATCTTGACCAGGTCGGCCGGGTCGAAGGCGCGCTCGGGCAGGCAGATGCCGTGGGCGCCGCCGGCCATGCCGGACTCCAGCGCGATCCAGCCGGCGTGCCGGCCCATCACCTCGACGACCATGACGCGCTGGTGCGACTCCGCGGTGGTCTTGAGCCGGTCCATCGCCTCGGTGGCGACGCCGACCGCGGTGTCGAAGCCGAAGGTGCGGTCGGTGGCGGAGATGTCGTTGTCGATGGTCTTCGGGACGCCGACGACCGGGACGCCCGCCTCGGACAGCATCCGCGCGGCGGTGAGGGTGCCTTCGCCGCCGATCGGGACGAGCGCGTCGAAGCCGCTCTTCTCGATGAGCTCCTTGGCGTTCGCGCAGGCCGCGGCGAAGCGGGCGCGCTCCAGGCGCGAGGAGCCGAGGATGGTGCCGCCGCGGGCGAGGATGCCGCTGACGGCGTTGAGGTCGAGGGTGCGGTAGCGCCCGTCGAGGAGGCCCGCGTAGCCGTCCTCGAACCCGATGACCTCGTCGCCGTAGTGCGTCACGGCCCGGTGCACGATCGACCGGATCACCGCGTTCAGGCCGGGACAGTCGCCGCCCGCTGTCAGAACTCCGATGCGCATCGTGCTGTGTCTCCTGCTCGGTAGTGGTACGGGGAGCCGCTCTCGATTCTCACACGCTCGGCGGCACGGACGCGCTCACTGCTCCTCCGCGGCCGCTCCCCGGGCCCTGCCGCGGAGGGCCTTCGGCGGGCTCCGGAGGCCTTTGGTCCCGGGGTGTGAGGCCCTTCGCCCAGCGGGCGTCGTATCGATCCCCAGGGGTATTGTCAAGAGGGCATTGCCGCTCCATCGGTGCTTTCTGCTCGCACCCGATTGACAGGAGCCCCGCTGATATTCGGACAGGAGAACACGGCGTGACGCGCAGCGTGTACGTGACCGGGATCGACCGCGGAGACGGCCGCCAGGTCGTCGAGCTGGGAGTCATGGAGCTCCTGACCCGCCAGGTGGACCGCGTGGGGGTGTTCCGGCCGCTGGTGCACGACGGTCCCGACCGGCTCTTCGACCTGCTGCGCGCCCGCTACCGGCTGACCCAGGACCCGGCGACCGTGTACGGCATGGACTACCAGGACGCGTCCGCGCTGCAGGCGGAGCAGGGTACCGACGAGCTGGTGTCCCGGCTCGTGGACCGGTTCCACGCGGTGGCCCGCGACTACGAGGTGGTGCTCGTCCTCGGCACCGACTTCGCCGCCACCCAGCTCCCCGACGAGCTGGCGCTGAACGCGCGGCTCGCCAACGAGTTCGGCGCCTCCGTGATACCCGTGGTCGGCGGCAAGGACCAGACCGCCGAGTCCGTACGCGCCGAGGCCCGCAACGCGTTCCGCGCGTACGACGGGCTCGGCTGCGACGTGCTCGCGATGGTGGTCAACCGGGTGGCCGCGGAGGACCGGGAGGTGATCGCGGAGCGGCTCGCCGCCCGGCTGCCCGTGCCCTGCTACGTCGTGCCCGACGAGCCGGCCCTCTCCGCGCCGACGGTCTCCCAGATCACCCACGCGCTCGACGCCAAGGTGCTCCTCGGGGACGACGCCGGGTTCGCCCGCGACGCCCTCGACTTCGTCTTCGGCGGCGCGATGCTGCCGAACTTCCTCAACGCCCTGACCCCGGGCTGTCTGGTGGTCACCCCCGGCGACCGGGCCGATCTCGTCATCGGCGCGCTCGCCGCGCACTCGGCAGGCACCCCGCCGATCGCCGGTGTGCTGCTCACCCTCGACGAGCGCCCCAGCGACGAGATCCTCACCCTGGCGGCCAGGCTCGCGCCCGGCACCCCGGTCATCTCCGTACCGGGCTACAGCTTCCCCACCGCCTCCGAACTCTTCGCCCTGGAAGGGAAGCTGAACGCGGCGACGCCCCGCAAGGCGGAGACCGCGCTCGGCCTCTTCGAGCGGCACGTCGACACCGCGGACCTGCTGCGCCGTGTCTCCGTCGCCCGCAGCGGCCGGGTCACCCCGATGATGTTCGAGCACGAACTGCTCGAACAGGCCCGGGCCGACCGGCGCCGGGTGGTGCTCCCCGAGGGCTCCGAGGAGCGGGTGCTGCGCGCCGCCGACGTGCTGCTCCGCCGCGACGTCTGCGACCTGACGCTGCTCGGCGACGTCGAGGCGATCCGCAAGAAGGCCGCCGACCTGGGCATGGACCTCGGCGACACCCAGCTGATCGACCCGCAGACCTCGGAGCTGCGCGACGCCTTCGCCGAGAAGTACGCGCAGCTGCGCGCCCACAAGGGCGTCACGGTGGAGCTCGCGTACGACGTCGTCTCGGACGTGAACTACTTCGGCACGCTGATGGTCGAGGAGGGCCTGGCCGACGGCATGGTCTCCGGCTCGGTGCACTCCACGGCCGCGACGATCCGCCCCGCCTTCGAGATCATCAAGACCAAGCCGGAGGCCTCGATCGTCTCCTCGGTCTTCTTCATGTGCCTCGCCGACAAGGTGCTCGTGTACGGCGACTGCGCGGTCAACCCGGACCCGGACGCCGAGCAACTGGCGGACATCGCCGTGCAGTCGGCGGCCACCGCCGCCCGCTTCGGCGTCGAGCCGCGGATCGCGATGCTGTCGTACTCCACCGGCACCTCCGGCTCCGGCGCCGACGTCGACAAGGTGCGCGAGGCCACGAAGCTGGTCCGCGAGCGCCGGCCGGAGCTGCGCATCGAGGGCCCGATCCAGTACGACGCGGCCGTCGAGCCGTCCGTGGCGGCCACCAAGCTGCCGGAGTCGGAGGTGGCCGGCCAGGCCACCGTGCTGATCTTCCCGGACCTCAACACCGGCAACAACACGTACAAGGCCGTGCAGCGTTCGGCCGGCGCGGTCGCCGTCGGCCCGGTGCTCCAGGGCCTGCGCAAGCCCGTGAACGACCTCTCGCGCGGCGCGCTCGTCAGCGACATCGTCAACACCGTCGCCATCACGGCGATCCAGTCCCAGCCCCAGGCCCAGCCCCAGTCCCAGGAGCTCCCGGCATGACCCGCATGACCCGCATGACGTCTCCCACCCGTGTCCTGGTCCTCAACTCCGGCTCCTCGTCGGTGAAGTACCAGCTGCTCGACATGCGGGACGGCAGCCGGCTCGCGTCCGGCCTGGTCGAGCGGATCGGCGAGGAGACCTCGCGGCTCGTCCACACCCCGCTGCTCGGAGGCGGCGGTGAGAAGCGCGAGAAGAACGGCCCCATCGCCGACCACGCGGCCGCCCTGAAGGCCGTCGCCGAGGAGCTGGCCGCCGACGGCATCGGCCTGGACTCCCCCGAACTCGCCGCGATCGGGCACCGGGTGGTGCACGGCGGGCTGCGCTTCACCCAGCCGACCGTCATCGACGACGAGGTCCTCGCCGAGATCGAGCGGCTCGTCCCGGTGGCGCCGCTGCACAACCCGGCGAACCTGCTCGGCATCCGTACGGCCATGGCGATGCGCCCCGACCTGCCGCAGGTCGCGGTCTTCGACACCGCCTTCCACACCACGATGCCGGAGTCGGCGGCGCGCTACGCGATCGACGTGGAGACCGCGGACGCGCACCGCATCCGCCGCTACGGCTTCCACGGCACCTCGCACGCGTACGTCTCCCGGGAGACGGCGAAGCTGCTCGGCAAGGAGCCCGAGGAGGTGAACGTGATCGTGCTGCACCTGGGCAACGGGGCCTCCGCCTCGGCGGTGCGCGGCGGCCGCTGCGTGGACACCTCGATGGGTCTGACGCCGCTCGAAGGCCTGGTCATGGGCACCCGCTCGGGCGACATCGACCCGGCGGTCACCTTCCACCTCAAGCGGGTGGCGGGCATGTCGGCGGACGAGATCGACGTGCTGCTCAACAAGAGGTCCGGTCTGGTCGGACTGTGCGGCGACAACGACATGCGGGAGATCCGGCGCCGGATCGAGGAGGGCGACGCGCGCGCGGCGCTGGCCTTCGACATCTACGTGCACCGGCTGAAGAAGTACATCGGGGCGTACTACGCGGTGCTCGGGCGGGTGGACGCGGTGGTGTTCACGGCGGGGGTCGGCGAGAACGCGGCACCGGTACGGGAGGCTGCCATCGCGGGTCTGGAGGAGCTGGGCCTGGCGGTGGACGCCGACCTGAACGCGGTGCGGTCCGGCGAGGCGCGGATCATCTCGCCGGCGTACGCGCGGGTGGCGGTGGCCGTCGTACCGACCGACGAGGAGCTGGAGATCGCCCGGCAGAGCTACGCACTTGTGAGCGAATCGACCCCGAAGGAGTGAACGCCTGAGCGGCTCCGCGCCCATTTGTACATTCCACCAGACGGAATATTCCGCAGCGAAACAAACCGATAGGATCCGTCGTATGCGCCGTTCCAAAATCGTCTGCACGCTGGGCCCCGCCGTCGACTCCTATGAGCAGCTGAAGGCTCTCATCGAGGCCGGCATGAACGTGGCCCGATTCAACATGAGCCACGGGACCCAGGCAGAGCACCAGGAGCGGTACGACCGTCTCCGCAGGGCCGCTGCGGAGACCGGCCGCGCCGTCGGTGTGCTGGCCGACCTCCAGGGCCCCAAGATCCGTCTGGAGACCTTCGCCGAGGGTCCCGTCGAGCTGGTGCGCGGTGACGAGTTCACCATCACCATCGAGGACGTCCCGGGCGACAAGTCGATCTGCGGCACCACGTACAAGGGCCTGCCCGGCGACGTGTCCAAGGGCGACCAGGTCCTGATCAACGACGGCAACGTCGAGCTGCGCGTGGTCGAGGTCGAGGGCCCGCGGGTGAAGACGGTCGTCATCGAGGGCGGGGTCATCTCCGACCACAAGGGCATCAACCTGCCCGGCGCGGCCGTCAACGTCCCGGCCCTGTCCGAGAAGGACGTCGAGGACCTGCGGTTCGCGCTGCGCATGGGCTGCGACATGGTCGCGCTGTCCTTCGTCCGCGACGCCGCCGACGTCAAGGACGTCCACAAGGTGATGGACGAGGAGGGCCGCCGGGTCCCGGTCATCGCCAAGGTGGAGAAGCCGCAGGCGGTCGAGAACATGGCCGAGGTCGTCGCCGCCTTCGACGCCGTCATGGTGGCCCGCGGTGACCTCGCCGTGGAGTACCCGCTGGAGCGCGTCCCGATGGTGCAGAAGCGCCTCGTCGAGATGTGCCGCCGCAACGCCAAGCCGGTCATCGTCGCCACCCAGATGATGGAGTCGATGATCACCAACTCCCGCCCGACCCGCGCCGAGGCGAGCGACGTCGCCAACGCGATCCTGGACGGCGCGGACGCGGTCATGCTCTCCGCCGAGTCGAGCGTGGGCGCCTACCCGATCGAGACCGTGAAGACGATGTCGAAGATCGTCACCGCGGCCGAGGAGGAGCTGCTCTCCAAGGGCCTCCAGCCGCTGGTCCCGGGCAAGAAGCCGCGCACCCAGGGCGGTTCGGTCGCGCGCGCGGCCTGCGAGATCGCCGACTTCCTGGGCGGCAAGTCGCTGATCGCCTTCACCCAGTCCGGCGACACGGCCCGCCGCCTGTCCCGCTACCGCGCGGCCCAGCCGATCCTGGCCTTCACCACCGACGAGAGCACCCGCAACCAGCTCACCCTGAGCTGGGGCGTGGAGTCCTTCCTGGTCCCGTTCGTGGACAACACGGACTCCATGGTCGACCTGGTCGACCAGGAGCTGCTGAAGCTCCAGCGCTTCAACGCCGGCGACACCATGATCATCACCGCCGGCTCGCCCCCCGGCGTCCCCGGCACCACCAACATGGTCCGGGTGCACCACCTGGGCGGCGGAGAGCGCGACTGACGCTCCCGCACGGCCTGACGTAGGGCCTGATGTACGGCCTGATGTACGGCCTGATCCACGACGGAGCCCCCGTCCCTCCTCGGAGGGGCGGGGGCTCCGTCTTGTGCGGCTCCCGGAAGGGTCTGTTACGCGTTCGGCTCGATCGTGTTGCGCAGGCCCGGGACCCGGAGCGTGCCGCCGAACTGGCCGGCCTGCTTCACCGTGCAGCTGGTGAAGACGGCCCAGGGGACGTCGAGCGGCGGCGGGGACTGTGGGCTGAAGGTGACCGGGATGAGGCCGAAGAGGTTGCCCTTCAGCTCCTCCGTGTACATGGTCACCGTGCCGTTGCGGATGGTGGACTTCGAGCCCGGGTCGGAGCGGACGTGTCCGGTCAGGCCCTCGGAGTGCACGGTCAGCTGGTGCAGGTTCCAGATGTCCACCTCGTCCGCGGTGAACTTGAGGACCTTCTTGATCTGACCGCTGCCCGTCTTCACCTCGACGATGCCGTGGTACTTGAGACCGCGCAGCTCCAGCGTGCTGGTCTCCAGGCGCCACGGGTCGTCCGGGAGCAGCGGCATGCCGGTCTCCAGCTCCGCCGCGGCCAGCGCCTCCGGGTCGGGCTCGGGGCACGGGAAGCGCGGCTTGGCGCCGTCCGGTATGTCCTCGTCCGTGGTCGGTTCGAGGCCCTTCGCCGAGTCGTCCAGCTCCGCAGTGGTGGCACCGGCCTTGTCCGCGGCGTCCTGGATGGCGGCCTTGGTGCTGTCGACGGTCGCGTCCACGGTCTTGTCCGCGGAGGTGCCCGTGGGCGCGGTGGTCTTCGCCGGGGCGCTGGTCGCGGTGGGCGCCGGAGCCGGAGCCTTGGACGTCGACGTGGTCGCGGTCGGCGTGGGTGCCGGTGCGGTCGTCTTGTCCGGTCCGTCGAACAGGTCCTTGAGCGCGTCGCCGACACCCAGCGGGTCGAGCGGGTTGACCGTCTTGGTCGCCGTCGGGGTCGGGGCGGGCGCGGCCGTGGTGGTGCCGGCCGCGGGCGCCGCCTGCCGCAGCGCGGTGGTGCCGGAGGTCGCGGTCGGCTTGGGCGTGGCGGTCGCCGAGGTGTCCGGAGCGGGCTCCTCGGTCGGCGTCGCGGTCGCGGTGGCGCTCGCGGTCGGCTTCGGGCTCTCGGTCGCGTCGGGCGTGGCGGTCGCGTCGGGCGTCGGCTCGTCCGAGCGGGTCACGCAGGGGCCGGGGGCGAACGGGATGTCCGTGCTGTCGTCGGCGAGGGCGAGCCGGGGTGCCAGGCCCATGCCCATGATGACCGCCGTGGGCATGGCCGCGAGGGCCATCGCCTTGCCGACGGGTGCGTGGAGCTTGTTCAGGAGGGACTTGCGAGGGGCCGCGTGGCGCGGCCCTCTCGTCGTCCCGGCCGACTGTGTTTCGTCACCCCGCACTGTTCCTCCCGCCGTTGACGTCGATCGTCTTCCCGGCCACCGGCTCCTCTTGACCCTGCTGAGGGATCACGGGCTGCGTGGTGCCGTCGTGCGTGTGCTCGTCCGCGGCGGCCTCGGCCTCCGCCTGCCCGGCCTCCGGCTGCTCGGCCTCCTGGCCTGCCTCCTGGCCGGCCGGCTCCTCGGCGTCGCCCGTGTGTTCCGGGGCGTCGCCCGTGTGTTCCGGGGCGTCCGCGACGGCCTCCTCGGACTTCGGCTCGGCCGGCGCCCACGCCGCGGACATGGCGCCGCCGATGAGTGCGAACAGGAAGCCGACGACCAGGCCGCCGAAGTTCGACACGGGGATGGAGACCAGGGCGAGCACGATCGCCGCGACACCGGCGAAGACCCGGACGAGGGGCTGCAACCACATCGTCAGCCCGAGCGTGACGAGCAGAACGCCGATGATCAGCGCACCGGCTCCGGCCGTCGTCTGCATCGCGATCGTCATGCTGCCGAGCCGCATGTCCCCGTACGGGAGATAGGCGATCGGTACGCCGCCGATCATGGTGAAGAGGCCCGCCCAGAAGGGCCGGGTCTGCCGCCAGACCTTGAACCGGTTCTCCTGCTTGAACAGGTTCTCCTGGGGGACGCCGCTGGAAGCAGTGGACTCGGCGCTCATGGAAACAGCTCCCTGGAAGCGGTGTTGCTGAGATGGTGAAGAAAGGGGCGCTACCGAAGCGGGTGGGGGCCGTACGGGACGGCCCCGCACCCGCGCGCGTCAGTCCTGGACGGACTTCGGCATCAGTAGCACTCGACGTCGGCGCCCTTGCCGCGGTGCAGCGAGAGGTCGAGGTTCGGCAGCTTGAAGGTCGCGGCCGTGGTGGCCCACGCCCGCTGGTGGACGCCGGAGAGCGTCGCGGTCTCGGCACGCTGGCCGAAGCCGTACGGGTTGGCCTTGGTGTTCGGCTGGATGCCCGGCTTGCCCGGCTCCTTGGCGAGGTTGCCCGCCGCGACGCCGATGTCGATGTTTCCGAACTCGGCGTCGGCCTTCAGCTCGGCGACATCGAGGTAGATGCCCTTCGCGTAGACCGGCTTGCCGGCCTCCGTGCCGGCCCGCAGCACCAGCGTGACGTCGCCGACGAACGGGACGTTCGGCGTCACGACGGACTGGCACATGTTGGTGATCTCGGCCTCGGAGAAGCCGGACACCGCGACGGGCTCAGCGAAGTCCTTGCCGTCGAGGGTCTTGCCCGCGTCGACGCTGCCGTACTGGACGAAGTCCTTGCCGACGAGCTTGTCGGCCTTGACCTTGAAATCCTGGCCGGAAATGCTGAACGACGCGGCGAGCGCGCCCTGGGCGAGGCCGACACCGATCGCGGCCGTCGCGGCCACGCTCGGCACCATGACGACGGCGAACCGCTTCCATCTGGTCCCGCCACGAACCTGGGACTTCATGAGAATTCCTCCTTCTCGGACGTACATCTCCGGATGGGCCCAGGGGCCCGTCCTGGGATGGGAGAAGTGCTACGTCCTCGGGAAGGAGAGCGCCGAGGGCTCAGGCGGCACGACGCACGTCCCGATCACCGGCGATCACCCCCGAGCGACAACCACTGGCCGCGCGGTGCGCGGCCGGAGCTGGACAGGCCCTGCCGGTCAGAGCAGGAACCCCCCTGTCCACGACCGGCGGCGTCGCCGCCGGCCCGCCCGGTGGGGACCCTTCGCCGCACAGTCGGCGGATTCGCCGGGCTGGTGCGGTGTCGGACCGAGCGTCGCCGATCGTGGTCCATTCCCGGCCCCGGCACAAGGGGGTTCGTTACTCGCTAGTAACGGCCTGATAACCACGGGACGACCGGCTGACACGGGGCAGGCACACAGGGTGCCGCCAGGGCGCACGACAAAGAATGAGAAGGCCGGAGAAATCCGGACAGAATCGCGAGATCGATTTACTGCAAGTAACAGCGGCCGCGATTACCAAGTTTTGGTAAAGCGCGGCCGCTGAATGTCACCGTGTCGCCAAATCGTCCCGTTCCGGGGCCCGGCCGGCGACGAAAGAACGGCTAGAAAAGGGCGCTCGCCAGGGCCTGCCGGGCCGCCGTCACCCGCGGGTCGTCGGACCCGATGACCTCGAACAGCTCCAGGAGCCGGACCCGTACCGCGTCCCGGTCCTCACCGGCCGTACGGCGCACGGTGTCGACGAGCCGCGCGAAGGCGTCCGTCACATGACCGCCCACCAGGTCCAGGTCGGCGGCGGCGATCTGCGCGGCCACGTCGGCCGGGTTGTCGGCCGCGTTCTTGCGCACCTGCTGCGGGTCCACGCCCTGCACCCGCGAGAGCAGTTCGGCCTGGGCGAGCCCCAGCTTGGCCTCCGGGTGACCGGGGTCGTCGGCGAGCACGTTCTTGTACGCCTGGACGGCGCCGGCCAGGTCGCCCGCGTCGAGCGCGGACATGGCCGCCTCCAGGAGGGCGTCGTACGGGCCGGCCACCGGCGCGGCGGCCTCGCTCCCGGCGCCCGTCGCGTCCGGGTCCACCTGGATGCCGGTGAGACCGAAGCGCTCCTCGGCGACCTGGACCAGCTGGTCGAGGGTCTGGCGGATCTGCGCCTCGGGGGCCGCACCCTGGAAGAGCGGCAGCGCCTGGCCGGCGACCACCGCGAAAACGGCCGGAATTCCCTGGACACCGAACTGCTGCATCAGCATCTGGTTGGCATCGACGTCGATCTTGGCGAGCAGGATGCGGCCGCCGTACTCGACGGTGAGCCGCTCCAGAAGGGGGCTGAGCTGCTTGCAGGGCTCGCACCACTCGGCCCAGAAGTCGATGACGACCGGGACCTCGGCGGACCGCTGGAGCACATCGCGCTCGAAGCCGGCCTCGTCGACGTCGATCACCAGGGCGGAGGGGGCGACGGCGGCCGTGCCGCCGTGCCGGGCGGCCTCGGCGCGCGCCGCCTCGGCCTTCGCCTTGGCCTCGCCGGCCGCCTTCACCGCGGCGAGGTCGACGACGCCGCTCATGGACATGTTTCGGGGCTGCATGGCTCTATCCTCCCCCCTCCGCGCGCGTAACCGGAAAGCCATGGCTGAACCGCGCCGTCCGGGGCGGGACGGTGCGGTTCGCTGTGCTGTGCTGCTGTACTGCTGTGCTGTGCGGGTGTCGCGCCGGGTCCCCACCCGGCGCGGTGGTTGTCGCTCGGGCCGATCAAGCCGGGGAACCCCTCGGGGTCCCGGGTCGGTCATGCCTTTCGCTACGGGTCGTAGCGTAATGGCGGAGGCGGCGCCGCGGGGCGGGGACCATGGTGAACTGCCTCACATCACCAGCCCCTGACGCAAACCCTACTGACGGGTATGGTCGCGTCCATGTGTAGCCGCACGCGCCCCCGAAGCCGAACCGGACGCCCGCGCTCCGCGGAGGCCGACACGGCCATCCTGGAGGCGACCCGGGCGGCCCTCGTGGAACTCGGCTGGTCCAAGCTCTCCATGGGCGACGTCGCGACCCGGGCCGGCGTCGCCAAGACCACGCTCTACCGCCGCTGGGCCAACAAGAACGAACTCGTCGTGGACGCCGTCGCCGTCCTGTTCGACGAACTCGAACTGCCCGATCTGGGTTCCCTGCGCGCCGACATCGAAAACGTCGTGCTCCAGTTCGCCGCGCTCCTCGAACGCCCCGAGGCCAGGACCGCCCTGATGGCCGTGGTCGCCGAGTCCACCCGCGACGAGCCGCTGCGCGAGCGCATCCGCATCTCGATCGTCGAGCGCCAGAAGCGCCTGGTCCTGGAGGGCCGCCAGCGCGCCCAGGAACGCGGCGAACTCCCCGCCGAACGCGACCCGGAGAAGATCGCGGCCGGCGACGACCTGATCTTCGACGTGGTGGCCGGCGCGGTCGTCCACCGCGCCCTGGTGAGCGCCGAACCGGTCGACCAGGCCTGGGTGCGGCGCCTGTCCGCGCTGCTGATCGGCGGCCTGGCCGCGGTGGACGAGTCCCGGTAGTACGCGTACGAGTACGACGAGTGAGGGGCGGTACGGGAACTCCCGTACCGCCCCTCACTCGTCAACGCGTGTCAGAAACCGGCCGGCTCCGTGTACACGCCCCACTCGTCGCGGAGCACGTCGCAGATCTCGCCGAGGGTGGCCTCCGCCCGTACGGCGTCGAGCATCGGCGGGATCATGTTGTTGCCGTCCCGGGCCGCCGCCAGCATCGCGTCGAGCGAGGCGCGCACCTTGGCCTCGTCCCGCTTGCCCTTGCGGTCGCCGAGCACCCGGACCTGCTCCCACTCGACCTCGTGGCTGACCCGCAGGATCTCCAGGTCGCCGGTGACCGAGCCGTGGTGCACGTTGACGCCGACGACGCGCTTCTCGCCCTTCTCCAGGGACTGCTGGTAGCGGAACGCGGACTCGGCGATCTCGCCGGTGAACCAGCCGTCCTCGATGCCGCGCAGGATGCCCGAGGTGATCGGCCCGATCGGGTGCTTGCCGTCCGGGTGGGCGCGCAGTCCGCGCTCCTTGATCTGCTCGAAGATCTTCTCGGCGTCGGCCTCGATCCGGTCGGTGAGCTGCTCGACGTACCAGGCACCGCCCAGCGGGTCGGCCACGTTGGCGACGCCGGTCTCCTCCATCAGCACCTGCTGCGTGCGCAGGGCGATCTCGGCGGCCTGCTCGCTGGGGAGCGCGAGGGTCTCGTCGAGGGCGTTGGTGTGCAGCGAGTTGGTGCCGCCGAGGACCGCCGCGAGCGCCTCGACCGCGGTGCGCACCACGTTGTTGTACGGCTGCTGCGCGGTGAGCGAGACACCGGCGGTCTGGGTGTGGAAGCGGAGCCACTGCGCCTTGTCGGTCTTGGCGCCGTAGACCTCCTTCATCCAGCGGGCCCAGATCCGGCGCGCGGCGCGGAACTTGGCGATCTCCTCGAAGAAGTCGACGTGCGCGTCGAAGAAGAAGGAGAGACCGGGCGCGAAGACGTCCACGTCGAGCCCGCGGGACAGGCCGAGCTCCACGTAGCCGAAGCCGTCGGCGAGGGTGTACGCGAGCTCCTGCGCGGCCGTCGCACCGGCCTCGCGGATGTGGTAGCCGGAGACCGAGAGCGGCTTGTACGCGGGGATGTTCGCCGCGCAGTGCTCCATGAGGTCGCCGATCAGGCGCAGGTGCGGCTCCGGCGGGAAGAGCCACTCCTTCTGCGCGATGTACTCCTTGAAGATGTCGGTCTGGAGGGTGCCGTTGAGCACGCCCGGGTCGATGCCCTGGCGCTCGGCGGCGACCAGGTACATGCAGAAGACCGGGACGGCGGGGCCCGAGATCGTCATCGAGGTGGTGACGTCGCCGAGTGGGATGTCCTTGAACAGGACCTCCATGTCGGCGGCGGAGTCGATGGCGACACCGCAGTGCCCGACCTCGCCGAGCGAGCGCGGGTCGTCGGAGTCGCGGCCCATCAGGGTGGGCATGTCGAAGGCCACCGAGAGCCCGCCGCCGCCGGCGGCCAGGATCATCTTGTAGCGCTCGTTGGTCTGCTCGGCGTTGCCGAAGCCGGCGAACTGGCGGATGGTCCAGGTGCGCCCCCGGTACCCGGTCGGGTGCAGACCGCGGGTGAAGGGGTACTCGCCGGGCCAGCCGATGCGCTCGAACCCTTCGTAGGCGTCGCCCGGCCGGGGCCCGTAGACCGGGTCGACCTGGTCCCCGGAGAGCGTGGAGAAGTCGGCGTCGCGCTTGCGGGCCTTGTCGTAACGGGCCTGCCAGCGACGGCGGCCTTCCTCGATCGCGTCAGCGTCCATGCTTCGAATTTACTAGGACGTCCTAGTAAATGTCGATGGCAGCGCCCCGCACATATGTGCGGGGCGTACCCGGGGCGTCGGGGGTCAGGCGTTGGCCGGGGCCGGCTGCGCGCCGCTGACCAGCGGAAGCGTCTCGCGGACGACCTTGCGCTCGACGAAGAAGGCGGCGGTCGGAATCGTGCCGGAGACGAGCACCCAGACGAGCTTGCCGAACGGCCACTTGGCCTTGGAGCCCAGGTCGAAGGCGAAGATCAAGTACACGATGTAGAGGACGCCGTGGATCTGGGAGACCACGAGGGTCAGGTCCTCACCGACGCCGAAGCCGTACTTGGCGACCATGCACGCGCACAGGATGAGCAGCATGACGGCGGTCACATAGGCCATGACGCGGTAGCGGGTCAGCACGCTGGATTTCATGGCATCGAGCGTAACCGCCCGTTCGGGGCGATCTTCGCGCGGGTCGGAGCGGTTCGGAGCGGGGTCGGGGGCCGAGTCAGGACTCGTCGAAGTCGTGCGCCGCGACCCGCAGCGGCCGCAGCATCGCGAAGATCTCGCCGCACTCCTCGGCGTCGTACGCGCCGAGCCCGAAGTCCATCTCCATCAGGTCCCGGGTGGCGGCCTCGACCACCTCGCGGCCCTTCTCGGTGATCGAGGCGAGCGTGCCGCGCCCGTCGTTCGGGTTGGGCCGCTTGGCCACCAGGCCGGACTTCACCAGGCGGTCCACCGTGTTCGTCACGGACGTGGGGTGGACCATGAGCCGCTCGCCGATCTTCGACATCGGCAGCTCGCCGGCCTTGGAGAAGGTGAGCAGGACCAGCGCCTCGTAACGGGCGAAGGTCAGCCCGTACGGCTTGACCACGGCGTCCACCTCGCCGAGGAGGATCTGGTGGGCGCGCATGATCGAGGTGATCGCGGCCATCGAGGGCACCGGGCCCCAGCGCTTCTGCCAGAGTTCGTCGGCACGGGCGATGGGGTCGAACGGGAGACTGAGCGGCTTCGGCACGCGTCGACCTTACCCACTGGTCATATGGCGGTCAGCCGCGTCTCGCCTTTCGGTCGCACGGACCTCCAGGACCAGCAGCACGAGGAGGACGGTCCCCAGGGCACCCGCCCCGGCGACGACCGAGTGCACCGGGGCGAACTCGGCGGCGACGCCCGCGCCCGCCATGCCCACGCCCTGCGCGGTCATCATGCCCGCGGTCATCAGCGTCATCGCCCGTCCCCGTCGCTCGTCCGGCACGGCGGCGACGAACCAGGCGTCGAGCCCGAGGGTGTACGCACCGGTCGCGCCGGCCGCGAAGAGCGCGAGCGCGGCGAGGGCGACGCCGGGCGTGAGCGCGTACAGCAGGAACGGCAGCAGGCCGGTCACGACGAGCGGGAGCACGATCCGCGCGCGGACGGCGGCGCTCAGGGCGGAGCCGGCGAGCAGCTCGCCGGTGACGGTGCCGACCGGCATCGCGCACATGAGCAGGCCGAGGGCGGCGGTGGAGACGCCGATCTCGTCGGCGTAGGGCGCGGCGAGGGCCTCGGGCACGACGGCGAACAGCGGCGGCACCCAGAACATGAGCATGAGGGCGCGGATGCGGCGGTCGCGGAGGACGGTCCAGGTGGCGCCGAACCCTTCGCGTTCGCCGTCGGCGGCGGCGGCGCGGGCGGGGCGGCGGGCGGTGCCGAAGCGGAGCAGCAGGGCGGAGGCGAGGAAGGTGGCGGTGGTGATGACGAGGGCGCCGCGTGGCGGGACGACGGTGAGCAGCACGCCGCCGACGGCGAAGCCGGTGAGCAGGGCGCTCTGCGAGAGGATCCGCAGGAGCGACCGGCCCAGGACGAACAGATCGCCCTCGCCGAGGATGTCGGCGAGAGTGGCCATCCGGGCGCCCTGGAACACGGGCGAGACGACGGCGATGGCGCAGCGGAGCGCGAGCAGCCCGGCGACGGGGGTGGCGGGCGCGACCATGAGCGCGACGCAGCCCGCGCAGACGAGGTCGCAGAGGACGAGGATCCGGCGCGGCGGGACCCGGTCGGCGGCCCCGGCGAGGAGGGTGCCGCCGAGGAGGTAGGGCAGGAAGCCGAGGGCGAAGGTGAGGGAGGAGAGGAGCGGGGAGCGGGTCAGGTCGTAGACGAGCACGGTGAGCGCCAGCTCGCTGACGACGATGCCGAGCAGCGAGAACAGGTGCGCGGCGAACACGAACCGGAACTCCCGCACGCCGAAGACGGCCCGGTAGCCGGGCGAGGACGCCGCCTCGCGCGCGCCGCCCTCCTGCCCGGCCCGCCCGCCGTCCGCCGCCCGCACGCCGACGGACGCGTGCCCCGCGCCAGGGGCCGGGGTAGGGCTCGGGGTCGGGCCAGGGACCGCGCCGGAGGCCAGACCAGGGGCCGACGCCGCGCCGGGGGCAGGGGTCGGGGCAGGGGCCGGGGTCGGGGCACTCGCAGGCCCCGCAGGCGCAGGCCCCGCGGCCGGGGCGGGCGCAGGGTTCGCAGGCGCAGGGGCGGGCGCGGTGGCGCGCGGCCGGGTGTCGTTCGTGGGCATGCATCGCAGGGTGCGGCCCGCGAGTGCCACGGCCCTAGACTTTCGGCTCCAGCCGAATGTCCGCCGTACGCCGACGCAACGGGAGGCCGAGTGCCCTACCACCTGCACTTCGGCGAGGCCGATCCGCTGCGCATCCGGTTCGCGATCTCGCCGCTGTGGGAGACCCAGGGCGCGGTGCGGGTGCTCACCCGGCCTCGGCAGCAGGGCTACCACCTGCCGTGGCTGCGGCGGATCGCCGAGGCCGCGCGCGGGGTGGACCTCGCGCCGCTGCACCTGCTGATGCCGGAGCGGGGGCACAACCCGGACTTCCTCTATCCCCCGCCGATCGGGCCCGCCGCCACGTTCGAGGAGGAGATCGCGGCCGTGCGCGAGACCGATCCGGCGGTCGCCGCGGACGACTTCGCGCGGGCGCTCGCCGAGACGCCGGGCGCGGCGGACACGCCGGCCGGGCGGCGGATGCTGACCGATCCGGCCGGTGCCGTGCGCTGGCTCGCCGACCTGGTCGAACAGGCCTGGGAGGCACTGGTGGCGCCCGAGTGGCCGCGGCTGCGGGCGCTGCTCGAAGCGGATGTGGCGTACCACTCGCGGCGGCTCGCCGACGGCGGCCTGGAGCGGCTGCTCGGCGAGCTGCACCCGGCGTTCGCCTGGTCGGAGGAGACCGCGACGCTCACCGTGGAGTACCGCGGGGAGCATGTCCGCGCCCTGGACGGCCAGGGTCTGGTCCTGCTGCCGTCGGCGTTCGTCTGGCCGGACGTGGTGAGCGGGTTCGACCCTCCGTGGCAGCCGACCGTCGTGTATCCGGCGCGCGGGATCGGCGGGCTGTGGACCGAGGCCCGCGAGCGCACCCCGGACGCCCTGGCCCGGCTGCTCGGCCGGGCGCGGGCGGACGTGCTGTGCGCGCTCGACGAGCCGGCCGGCACCTCGGCGCTCGCGCACCGCCTGGGGCTCGCGCCCTCCTCCGTATCGGCGCATCTCTCGGTGCTGCGGGCGGCCGGGCTGCTCACCTCACGCCGGTACGGGCACCAGGTGCTCTACGAGCGGACGCCGCTGGGGATCGCGCTCGCGGTGCCGCAGCCGGAGACAGACTGACGTCGAGCCTGCCGACAGGACGGGAGATCGTCCGAGTGAGGGGTTCTCAGATACCGCGCTCCTCCACGCGCGACGAGTCACGGGCGGCGG
Organism: Streptomyces sp. NPDC048623; assembly: GCF_040650755.1. Taxonomy (NCBI): domain Bacteria; kingdom Bacillati; phylum Actinomycetota; class Actinomycetes; order Kitasatosporales; family Streptomycetaceae; genus Streptomyces; species Streptomyces sp. NPDC048623. The sequence continues at coordinate 89,175 of NZ_JBEZHV010000002.1, forward strand.
GCCGGGGAGCCGAACCGACCTCCCGTCCGAAGCCCTCGACGAAAGCGGTGAGCAGCCGGGCGAACTCCACCCGGTCGGCGGCCGGCCAGTCCGCCATCGCGCGGGCGAAGACCTGCTCGCGGAGACGGTGGGTGCGGTCGAGCCGGTCCCGGCCCTCGGACGTGAGGGCGAGCAGCGTGCGGCGGGCGTCGGTGGGGTCGGGGGCACGGGTCAGCCAGCCCTCATCGGCGGCGCGGAGCACCAGCCGGCTGGCCCGGGGCTGGTCCACGCCGAGCGCGGCGGCGACGTCCATGACCGAGCAGGCCCCGTCACGCTCCTCGACGGCGTCGAGGACGCCGAAGAGGGTGGGGTCGACGGGCCGGTCCTCGCCGTCGGGCGGGGCGAGGCGGCCGAGGGAACGGCGGGTCTGGCTGCGGCGGACGGCCACCATGGCGCGCTCGACGGCGGTGAGCGCATCCTGTTCGCTGTCGGTCATGCATGCTAGATTACAACTGTTGTCAAACTACATGGACCTCATGAGATCGAGGTGCTCACACCGTGGAAGACGTCCGCACCCAGCGCCCGCTCGGCTACTGGCTCAAGCACATCGACGGCGCGATCGACAGCGCCATGGCCCGCCTGTTCGCCGCGGAGGGCCTGACCCGCCGCGACTGGCAGGTCCTGAACACCGTCTCGCACGGCCCGGTCCCGCTCCCCGACCTCGACACGGCCCTCGCCCCCTTCCTCTCCCCCGCCGATCCGACCGTACGGCCCCGGGTCGACGCCCTGACCGCGCGCGGCTGGGCCTCACTCACCCCCGACGGCACGGTGACCCTCACCGCGGAGGGCCGCGCGGCCCACGGCCGCGTCTCGACCCAGGTCGGGACCCTCCGCGCCCAGGTCACCGCGTGCCTGTCCCCCGAGGAGTTCGGCACGCTGATGACCCTGCTGCGGAGGGTCGGGGAGCACCTGGACACGGTGGCCGCCGAAACCGTCTGAACGCGCGGGTTCAGACGAGGGCGGCGACAAGCAGGGTGAAGGCGGCGACGATGACGGCGACGCGGACGTAGTGGTAGCGGTCCCAGCGGTTCATCTGCTCCTTCCAGTCGGCGGGCCGGTTCTCGGGAGTCCACGTCTTGCCCCGGTTGTTGATCGGGACGAGCAGCAGGAGCGACATGACCACGCTCAGGATCAGCAGTCCGGCGGCGGTCACGACGAGGCCGGTGCCGGGGCGGTCCCATCCGGCGACGGCCCAGACGGCGGCGAGGACGAGCGAGCCGATGTACCAGAAGGGCATCAGGGCGCCGAGCATCCGGCCCCCGTGACTCCGGGCGAGCTGGTCGCTGTCCTCGGGGAGCGCGCTGAAGATCCGGTTCATGACGAAGGCGACGGAGAATTCCACCCCCACCATCAGGCCGACGACCACGGTGGTGAACACCTCGAGTGCGTTGAGCATGACGACCCCTCCAGGGATTGGCGCTAGCACTGCTAGCCGATGAGGCAACGCTAGTACTGCTGCCGCTCGATTGTCTAGCGGTGCTAGCATCGAGTCATGTCGGTACAGGAACGCAAGCAGCGCGAACGGGCGGACCGCGAGCGCCTCATCGTGGCCACGGCCCGCGAACTCGCCGAGCAGCAGGGCTGGGACGCGGTCACCACCCGCCGGCTCGCCGAGCGGATCGAATACAGCCAGCCCGTCCTCTACAGCCACTTCCGCGGCAAGCGCGAGATCATCGGCGCCGTCGCCCTCCAGGGTGCCGCCGAGCTGGCCGTCGCGTTGCGGGCCGCGACCTCCGCCGTCGACGACCCGCGCACCCGGGTCACCGCCCTCGCCCACGCCTACCTCGACTTCGCGGAGCGCAACCCGGCGGTCTACGACGCCCTGTTCCAGCTCGACGGCGGCCTGCCGTACGCGCAGGAGGACACCCCCGAGCCGCTGAAGGACGCCTTCGCCGCTCTCCTGGAGACCCTCGGCGACGTCACCGGGGACGGCGTCCACCCGGGAGTCTTCACCGAGACCTTCTGGGCCGCCCTGCACGGCCTCGTCACCCTGACCCGCGCACGACGCCTCCCGCCGGAGTACACCGAACTCAGGGTGCGGCTCCTGGTGGACCGGCTCGCCGTCGTCTGACGCGCACGACGAAGGGCGGCCCCCGACGATCGTCGCCGGGGGCCGCCCTCGTACCCGTACAGCCGAAAGGGGGCGTCAGGCGCCCAGGTACCGCTCCACCGTCTCGACCTTCTTCGTCAGACCGTCCGTCACCCCGGGGCGGATGTCCGCCTTCAGGACGACCGACACGCGCGGGGCGCGCGCCTCCACCGCGGCGACGGCCCGCTTCACGACGTCCATCACCTCGTCCCAGTCACCTTCGATCGAGGTGAACATGGCGTCGGTACGGTTCGGCAGGCCCGACTCGCGCACGACCCGCACCGCGTCGGCGACGTACTCGCCGACGTCCTCCCCCACGCCGAGCGGCGTCACCGAGAACGCGACGATCATGCGTTGACCACGCCCTCTCGGCGCGCACGCGAGGCGATGACCGCCGCCTCCGCCTCGCGCTTCAGCCGGCGCTCGGCGACGAAGCCGCCGAAGGGGAGGACGGAGAGGACGAAGTAGAGGGCCGCCGTGCCGAAGGACCACTTGGTGCGGTTCCAGGCGTCGAGCCAGAAGAGCACGTACAGGATGAAGAGAACGCCGTGGATCATGCCCATGACCGGCACCGCGTCGAAGTCCGTCGTCCGCTTCAGCACCGAGCAGACCAGGAGGAGCAGGAACGAGACGGCCTCCGGCGCGGAGACGAGCCGGAGTCGGTGCAGGGAAGATGCGGTCTTGATGTCCACGGCAGGAGGTCACCTTCGGTCGGTCGGTCGATCTTGTGAACGGATGCACAAGGGCCGTCCCATTGTGCCTGGGGACTTTGCTAGCCCTTTGTCCGGGGGGCCAGTACCTTCCCTCCGTGGCAACCTTTCGACTCCAGGGCAGCAAAGTGCTCGCCGTGACCATGACGGGCGACGCCGTGAAGGCGAAGAACGGCTCCATGGTCGCGTACGACGGGCAGATGGCCTTCAAGAAGATGACCGGCGGCGGTGAGGGCCTGCGCGGCATGGTCACCCGCCGGCTGACGGGTGAGCAGATGACGGTGATGGAGGTCCGCGGACAGGGGACCTGCTGGTTCGCCGACCGCGCCTCCGAGATCAACCTCGTGCAGCTGCACGGCGACAAGCTGTGGGTCGAGGCGAGCAATCTGCTCTGCACCGACGCGGGGCTGCGCACCGGCACCACGTTCACGGGGCTGCGCGGCGGCGCGACGGGCAACGGCCTGTTCACCACGACCGTCGAGGGCACCGGCCAGGCGGCGATCATGTCCGACGGGCCGGCGGTGGTGCTCCGGGTGAGCCCGCAGTACCCGCTGTCGGTCGACCCGGGCGCGTACATCGCCCATCAGGGCAACCTCCAGCAGAGCTTCCAGTCCGGTGTGACCTTCCGCACCTTCCTGGGCGAGGGCGGCGGCGAGGCGTTCCAGATCCGCTTCGAAGGTGACGGACTCGTGTACGTGCAGCCGTCCGAGCGGAACACGATCGGGGGCGACGTCTGATGCCGTTCCGTGAGATCAACTCGAAGATGATCGAGGCCACGGTCATCCCCGGGCAGCGGCTCTTCAGCCAGCGTGGCGCGATGCTGGCGTACCGCGGTGACGTCACTTTCACGCCGAACATCACCGGCGGCCAGGGCGGTCTGATGTCGATGATCGGGCGCCGGGTGGCGGGCGAGGCGACGCCGCTGATGACCGTGGAGGGCAACGGCACGGTCATGTTCGGGCACGGCGGGCACCACATCCAGGTGATCGCGCTGACCGGCGACACGCTCTACGTGGAGGCCGACCGGCTGCTCGCCTTCGACGGCACCCTGGAGCAGGGCACGATGTTCATGGGCTCGCAGGGCGGGGTGATGGGCATGGTGCGCGGTCAGGTGACCGGGCAGGGCCTGTTCACGACCACACTCAAGGGGCACGGCTCGGTGGCCGTGATGGCGCACGGCGGCGTGATCGAGCTGCCGATCTCGCCGGGCCGTCCGGTGCACGTCGACCCGCAGGCGTACGTGGCGCACCACGGTGACGTGCGCAACCAGCTGTCGGCCGCGCTCGGCTGGCGGGACATGGTGGGCCGGGGCTCGGGCGAGGCGTTCCAGCTGGAGCTGAGCGGCAGTGGCGCGGTGTACGTCCAGGCGTCGGAGGAGAAGCTGTGAGCACCCCTGTGGTCTACGACCCCATGTCCCTGCCGTCGGACGACAACGTCAATCCGTACACCTTCTGTGTGGAGCTCAAGGGCTCCCAGTGGTTCCTGCAGAAGGGCAAGATGATCGCCTATTACGGGCGGATCGACTTCAACGGGATCGGGCACGGCCGGCTGGACCGGCTGGTGCGGACCTCCTTCCACTCGCCGCTGCACGCGAGCGACTGGGTGGTGGCGGAGGGCAGCGGCAAGATGCTGCTCGCGGACCGGGCCTTCGACGTGAACTCGTACGACCTGGACGAGGGCAACCTGACCATCCGTTCGGGAAATCTGCTCGCGTACCAGCCGTCGCTCGCGCTGAAGCAGTCGATCGTGCCGGGCTTCCTGACGCTGATCGGTACGGGGAAGTTCGTGGCGGCCTCGAACGGTCCCGTGGTGTTCATGGAGCCGCCGCTGCGGGTGGATCCGCAGGCGCTGGTGGGCTGGGCCGACTGTCCCTCGCCCTGTCATCACTACGACCACGGCTACATGACCGGGGTGATGGGCGGGGTACGGGCCCTGACCGGGATCGGGGGCACCTCGGGCGAGGAGCACCAGTTCGAGTTCGTCGGCGCGGGTACGGTGCTGCTGCAGTCCACGGAGCTGCTGATGGCGGAGCGGGCGATCGGCCAGCCGGGGGCGGCGCAGCCGGGTGTGCCGGGCGCCGGACCGGGGGTTCCGGGAGCGCATGGATCCGGCCAGGGGGCGCTCGGTCAGGTACCGCGTCTTCCCGGACAGCTCGGGGACCTGCAGCGTCGCTTCGGTCTGTGAGCGGTAGTCTGCGGAGAGTGACGTGTCGAACACACTCCCGCGCACACTTCCAGAACTCGTCAAGTATTCAACTTCTTTAGGTAGAATCCATATATGGAGACCGAGACGGCCACCCCCTGGCTCACCGACGCCGAGCAGTGCGCCTGGCGCACCTATCTGGACGTCAACAGAATGCTGACGTATCAGCTGGAGAAGGACCTCCAGCCCTTCGGGCTGACCATGAACGACTACGAGATCCTCGTGAACCTCTCGGAGTCGGCGGAGCGGCGGCTGCGCATGAGCGACCTGGCCACCGCCACCCTCCAGTCCAAGAGCCGGCTCTCCCACCAGATCACCCGGATGGAGAACGCCGGGCTCGTGCGCCGCGAGAACTGCGAGTCCGACCGGCGAGGGCTCTACGCGGTGCTGACCGACGAGGGCATGGCGACCATGCACAAGGTCGCCCCGCACCATGTCGAGTCGGTGCGCAGGCACTTCATCGACCAGATCGGCCCGGAGGCGCTCGGCGACCTCCACGATTCGCTGAAGCCGGTCGCGGAGCAGCTGCGCGGGCGCCGCGGCAAGCCGTAAGGCCCCGGCGGAAGGCCTCGGTGGAAGGCCCCGGCGGAAGTGGCCCCGCGGCTTCGTACGGCGACGCGTCACGCTCGTACGGGGAAGGGCCCGGCACCTGTCTCCAGGTGCCGGGCCCTTCCCCGTACGTACCGCCGCTCACTGGCCCGTCAGGCTCGCGATCAGCTCGTCGGAGGCCGCGTACGGGTCGAGCTCGCCGGCCGTGATGCGCTCGGCGAGCGCGTCGAGCCGGCGGTCGCCGCTCAGGTCGCCGATCCGCTCCCGCAGGGCCGTGACGGCGATCGTCTCGACCTCGCGGGCCGCCCGGGCCCTGCGCCGCTCCGCCAGGACGCCGTGCTCCTCCATCCAGGCGCGGTGCTTCTCCAGGGCCTCCACGACCTCGTCCACGCCCTCGCCTCGGGCCGCGACCGTCTTCACGATCGGCGGCCGCCAGTCGCCCGGCGCCCGCGCCTCGCCGAGGCCCAGCATGTGGTTGAGCTCCCGCGCGGTGGCGTCGGCGCCGTCCCGGTCGGCCTTGTTGACCACGTACACGTCGCCGATCTCCAGGATGCCCGCCTTCGCGGCCTGGATGCCGTCGCCCATGCCCGGCGCGAGCAGCACGACCGAGGTGTCGGCCTGGGAGGCGATCTCCACCTCGGACTGGCCGACGCCCACGGTCTCCACCAGGATCACGTCGCAGCCGGCCGCGTCCAGGACGCGGATGGCCTGCGGGGCGGACCAGGCGAGACCGCCGAGGTGCCCGCGGGTGGCCATGGAGCGGATGTAGACGCCCGGGTCGGAGGCGTGCTCCGACATCCGCACCCGGTCGCCGAGCAGTGCCCCGCCGCTGAACGGCGAGGACGGGTCGACGGCGAGCACGCCGACCCGCTTGCCCGCCCGGCGGTACGCGGCGACGAGCGCCGAGGTCGAGGTCGACTTGCCGACACCGGGCGAACCGGTCAGGCCCACCACATAGGCGTTGCCGGTCAGCGGGGCCAGCGCCGCCATCACCTCGCGCAGCTGCGGGGACGCCCCCTCCACGAGCGAGATCAGCCGGGCCACGGCCCGCGGCCGGCCCTCCCGTGCCTGGTCGACCAGTGTGGGGACGTCCACCATCGTGCAGCTGCTCCTTGCGTACGTGCCTGGGTGGCTGGATGCCTGGGTGGCTTGTGACCGGGCTTGTGACTCCCGGTCCGGGAGGTTACTTGCCCGGGACCTTGACGATCAGGGCGTCGCCCTGGCCGCCGCCGCCGCACAGGGCCGCCGCGCCCACGCCGCCGCCGCGCCGCTTCAGCTCCAGGGCCAGGTGCAGCACCACACGGGCGCCGGACATGCCGAGCGGGTGGCCGAGCGCGATGGCGCCGCCGTTGACGTTCACCTTTTCGGAGGTGACGCCCAGGTCCTTCATCGACTGGTGAGCGACGGCGGCGAAGGCCTCGTTGATCTCGATCAGGTCGAGGTCGGAGACCTCCAGGCCCTCCTTCTTGAGGGCGTGAAGGATCGCGTTGGACGGCTGCGACTGGAGCGAGTTGTCCGGGCCGGCCACGTTGCCGTGGGCGCCGATCTCGGCGATCCACTCCAGGCCGAGCTCCTGCGCCTTGGCCTTGCTCATCACGACCACGGCGGCGGCGCCGTCGGAGATCTGCGAGGCGGTGCCGGCGGTGATGGTGCCGTCCTTGGCGAAGGCCGGGCGCAGCTTGCCCAGGGACTCGACGGTGGTCTCGCCGCGGATGCCCTCGTCCTGCGAGAAGACGACCGGCTCGCCCTTGCGCTGCGGGATCTCGACCGGGGTGATCTCGGCCTCGAAGATGCCGTTCTTCTGGGCGGCGGCGGCGCGCTGGTGCGAGAGCGCGGCGATCTCGTCCTGGACGTCGCGCGGGATGCCGAGGCGGGCGTTGTGCTTCTCGGTGGACTCGCCCATCGCGATGCCGTCGAACGGGTCGGTGAGACCGTCGTGCGCCATCGTGTCGAGCATCTCGATCGCGCCGTACTTGAAGCCCTCGCGGGACTTCTGCAGCGCGTGCGGGGCGTTCGTCATCGACTCCTGGCCGCCTGCCACGATGATGTCGAACTCGCCGGCGCGGATCAGCTGGTCGGCCAGCGCGATGGCGTCCATGCCCGACAGACACACCTTGTTCACGGTGAGCGCGGGGACGTTCATCGGGATGCCGCCCTTGACGGCGGCCTGGCGGGCGGGGATCTGCCCGGCGCCCGCCTGGAGCACCTGGCCCATGATCACGTACTGCACCTGGTCGCCGCCGATGCCGGCCCGGTCCAGGGCGGCCTTGATGGCGAAGCCGCCGAGGTCGGCGCCCGAGAAGGACTTGAGGGAGCCGAGCAGACGGCCCATGGGCGTGCGGGCGCCCGCGACGATCACAGAGGTGGTACCGGTCGTTCCAGACATGAGGCGCAGCCCCTTGGGATGAGGAGTGAACGAGGGTTTACGTTCAATGTACTGAGCCGTGGCGCGCCGGGTCACCGGCCTGCCGGTGTGACGGCGCGCACGTTGCGTAACCATCGGGTCGGCGCTGCACTGGAGGCATGCTGACGCGTATCGACCACATCGGGATCGCCTGCTTCGACCTCGACAAGACGGTGGAGTTCTACCGGGCGACCTACGGCTTCCAGGTCTTCCACGAGGAGGTCAACGAGGAGCAGGGCGTCCGCGAGGCCATGCTCAAGATCAACGAGACCTCGGACGGCGGGGCCTCCTACCTCCAGCTCCTTGAGCCCACCCGCGAGGACTCCGCGGTGGGCAAGTGGCTGGCGAAGAACGGCGAGGGTGTGCACCACATCGCCTTCGGCACCGCCGATGTCGACGGGGACTCCGAGGCCATCCGGAACAAGGGCGTCCGAGTGCTCTACGACCAGCCGCGGATCGGCTCCATGGGCTCGCGCATCACCTTCCTCCACCCCAAGGACTGCCACGGCGTCCTGACGGAACTGGTCACTTCGGCAGAGCCGTCCGCTGACCACTCCTCAGCGGAGCACTGACCTCCGGATTCCCGGCCCGGTAGAGTGGGCCACTCCGGGCCGGGGCCGGTCGGGACCGCCGGCGTGCGGTGCCGTAGTCGGGATGTCGGGGTCGTCCGATCTGTCACGATTCCCCGGGGGAACCGTTCTGTCCGGTGAACGGTGCTCGTCGGAATGTCGCGGGCAGGGCTGGGGTCTCCCTGCTCGCAAGGCTCGGGGAAGGATGGACCGCGCAGTGCGGGGCTACGAACGCCAGGAGAGCCACCGAGCTGAAGACGACCATCTTTCGCGGTTCGAAGCCGAGATGGAGCGGCTGAAGAAGGAGCGAGAGAAGGCCGTCCAGCACGCCGAGGACCTCGGGTACCAGGTCGAGGTGTTGCGCGCCAAGCTCCACGAGGCGCGCCGCACCATCGCGTCCCGGCCCGCGTACGACAGCGCGGACATCGGCTACCAGGCCGAACAACTGCTGCGCAACGCGCAGATGCAGGCCGAACAGCTGCGCCAGGACGCCGAGCGCGAGCTGCGCGAGGCCCGCGCCCAGACGCAGCGCATCCTCCAGGAGCACGCCGAGCAGCAGGCCCGGCTCCAGGCCGAACTGCACACCGAGGCCGTGCAGCGCCGCCAGCAGCTCGACCAGGAGCTGAGCGAGCGCCGGCAGACCGTCGAGTCGCACGTCAACGAGAACGTGGCATGGGCCGAGCAGCTGCGCGCCCGCACCGAGTCCCAGGCCCGCCGCCTCCTGGAGGAGTCCCGCGCCGAGGCCGAGCAGGCGCTCGCCGCGGCCCGCGCCGAGGCCACCCGGATCGCCGAGGAGACCCGCCGCCGCTCCGGCACCGAGGCGGAGACCGCACGGGCCGAGGCCGAAGCGATTCTGCTGCGCGCCCGCAAGGACGCAGAGCGGCTGCTCACCGCCGCCTCCAGCCAGGCCGAGGAGGCCACCAGCCACGCCGAGCGGCTGCGTTCGAGCACCACCGCCGAGACCGACCAGGCCCGCCGCGAGGCCGCCGAGCTCTCCCGTACCGCCGAAGTGCGCGTCCAGGAGGCCGAGCTGAAGCTGCGCGAGGCCCGGGTGGAGGCCGAGCGCACCCTCGCCGAGGCCAAGGACGCCGCGGCCAAGCAGCTCGCGGGCGCCGAGTCCGTCAACGAGCAGCGCACCCGTACCGCCAAGGCCGAGATCGCGCGTCTGGTCGGCGAGGCCACCAAGGAGGCCGAGGCCCTCAAGCAGCAGGCCGAGGAGCAGCTGCGCGAGGCCACCGCCGCCTCCGAGAAGCTGGTCTCGGAGGCGTCCGAGAAGGCCCGTACGCTCGCCGCCGAGGACTCCGCCGCCGCGCTCGCCAAGGCCGCCCGCAGCGCCGAGGAGATCCTCACCAAGGCGTCCGCGGACGCCCAGGAGACCACCCGCAAGGCCGCCGAGGAGGCCGAGCGGATCCGCCGCGAGGCCGAGACCGAGGCCGACCGGCTGCGTTCGCAGGCCGAGGAGCAGGCCGACGAGCTGCTCGGCTCGGCGAAGGACGACACCAAGGAGTACCGCGCCAAGACGGTCGAGCTGCAGGAGGAGGCCCGCCGGCTGCGCGGCGAGGCCGAGCAGCTGCGCGCCGAGGCGATCGCCGAGGGCGAGCGGATCCGCGGCGAGGCCCGGCGCGAGGCCGTGGGCCAGATCGAGGAGGCGGCGAAGACCGCCGAGGGGCTGCTCACCAAGGCCCGTACGGACGCCGACGAACTGCGCGGCAGCGCGAGCGCCGAGAGCGAGCGGGTGCGCGCCGAGGCCATGGAGCGGGCGCAGACCCTGCGCACCCAGGCCGAGGAGACCCTGGAGCGCACCCGGGCCGAGGCCGAGCGGCTGCGCGCCGAGGCCGAGGAGCAGGCCGACGCGGTGAAGGCGACGGCCGACCGGGAGGCGGCCGAGACGCGCGAGGAGGCGGCCCGGGCGGCCGCGGCGCGGCGGGCGGAGGCGGCCGACGAGCTGACCCGGCTGCACACCGAGGCCGAGACCAGGCTGGCCTCGGCCGGCCAGGAGCTGACCGACGCGCGCGCCGAGGGCGCGCGGCTGCGGCGCGAGGCCGGCGAGGAGAGCGAGCGGCTGCGCGCCGAGGCCGCGGAGCGGATCCGTACCCTCCAGGAGCAGGCCGGCACGGAGGCCGAGCGGCTGCGCGCCGAGGCCGCCGCCGACGCGTCGGCCACCCGCGGCGAGGCGGAGGCCGCGGCCGGCGCCCTGCGCGCGGAGGCCGACGCCGAGGCCGAGCGGCTGAAGTCGGAGGCCCAGGAGACCGCGGACCGGGTGCGCGCGGAGGCCGCGGCCGCCGCCGAGCGGGTAGCGGCCGAGGCCGCGGAGGCGCTCGGCGCCGCCCAGGAGGAGGCCAACCGGCGGCGCCGGGAGGCCGAGGAGACGCTGGAGTCGGCGCGCGGCGAGGCCGGCCGGGAGCGCGAGCTCGCCCGCGAGCAGAGCGAGGAGCTGCTCGCCTCGGCCCGTAAGCGGGTCGAGGAGGCGCAGACCGAGGCGCAGCGCCTGGTGTCGGAGGCGGACACCCGCGCGACCGAGATGGTGTCGGCCGCCGAGACCACCGCGCAGGAGGTACGGGACTCGGTCTCGGGCCTGCGCGAGACGGCCGAGGAGGAGATCACCGGGCTGCGCAGCGCCGCCGAGCACGCGGCCGAGCGCACCCGTACCGAGGCGCAGGAGGAGGCGGACCGGGTCCGCGCCGACGCGTACGAGGAGCGGGAGCGGGCCACCGAGGACGCCAACCGGGTCCGCGAGCGCGCCCAGGAGGAGACGGAGGCGGCGAAGTCGCTGGCCGAGCGGACCGTCGCGGACGCCCTCGCCGAGGCGGAGAGGCTCCGTACGGACGCCGTCACCGAGACGGACAGGCTCCGCGCCGACACCGCCGCCGAGACGGACAAGCTCCGCGCGGACACCGTCACCGAGACGGACAAGCTCCGCGCGGACACCGCCGAGTACGCGCAGCGGGTACGGACCGAGGTCACCGACGCGCTGGCCTCGGCCGACCAGGACGCGGCCCGCACCCGGGCGGACGCCCGCGAGGACGCCAACCGGATCCGGTCCGAGGCGGCCGCGCAGGCGGAGACGGTCGTGGGCGAGGCCCGCGACGAGGCCGAGCGGATCGGCGAGGAGGCGGCGCGTGTCCTCGACGAGGCACGCGAGGCCGCGGACAAGCGCCGTTCGGACGCCGCCGAGCAGGCCGACGCCCTCATCGGCGAGGCGAGCGCGGAGGCCGAGCGGATCGCCGCGGAGGCGGAGCAGCTCCTGGCGGAGGCCGAGCAGGTCAAGGCCGACGGCGTAGCCGAGGCCGAGGCCCTGCGGGCAGCCGCCCGCGCCGACGGCGAACAGGTCCTCGACGAAGCCCGCAAGGCCGCCGACAAGCGCCGCACCGACGCCGCCGAACAGGCCGACACCCTCATCGGCGAAGCCAGTGCGGAAGCGGACCGGATGGCCACCGAGGCGGAGCAGCTGCTCGCGGAGGCCGAGCAGGTCAAGGCCGAGGGCGAGGCCGAGGCCGAGGCCCTGCGGGCAGCCGCCCGCGCCGACGGCGAACAGGTCCTCGACGAAGCCCGCAAGGCCGCCGACAAGCGCCGCACCGACGCCGCCGAACAGGCCGACACCCTCATCGGCGAAGCGAGCGCGGAGGCCGAGCGGATCGCCACCGAGGCGGCGGAGCTGCTCGAGTCGGCCGAGCAGGAAGCGGAGCGGATCCGTACCGAGTCCGAGCAGGTCAAGGTGGACGGCGAGGCGCACGCGCAGGCGCTGCGCAGTGCCGCGCTCGCGGACGCCGACCGGATCCTGGACGAGGCCCGCAAGGCCGCGGACAAGCGCAGGGCGGACGCCGCCGCGCAGGCGGACACGCTCATCGGCGAGGCCCGTACGGAGGCGGAGCGGATCGGCGAGGAGGCGGCGCGCGTCCTCGACGAGGCGCGCGAGGCCGCCGACCAGCGGCGCGCGGAAGCGGCCGAGCAGGCGGACACCCTGGTCGGCGAGGCGACGGCGGAGGCCGAGCGGATCGCCGCGGAGGCGGTACGGGTGCAGGCGGACGCCGAGGCGGCGGCCGAGGAGATGCGTTCCGAGGCGCGTGCCGAGGCGGACCGTACGCTCGACGAGGCCCGCGAGGCGGGCGCGAAGAAGCGCGCGGACGCCGCCGAGCAGGCCGACCAGCTCGTCGCCAAGGCCCAGGAGGAGGCGCTGCGCGCCACCACCGAGGCCGAGGAGCAGGCGGACACCATGGTCGGCGCGGCCCGCAAGGAGGCCGAGCGGATCGTCGCCGAGGCGACCATCGAGGGCAACTCGCTGGTGGAGAAGGCCCGCACGGACGCGGACGAGCTCCTGGTCGGCGCGCGCAGCGACGCGACCGCCATAAGGGAGCGGGCGGAGGAGCTGCGCGGCCGGATCGAGGGCGAGATCGAGGAGCTGCACGAGCGGGCGCGGCGCGAGACCACCGAGCAGATGAAGACCGCCGGCGAGCGCGTCGACAAGCTGGTGAAGGCCGCCGAGGAACAGCGCGCGGAGGCCGACGAGAAGGCGAAGCGGCTGGTCTCGGAGGCGACTTCGGAGGCGAGCAAGGTCCGTATCGCCGCCGTGAAGAAGGCGGAGTCCCTGCTCAAGGAGGCCGAGCAGAAGAAGGCCTCGCTGGTCGCGGAGGCGGAGCGGATCAGGGCCGAGGCCGAGCGCGAGGCCGAGAAGACCGTCTCGGACGGCAAGCGCGAGCTCGATGTCCTGGTGCGCCGGCGCGAGAACATCAATGCCGAGATCTCCCGTGTCCAGGACGTCCTGGAGGCGTTGGAATCTTTCGAGACTCCGTCATCGGGCGGTAAGTCCGACGGCGGTCGGGACGGGGCCAAGGCGGGCGCGTCGGCGGGGTCCACTCGATCGGGGGGCAAGTCCTCCGACGGCTAGCCACTCAAAAGGCTGGACATTCTCCAGAGCAAACGGGCATACGCTCGATGACACGCCGCTTCGAGCCCTAGGATTCCCTCTAACACCTCACCGGTCTCATTCGACAGGAACCCCATGAGCGACACATCCTCCCCCTTCGGCTTCGAGCTCGTGCGGCGTGGTTACGACCGCGGTCAGGTGGACGACCGCATTACCAAGCTCGTCGCCGACCGTGACAGTGCTCTGGCACGGATCACCTCTCTGGAAAAGCGCATCGAGGAGCTGCACCTCGAGACGCAGAACGCCCAGGCCCAGGTCACCGACGCCGAGCCGTCGTACGCCGGTCTCGGCGCCCGCGTCGAGAAGATCCTCCGGCTCGCCGAGGAGGAGGCGAAGGACCTGCGCGAGGAGGCCCGCCGCGCCGCCGAGCAGCACCGTGAGCTCGCCGAGTCCGCCGCCCAGCAGGTCCGCAACGACGCCGAGTCGTTCGCGGCCGAGCGCAAGGCGAAGGCCGAGGACGAGGGCGTCCGGATCGTCGAGAAGGCCCAGGGCGAGGCCAACTCGCTGCGTGCCGAGGCGCAGAAGGACGCGCAGTCGAAGCGCGAGGAGGCGGACGCCCTCTTCGAGGAGACCCGCGCCAAGGCCGCCCAGGCCGCCGCGGACTTCGAGACCAACCTGGCCAAGCGCCGCGAGCAGTCGGAGCGCGACCTGGCCTCGCGTCAGGCGAAGGCCGAGAAGCGCCTCGCGGAGATCGAGCACCGCGCCGAGCAGCTGCGCTTGGAGGCCGAGAAGCTGCGGACGGACGCCGAGCGCCGGGCCCGCCAGACGGTGGAGACCGCGCAGCGCCAGGCCGAGGACATCGTGGCCGACGCCAATGCCAAGGCCGACCGCATCCGCTCGGAATCGGAGCGCGAGCTGGCGGCGCTGACGAACCGCCGCGACTCGATCAACGCGCAGCTGACCAACGTCCGCGAGATGCTGGCCACGCTGACCGGTGCCGCGGTGGCGGCGGCCGGCTCCCCGATCGACGACGAGCGCACCGCGGGCGTCCCGGCGCAGCAGTCCCGGTAAGTCCCGCAGGCCCGGCAGGGCCCGCAGGCGCGGCCTTCCCCCGTGGTCGCCGCATCGGGCACAACGGCAGGCACAACGGCTGAAAAGACCCTCCGTCATTCCGGTGGCGGAGGGTTTTCCGTACCCGTAGGTTGGTACGCATGATCGAGCTCGAGGGCCTCACCAAGCGGTTCGGATCGAAGACGGCGGTCGACCAGCTCACCTTCACCGTGCGGCCCGGGATGATCACCGGCTTCCTCGGCCCGAACGGGGCGGGCAAGTCGACCACGATGCGGATGATGCTCGATCTGGACAACCCGACGAGCGGGTCGGTGCGGATCGACGGCAAGCACTACCGCGAACTCCAGGAGCCGCTGAAGTACATCGGGGCGCTGCTCGACGCCAAGGCGATGCACGGCGGCCGCTCGGCGTACAACAACCTGCTGTGCCTGGCCCAGTCGAACCGCATCCCGCGGCGGCGGGTCGGCGAGGTGCTCGATCTGGTGGGTCTGACGGCGGTGGCGAAGAAGAAGTCGAAGGGCTTCTCGCTCGGCATGGGGCAGCGCCTCGGAATCGCCTCCGCGCTGCTCGGCGATCCCGAGATCCTGATGTTCGACGAACCCGTCAATGGTCTGGACCCCGAGGGAATTCACTGGATCCGCAATCTGATGAAGGCGCTCGCCGCGGAGGGCCGGACGATCTTCGTTTCCAGTCATCTGATGAGTGAAATGGCACTGACGGCCGATCACCTGATCGTGATCGGACAGGGAAAGCTGCTCGCCGACACGTCGATGGCCGATTTCATCCAGCAGAATTCCCGGAGTTACGTACGGCTGCGCTCCCCGCAGCAGGAGCGGCTGCGGGACCTGCTGCACGCCAACGGTTTCGTCGCCGTCGAGGTCGGCGGCGGGATCCTGGAGGTGGACGGCGCCACCACGGAGAAGCTGGGCGAGCTGGCGGCCGCGAACCAGATCGTGCTGCACGAGCTGAGCTCCCAGCGGGCCTCGCTCGAAGAGGCGTTCATGCAGATGACGGCGAGCGCGGTGGAGTACCACGCGCACGGGACGGACGTCCACGGGACGGACGTGCGCGGGACGGACGTGCGCGGGACGGACGTGCGCGGTGGCCCGGACGCGCCCGGGCCGCGCTGGGGCGAGACCTACAAGGGAGCCTGATCGATGGCAGCGGTTTCCGCGGTCCTCCAGTCGGAGTGGACCAAGATCCGGACGGTCGCTTCGACGGTGTGGACGCTGGCGAGCGCGCTGGTGGTGACGGTCGCGATGAGCGCCGCCCTGTCCGCGCTGCTGAAGTCGACCTTCCACGACCTGTCGGAACTGGAGCAGGCCACCTTCGACCCGACCTTCGTCAGCTTCTCCGGGATGGTGCTCGGACAGCTGGCGATGGTGGTGTTCGGCGTTCTCGTGGTCGGCACCGAGTACTCCTCGGGCATGATCCGCACCTCGCTCGCCGCCGTCCCGCAGCGGGCCACCTTCATCTTCTCGAAGATCGCGGTGGCCGGCGGCCTCGCGCTCGTGGTCGGTCTGGTGACGAGCTTCCTGTCCTTCTCCCTCGGGCAGGCGCTGCTCGGCGAGCACCGCACCACGCTCGGCGCGGACAACGTGCTGCGGGCGGTGGTCGGCGCCGGCCTCTACATGGCGCTGATCGCCCTCTTCTCGATGGGTGTGGCGACGATGCTGCGCTCCTCGATGCTGTCGCTCGGCATCCTGGTGCCGTTCTTCTTCCTGATCTCGCAGATCCTGTCGGCGGTGCCGAAGGCCAAGGAGGTCGCGCGCTACTTCCCCGACCAGGCCGGCTCCAAGATCATGCAGGTGGTGCCGGAGGCGATGGGCTCGGAGAAGGCGCCGTACGGGCCGTGGGGCGGGCTCGGGATCATGGTGCTGTGGGTCGTGGCGGCGCTTCTGGGCGGCTATCTGGTGCTGAAGAAGCGGGACGCCTGACGGGTCCCTGGGATTTCCCTGAACCGACCCCGGTACCGACCCCGAGCCGACCCGGAGTCGTCCCCGGCCCGTCCCTGACTCGTCCCTGACTCTTCCCCCAGGTCACGATTCCGCTTCGCCGGAACCGTCAAGGGCTGGATAAGCTCTTCGCTCGTACGGGGCCTGCGCCCCGTCGCGGACACGACCTGACCTGTCGATGGGGCTGGAGAATGATCGAGGCAGTCGGCCTGACCAAGCGCTACGGCGCGAAGACGGCCGTGTACAACCTTTCCTTCCAGGTGAGACCGGGACATGTCACCGGCTTCCTCGGTCCCAACGGCTCGGGCAAGTCGACCACCATGCGCATGATCCTCGGTCTGGACATGCCGACCTCCGGCCATGTGACGATCGGCGGGCACCCGTTCCGGCAGCTGCCGAACGCGCCCCGGCAGGTCGGCGCGCTGCTTGACGCGAAGGCCGTGCACGGCGGCCGCAGCGCCCGCAACCACCTGCTCTCGCTCGCGCAGCTGGCCGGCATCCCGGCCCAGCGGGTCGACGAGGTGCTCGGCGTGGTCGGCCTCCAGGACGTGGCCCGGCGCCGCTCCAAGGGCTTCTCGCTCGGCATGGGGCAGCGGCTCGGCATCGCGGCGGCGCTGCTCGGCGACCCGCAGGTGCTGCTCTTCGACGAGCCGGTCAACGGTCTGGACCCCGAGGGCATCCTCTGGGTGCGCAACCTGATGAAGAAGCTGGCCGCCGAGGGCCGCACCGTCTTCGTCTCCAGCCACCTCATGAGCGAGATGGCGCTGACCGCCGACCACCTGATCGTGATCGGCCGCGGCCAGCTCCTCGCCGACATGAGCGTCACGGACTTCATCTCGGCGAACTCGGCCGACTTCGCCCGGGTGCGCACCCCGCAGACCGAGCCGCAGCAGCGCGAAAAGCTGTCCACCGTGCTCACCGAGGCCGGCGGCCGGGTGATGCCGGAGCCGGACGGCGCCCTGCGCGTGACCGGCCTGGCGCTGCCCCGGATCAGCGACCTGGCGCACGAGGCGGACGTACGCCTGTGGGAGCTCTCCCCGCACCAGGCGTCCCTGGAGGAGGCGTACATGCGCATGACGCAGGGCGCCGTCGACTACCGCTCCACCGACGACCGGCTCGCCCACCTCCAGGCGCCGGTGCCGCCGCACCAGCTGCCGCACGGCGGGCCGCAGGGGTACGAGATCCCCGACGTGCCGCAGCAGGGCTGGTACGCCCCGCCGCCGCCCGGACAGAACCCGTACGCCACCCCGCAGCCCCCTCAGGACCCCCAGCCGCAGCAGCCGGGCCAGAACCCGGAGGACGCCCGATGAGCACCCCGACGCCGATGAACGGACCGGCGCCCATGAGCGGCCCGGTGCCGGCGAGCGCCCCGGCGCCCGCCCCGTACGCGTACGTCTCCCCCATCCCGGTCCGCAGGGCGCACCTCGGCGACGCGCTCGCCTCGGAGTGGACCAAGATCCGCTCGGTGCGCTCCACGATGTGGACGCTCGGGGTCATGGTGCTGCTGATGCTCGGCATCGGGCTCGGGGTGGGCGCGATCGCCGCCGCCTCGATGCCCGAGAACTCGGAGGACTCCGCGCTCGCGCTCGGCTTCTTCGGGATCCTGCCGGCCTCGATCTGTGTGATCACCCTCGGCGTGCTGACCATCAGCTCCGAGTACGGCACCGGCATGATCCGTACGACGCTGACCGCCTGCCCCAGCCGCAGCCGGGTGCTCGCGGCGAAGGCGATCGTCTTCTTCCTGCTGGTCTTCTCGATCGTCACGGTGCTCGCGGCGGCGGTCGGCGCGATGCAGGTGGGGATGGTCGACGCGGTCGCACCGAGCGGCGGCGAGTGGCTGCGCGCCACCGTCGGCGTCGCGCTGTTCCTCTCGCTGCTCGGTCTGCTCGCGATGGGCATCGGCGCGATCGTGCGGCACTCGGCGGGCGCCATCACCGTGATGATCGGTCTGCTGCTGCTCCCGCTGGTCGCGGCGATGTTCATGTTCTCGGAGGCGCTGCGCTCGCTGCAGGAGGCGCTGCTGACGTACGCGCTGCCCTCGCAGATGATCGCGCTCTACAGCGAGACCGCGCCGTTCGAGGGCAAGGGCCCGGCCGGCTGGGAGCCGGTGCTGATCCTGTTCGTCCTCACGGCGGCGGTGCTCGGCGGCGCGTTCGCGCTGCTGAACAGCCGGGACGTCTAGCGCTCAGGGGCGTCAGTAGCGCGGCGCGTTGCGGGACCGCTGCACCCGGGTGGTGCGGCGGTCCTTCGCGTTCCAGCAGGCCTTGTGCCAGTGCCGGCGGTCGTCGACGCCGCCGTACTCCGGCCACGCCACCAGGTGCGGGGCGCCGGAGGGGATCTCCTGGTCGCAGCCGGGGCAGCGGTAGCGCTTGCCCGGCGCGCTGGCGCCGGCGACATGGCGTACGCACCACTCCTCGCCCTGCCAGGTCTCGGTGCTCTGCACGCCGCCGTACCGGTCGCCCTGCTCGCTCGGCCGGTCGGGCTTCGCGCCGCCTCGGGGGCGGTTGTGGCGCGGGGACACTTCGGCACCTCGCTCGGGGTCGGGGACACGGACGGTTCCGTCCAGCGTACGGGCCGCGACAGGGTGGCCCGGCACGCACCCGTGGCGGATCAACGGAAAATCGCAAGAACTTCATGCGAGGCCGTTGCCTATGGCACGTGTCAGACGTTGTTGCCAGTACGAGGGGGACGCGCGGGCGATCTCGTCCACGGGCACGAGGGGGACACCGCGCCGGCCGCGAGGAGGCAGAAGCGATGCGCGTGGGTACGTTCGTGCTGGCCGCCCAGTTTCCGGGACAGGGTCAGCATGAGGCACTGCACCGGGCGGTGCGGGCCGCGGAGGTCGCCGAGGAGGCGGGCCTCGACTCGGTCTGGCTGGCCGAGCACCACTTCGTACCGTACGGGGTGTGTCCGTCGGCGGTGACCCTGGCGGCCCTGCTGCTCGGCCGGACCCGCCGGATCCGGGTGGGCACGGCGGTCAGCGTGCTGCCGAGCGTCCACCCCGTGGCGCTCGGCGAGCAGGCCGCCCTGCTGCATGTGGCCTCGGGCGGCAGGTTCAGCCTCGGGGTCGGCCGCGGCGGACCGTGGGTCGATCTGGAGGTGTTCGGCGCGGGACTGCCGGCGTACGAACAGGGGTTCCCCGAATCCCTCGACCTGCTGCTCCGCTGGCTGACCGAACCCCGGGTGGGCGCCCGGGGCGAGCGGTTCTCCTTCCGCGAGGTGGCGGTCGTCCCGCGCCCCGGCGAACTGATCGGCGGGCCCGCCGCCCCCGAGGTGGTGGTCGCCTGCACCTCGCGGAACACCGTGCGGCTGGCGGCCGAGCGCGGGCTTCCGATGCTGCTCGGGATGCACTGCGGGGACGAGGAGAAGGCCGAGATGGTGGCCTGCTGGGCGCGGGACGCGCGGGAGGCCGGGCGCACCCCGGACGAGATCGCGGAGATCGGCGCCGGCCATGTCTCGGCGGGTGTGGTGCAGCTCGCGGACCGTCCGTCGGACGCCTCGGAGGCTCTGGTGAAGGCGATGCCGGGCTGGCTGAAACAGGGCCTCGACGCTCATGTCACGGTCGACGGGAGGTTTCGTTCGATGCGCGACCCCGTGGCGTACACCGAGCTGCTGTGCGGGCTTCACCCGGTGGGCACCCCCCGGCTCGCGGTGGACCGGCTCGCGGCGACCGCGGAGCGCACGGGCATCACCCGCTTCGCGCTGCTCGCGGAGGGCTCGGGCGATCTGGCGGCGACGGAGGAGAACCTGCGGCGCCTGGGCACGGAGGTGCTCCCGCTGCTCGTCTGACATGTACGACCGTGCCGCCGCTTCCGCGATCAGTGAAGCTCTCCCGCGACGCGGGGCGGCGGCACCAGGCCTGTCAGCAGTCGCGCAGTTCCGGCGACTGGTTGAGGAGCTGCGCCCGTACGGACGTGAAGCGGGCGAGCCGCTCGTCGGCCGACGGGTCCAGCGGGAAGACCGCCACGCGGTGGCAGTTCTGGAAGGCGAGCCGTACGCCGAAGTGCCGCTGCAGCGCACCACGGATGGCATCGCTCGCGAGCACGCGCAGCAGCTGACCACGTGCCTGCTCATTCGGCGGCGGCGTCTGGTTGTCGGCGAAGTCTCCGCCGTCGACCTTCAGCTGGGCCACCAGAGAACTGATCATCTCCCATGCGAAAGGCAGGGAGGTCCGGACGCAGTCGACGAAGGCGGCTTCGTCGACCTCGCCTCGCTCGGCCTGTTCCAACAGGTCCGGTGAGACGTCGAGCGACATGGGTTCTCCTCTCGCGACCCCGCGGGGCGGGGTCTTGCGGGCAGGGACAGGCGGACGCCGTCGCGCACGCAGCGTGCACGGACGACGACCTCCTGTCCTCCACGTTAAGCGCCGGGTCCTGCCCGCACCAGGAGAATGGGCCCACAACCGGCCAATAAGTGACGGGTGTTGGGCGCGTGCGCCGCGGGCGCCGGGTGAACACCGGCGGGCGCCCGGCGCCCGACCGGCGCCCGACGGGTGGCCGCCCGGCGATTCGACTGCCGACCGCGGCCGCCCGGCAGCCGAATCGCGAAGAGGCGCGTCCGTCTTGTAGCGTTGCGGACCATGCGTCTCGTCATTGCCCGTTGCTCCGTGGACTACGCGGGCCGGCTCACGGCCCACCTGCCCTCCGCTCCCCGTCTGATCCTCGTGAAGAACGACGGCAGCGTCTCGATCCATGCGGACGACCGGGCGTACAAACCGCTCAACTGGATGTCCCCGCCGTGCACCCTCAAGGAGGGTGTCGACGGTGAGGTGGACATCTGGACCGTGATCAACAAGGCCGGCGAGAAGCTGATCATCACGATGGAGGAGATCCTCCACGACTCCTCGCACGAACTGGGCGTCGACCCGGGCCTGATCAAGGACGGCGTGGAGGCGCACCTCCAGGAGCTGCTCGCCGACCGCATCGAGACCCTCGGCGAGGGCTGGAGCCTGGTCCGCCGCGAGTACCCGACGGCGATCGGCCCGGTGGACATCCTCTGCCGGAACTCCGACGGCGGCACGGTCGCGGTGGAGATCAAGCGGCGCGGCGAGATCGACGGCGTGGAGCAGCTCACCCGCTACCTGGAGCTGCTCAACCGCGACCCGCACCTGGCGCCGGTGAAGGGCATCTTCGCGGCCCAGGAGATCAAGCCGCAGGCGCGGGTGCTGGCGACCGACCGCGGCATCGACTGCGTGGTGCTCGACTACGACGCACTGCGCGGCATCGAGGACGACAAGCTGCGTCTGTTCTGACGCCGGCTTCTTCCGTTGTACGGCCGAGGGCCCGGGTGCGAGTGATCGCGCCCGGGCCCTCGGCGTACCGGAGGCCGGGCCGTCAGGCGGGGGCGCCGGTGGTGGCGGTCACGCTGGGGCCCTGGGCACTGCTCGGGGGCACGGTCTCCGTCGGCGACGTGGTCGTCGTCGGCGGGTCCGTGGGCGGCGTCGTCGTCGTCGGCGGGTCCGTGGGCGGCGTCGTCGTCTTCGTCGGCGACGTCGTTGGCTTCGGCGACGGCGGCTTCGTCGCCGTCCTGCTCGGCGTCGGGCTGCCCGTCGCCGTCGGCGAGCCCGACGGGGTCGGCGCGGTGCCGGCCGTACCGGTCTCACCCGGGCTCGGCGTGCCGGTCGCGGTCGGGGACGCCGGGTCGGCGGGGCTGGTGGTGGTGTCCTCGGTGGGCTCGGTCCCGTCTCCGCTGCCGTCGTCGATGCCGGGGTCCTCCGTCGCGGTGCTGTCGGAGGTGACCTGGCCGGTGTGGGGGTCGTCGGCGTCGCCGGAGGTGAGGCCGAGGGTGACCACGGTGCCGAGGACGGCGACGAGCACGGCGCCCGCGCCTGCGGCGACCAGATTGCGGCGGGCGCCGCCGAGGACGCCCTTGCGCAGCCCCTCGCGCCGGTCGGCGGGCGCGGTGGCCGCCAGGGGCGGGCCGACGACCGTCGGGGGCTCGTCGGTGAACGCCGCGAAGGCGTCGAGGGAGGCCGGAGAGGTGACCGGCGGGGTGAGGTCCGGGAAGGCGGGCTTCGCGGGCAGGCCGGGCAGTGCGGCGGCCGCCGGGCCCTCCCTGCGCGGGAGCGCGGCGATCTTGGACGTCGGCCCGGTCTGCTGCACAGACTTCTGTACGGGCGCGGGCGCGGGCGAGGGCGCGGCCTTGGCGGCCTTCGGGAGCTTCTCGGTCTTCGCGGTCTTCGTGAACGAGGTCGGCTCGGGCTCCGCGGGCGTGCCGTCCGCCGGGGTGCTCGCACCGGTGAGGTCGGCGACCAGCGCGAGGGCCCGGCGGCCGGCGACGGTGCCGCGCTTGTCGGCGAGGGCGCCGCGCATGCCGATGGAGGCCTCGAGTTCGGCGCGGGCCCGCTGGAGACTGCCGCGGCAGAGCGCGAGGATGCCCAACTCGTGGTGGAACCAGGCCTCTTCGGCGACCGCGCCGGCGAGCCGGGCGGCCTCCTGGCCGCTGCGCAGGGTGCGCTCCCAGGCGCCCCAGTGCAGTCCGGCGGCGAAGGCGGGGGCAGCGCCCCGGGCGAGCTTGACGGCGGTGGTGTGGTGCTCGGCGTCGGTGCCGGAGACGGCCGCGGCCAGGGCGGCGAGCAGGGCGTCGGCCTCGGCGACGACGCGGTCGGGGGTGACGGAGGGGTGGCCGGCCCACCAGGCGTAGTGCTGGGCGATGGTGTGGGCGCGGCCGAAGGCGTCGGTCTCGTAGTTCGCGGCGACGAGCTGGGTCATGACGCCGGCGGCGAGGCGGTAGCGGGTGCCGACCGGGGAGAGCAGTCCGCAGGCCATGAGTTCGCCGACGGCGGCGTCGGCGTGGGTGTCGCCGACGAGCGCGGGCAGATGGGCCTGGTGCGGGACCTCGCCGCCGAGGGCGACGGCGAAGCGCAGGGCGTCCTGGGCGGAGCGGCTGAGCCGGGAGGCGAGCAGGACGGCGGGGGCGGCGCCCTCGCCGAGGCTGGGCAGGGGTATCTCGCGCAGTTCGACGTCGGGGTCGTCGATGTCCGGGGCGGCCGCCGCGGCGGCGGAGGCGCCCCCGCCGGTGCCACCGCCGGTGCCACCGCCGGTGCCACCGCCGGTGCCGCCGGGGGTGCCGAAGGCCTCCTCCAGGGCGCCGAAGGCGTCGAACTCGGCGGGGCCGACGCGGAGTCGGTCGCGCTGCCGGAGCAGGGCGCCGGCCTGCACGAAGCGGATCGGCAGGCCCTCGGACTCGAACCAGAGGTCGCCGGCCCAGTTGATCTCGTCGTCGGTGAGGGCACGGCCGGTCGCGTGCTCCAGGAGTTCGGCGGCGGCGGCGCGGCCGAGTCCGGTCAGGGCGAGCTCTTCGAGGCCGGCGTCGGCGGAGGGCGCGGGGGTGCCGGGTCCGGCGCCGAAGAGGAAGGCGCAGTCGGGGGTGGCGGCGAGCAGCTCGTCGAGGGCGGTGCCGCCGAACTCCAGGTCGTCGACGACGACGATGGCGCCGATGCCGCGGACCTCCAGGAGGAGTTCCTCGCGGTCTGGCCGGAAGCCGGGGGCGTACTGGACGGTGTGGAAGAGCTCGTACAGCAGGTCGGTGGGGGTGCGGTGGTGGCCGGAGAGCCGGACGACACCGTCGGGCGCGATCTTGGCGCAGTCGGCGGCGACGGCGTCGAGGAGGCGCGTGCGGCCGGAGCCGGCGGGGCCGGTGACCCGGGCGGAGCGGCCGCGGGTGAGGTGCTGCACGAGCGTGTCGTGCTGCTCCTGCCGTTCGAGCAGCGGGAGGGTGGGGGCCGCGGGGCCCGGCGGTACGGGCGCGGTGGCGGCGCGGGCGGCCTCGGTGCGCTCCCGGGCCGTACGGCGCCGCGGGGCCTCCGGCTGGTCGGCCGCCGGGCAGACCTCGATCTCGCTGCCGTCGAGCGGGTTGACGGTGAGCAGGAGGCCGCCGGAGACGAGCCGGGCGGTGCGCACGCGGCCGGGAGCCGTGGACACGGGGGCGGGTGCGGGCGCGGTGAGTCCGGGGCGGGCGTCCTCGCCCTCGGCGGCGTGACCGTACTCCTCCGGTCCCCGGTTGATCGGGTCCATGGTCCTAGCTCCCAAGCGGCGGGCGATGTGCAAGCGATGTGCAGGCGAGCCGACCCTAGACGGTTGTCGGACCGTCGTGAACATCCGGGGGCAGGTGGAGACCAAGACGTCACGGTCTTGTGAGGATTGGGTGTGACGCGTGGTTCGCACAGGTGCTTCACAGGCGCGTGTTACGCCCGTGACATATGCGCCCCGCGTTGTTCACACGGGACGGCCCGCTCCGTACGTGTACGGGTGCCCGGACCGGTCAGACGCGGGGCAGCGACTCCGCGGCCAGGCCGCCCTCGATCGCGAGGATGCGGTGAAGGCGCGTGGCGACGAGAAGGCGCTGCATCTGGGGCGGCACTCCGCGCAGCACGAGCCGGCGGCCGCAGCGGCCGGCCCGGCGGTGGGCGCCCATGATGACGCCGAGTCCGGTGGCGTCCCAGGAGTCGAGGCCGGTCAGGTCGAGCACGAGGTCGCCGACGCCGTCGTCGACCGCTCCGTGCAGGACCGTTCGGGCGTCCGCCGCGCTGCGGACGTCGAGGCGGCCCCCGACGACCAGCTCGGCGTGGTCGCCCCTGATGTGCATATGCGCTCCCCGAGAGTGCTCCGTGCGGTCGTGTTGCCATTGCCGTTGCAGTGCGGCGGTACGGCACTCCTGCCGTACCGCCGCACTGCCGTTGCTCAGTGCCCGTCTTCGCAACGCTTGACTCTGTCTGACTGCCGCATCGGCAGAAGCGTTGCGCCTCGTAAGCGAACCGATATCGAAATTCACCCCTGGGGGCGATGGCGCACGGGCGGTCGGACCCCTGTGCGGAATCGGTACACCACCGCGGCCCCGGGCCGGGCCGCGGTGTCGGTGAGCGTCAGTACGAGTAGAAGCCCTGCCCGCTCTTGCGGCCGATGTCACCCGCGTCCACCATCCGGCGCATCAGCTCCGGCGGCGCGAACTTCTCGTCCTGGGACTCGGTGTAGATGTTGCTGGTGGCGTTGACCAGGATGTCGACGCCGGTGAGGTCGGCGGTGGCGAGCGGGCCCATCGCGTGCCCGAAGCCGAGCTTGCAGGCGATGTCGATGTCCTCGGCGGTGGCCACGCCCGACTCGTAGAGCTTGGCGGCCTCGACGACGAGCGCCGAGATGAGGCGGGTGGTGACGAAGCCGGCCACGTCGCGGTTGACGACGATGCAGGTCTTGCCGACGGACTCGGCGAACTCCCGCGCGGTGGCGAGGGTCTCGTCGCTGGTCTTGTAGCCGCGGACGAGCTCGACCAGCTGCATCATCGGGACCGGCGAGAAGAAGTGGACGCCGACCACGGCCTCCGGACGCTCGGTCACCGCGGCGATCTTGGTGATCGGGATGGCGGAGGTGTTGGAGGCGAGGACCGCGCCGTCCTTGGCGATCTTGTCGAGGGAGCGGAAGATCTCGTGCTTGACCTCCAGCTTCTCGAAGACCGCCTCGACGACGACGTCCGCGTCGGCGACGGCGTCGAGCTCGGTCGTGGCGGTGATCCGCCCGAGCGCGGCCTCGGCCTCGGCGGCCTCCATCTTGCCCTTGGCGACGAAGCGCTCGTACGAGGTCTTGATGGCGTCCGTGCCCCGGGCCAGCGCGGCGTCGGTGACGTCGCGCAGCACGACGTCCCAGCCTGCCTGGGCCGAGACCTGCGCGATGCCGGACCCCATGAGTCCGGCTCCGATGACGGCGAGCTTCCTGGCCACTACTTCCACCCCTCATCGCCTAAACGGCTGTTCACTTTCTGGCTCTCCGGCGGAGATTAGCGGGCGGCGGGCGCCATGTGACCGCTAAGTAAGCCACGTCACGCCCGGTTTGACGGACGTCACACTCGCGACACCCCGGAACTCCCCCGAACCCCCTCGAACACCCCCGAACACCCCCGACATCGGCCGGATCCCCGTCGCGATATACCCCTGGGGGGTATAGGTGGTCGGCACACGCACGTTCCACGGAGCCCGGGCGTAACTACGCTGGAGCCATGGTCAATCTGACGCGCATCTACACCCGCACCGGCGACAAGGGCACCACCGCCCTCGGCGACATGAGCCGGACCGCCAAGACCGATCTGCGGATCTCGGCCTACGCCGACGCCAACGAGGCCAACGCCGTCATCGGCACGGCCA
The DNA here is from genome assembly GCF_040650755.1 of Streptomyces sp. NPDC048623. Classification (NCBI taxonomy): domain Bacteria; kingdom Bacillati; phylum Actinomycetota; class Actinomycetes; order Kitasatosporales; family Streptomycetaceae; genus Streptomyces; species Streptomyces sp. NPDC048623. Next base: position 115,759 of record NZ_JBEZHV010000002.1, read on the forward strand.
TCGCCCTCGGGCAACTCGACGAGGACGTGGTGAAGGTCCTCGTCCGCGTCCAGAACGACCTGTTCGACGTGGGCGCCGACCTGTCGACCCCGGTGGTGGAGAACCCGCAGTACCCGCCGCTGCGCGTCGAGCAGCCGTACATCGACAAGCTGGAGGCGGACTGCGACCACTTCCTGGAGCGGCTCGACAAGCTGCGCTCCTTCATCCTGCCCGGCGGCACGCCCGGTGCGGCGCTGCTGCACCAGGCGTGCACGGTGGTCCGGCGGGCCGAGCGGTCCACGTGGGCGGCGATGGAGGTGCACGGGGAGACGATGAACCCGCTCACCGCCACCTACCTCAACCGCCTGTCAGACCTGCTCTTCATCCTTGCCAGGACGGCGAACCGCGAGGTCGGGGACGTGCTCTGGGTCCCGGGCGGGGATCGCTGAGGCCTTGTCCGCCGGGGCCTTCTTCGGCCAGAGCGCGTACGAGAGCGCGATCAGGCCGTGGATGCCCGCCGCCCGCCAGGCGGTCCAGATCCAGGCCCGCAGCGACTCGGTGTTCCCGTCGGGGCCTACGTACCGGATGGCGAGGAGCAGCAGGGCCGTCGCGACGGCCGCCGCGAGCGCCGAGCCCAGCCACACCTTGCCCTCGTGGCGGGCCCGGGCCATGCCGTAGCGCGGCGGCTTCACCGGCGGCGGGCCGCCCGCGAGGCGGTGGGCGGCGTGCCCGTCGAGCCACTTCACCGTGCGGTGGCCGTGGCCGCCGGTGTATCCGATGTACAGCGCGGCCAGGCCGTGCTCCCAGCTCGGGTCGGCGCCGTTCTTGAGGTCGACGGCGGTGACCACGAGCAGCACGACCTCCAGGAGCGGCTCGCAGAGCAGCAGCGCGAGGCCGGTGCGCGGCATCCGCAGCAGATAGCGGGCGGCGAGGCCGGCGGCGAGCAGCACCCAGAAGCCGACCTCGCACATCACGATCAGCGTGACGATCACGGGACTCCCCTTTCGGTACGTTCCCAGGCTCCCGTCCGTCCGCCGCGGTTTCGTCGTCGGCAGTGACGAACCGCGCCTACATCCTTCGGCGGAGGGACGGCTCGGCCCGGACGAGGACGCCGGGGCCGTACCCACCGTGTTGGATGGGGACGTGCGCCTCCCCCGCCTCCCCCGTCCCCCTCGCGACGACCTGCTGATCGCCCTCGCCGGACTGGTCGGCGGCCTGATCCTGTGGTCCTTCGGCCTGTACGTGAACGCCGACCGTGTCGTCGAGGCGCGCTGGGCCACGCTGGTGCCGCTGACGGTGATGTCGGCGATGGAGGCCCTGCGGCGCACCGCCCCGCGCACCGCGCTGCTCGTCGGCACCGCGGCCATCGCGGCGGACCAGTTCACCAACGGCAATCTCGCCACCGTGCTGATGTTCACGGACGTGGTCTACGCGTCGGTGGTGTACGGCCCGCCCGCCTCGGCCCGGCGCATCCCGTACACCACGGGCCTGATCACCGTGGGGATCACGGTGGGGCTGCTGATCTGGTGGCAGAACGCGGTCGCCCTGCTCGTCGGCGTGCTCTCCGGCATGATCTCCTTCCTGCCGGCCGTCACCGGGGCCATCGTGCGCAACCACCGCCAGGCCGCCGACGCGGCCCGCCTCCGGGCCGAGCAGACCGCGCTGCTCGCCGAGATGGACCGGGCGCAGGCGGTGACCGCCGAGCGGAGCCGGATGGCGCGGGAGCTGCACGACATGGTCGCCAACCATCTGTCGGCCATCGCGATCCACTCCACGGCCGCGCTCTCGCTCGACGACGCGGCCACCACCCGGCAGGCGCTGACCGTGATCCGGGAGAACAGCGTGGCGGGACTGGCGGAGATGCGGCGGCTCATCGGGCTGCTCCGGGACAGCAGTGGGGACGCCGAGCCGGCCGCCGCGCCGACGCTGGCCGGTCTGGAGGCGCTGCTCGCGCAGGCCAGGACCAACGGGGAGTCCAGCGGGCTCGCCTTCACCCTGGAGGACACCCGCCCGGAGGGCGGCGAGCCGCTGCCGGCACCGGTCGAGCTGGCGGCGTACCGGATCGTGCAGGAGTCGCTGACCAACGCCCTCAAGCACGCGGCCCCGGGCACGGTCGCCGTGTTCCTGGCGCGCGACGCGCGAGCGCTCACGGTACGGGTGACCAGCCCGTTCGGGGACCGTCCTGGGCCGCGGGCGCCGGGGTCGGGGGCCGGGCTCGTGGGCATGCGCGAGCGGGTGGCGCTGCTCGGCGGGGAGTTCGAGGCGGGTCCGGTGCCCGCCGCGGACGGGACGAAGACCTGGCAGGTACGGGCGGTGCTGCCCGCGGAGGAGAGGACACCGGACGCATGACGGACACAGGCGGTACGGGTGAGGCCCGGGCGAGCGGAGCCCGGGTGATCCGGGTCGTGGTCGCCGAGGACCAGAGCGCGGTGCGCGCCGGGCTGGTCCTGATCCTGGGCAGCGCGCCCGACATCGAGGTGGTCGGCGAGGCCGCGGACGGCGAGCGGGCCGTGGAGCTCGCCCGGGAGCTGCGTCCGGACCTGGTCCTCATGGATGTGCAGATGCCGAAGCTGGACGGGGTGGCGGCGACCCGGCAGGTGGTGGCCGAGGGCCTGGCGGACGTCCTGGTGCTCACCACCTTCGACCTCGACGAGTACGTGTTCGGGGCGCTGCGCGCGGGCGCCTCCGGCTTCCTGCTGAAGAACACCGACGCCAAGGACCTGATCGGGGCGGTGCGGACGGTGGCGCGTGGGGAGGGGCTGATCGCCCCGGCGGTGACCCGGCGGCTCATCGCCGAGTTCGCCGCGCCGAGCCGCCCGGTCCGGGTGCCGGGCGGCACCGATCCGGCGGTCGTGGACCGGCTGACCCCGCGCGAGCGGGAGGTCCTCGCGGCGCTCGGCGCGGGACTGCCGAACGCGGAGATCGCGGTGCGGCTCGACATGGCGGAAGCCACGGTGAAGACGCACGTCAGCAAGGTGCTCGGGAAGCTGGAGCTGCGCAGCCGGGTCCAAGCCGCCGTGCTCGCACAGGAGTTGGGGATCTGAGAGAACGCGTTCCGACCCAATTCCAGCTTTGGTCTGGACCTCTTGACGGCTGGTCCAGACCTTTCTACGCTCGCGGGGCGCGCGCACCTTCACGGACCACCCACGGACCACCCCCACCCGAGACCGTCCGCACCTTGAGGAGCACCGTTGAGCACTCAAGCACCGACGCGCAGAGCAGGGTTGAGACGCCGGGCCGCCGCCGGCCTCACCGCCCTCGTCCTGCCCCTCGCCGCCATGATCGGCCTGGCGGCCCCCGCCGAGGCCGCCACCTCCGCGACCGCCACGTATCAGAAGACCCAGGACTGGGGCACCGGCTTCGAGGGCAAGTGGACGGTGAAGAACACCGGCACCACGACCCTCTCCTCCTGGACCGTCGAGTGGGACTTCCCCTCGGGCACCGCGGTCACGTCCGCCTGGGACGCCACCGTCACCAGCTCCGGCACCCACTGGACCGCCAAGAACGTCGGCTGGAACGGCACCCTCGCCCCCGGCGCCACCATCTCCTTCGGCTTCAACGGCACCGGCTCCGGCTCCCCGTCCGGCTGCAAGGTCAACGGCGGCTCCTGCGACGGCTCCGGCGGCCAGCCCGGCGACACCGCGCCGTCCGCCCCCGGCACCCCGGTCGCCTCCAACATCACCGACACCTCGGTGAAGCTCACCTGGACCGCGGCCACCGACGACCACGGCATCAAGAACTACGACGTCAAGCGGGACGGCGCCACGATCGCCACCGTCACCGGCCTGACGTACACGAACACGGGCCTGACCGCCGGCACCGACTACAGCTACACGGTCGTCGCCCGCGACACCATCGACCAGACCGGTCCGGCCAGCGGCGCCACCCCGGTCCGCACCACCGGCGGCGGAGGCGGCACCCCGCCCCCGAACGTGGTGAAGATGGGCTACTTCACCAACTGGGGCGTCTACGGGCGCAACTACCACGTGAAGAACATCGTGACCTCGGGCTCCGCGTCCAAGATCACCCACATCAACTACGCCTTCGGCAACGTCACCAACGGCCGGTGCGCCATCGGCGACTCGTACGCGGACTACGACAAGGCGTACACCGCCGACCAGTCCGTCGACGGCGTGGCCGACACCTGGGACCAGCCGCTGCGCGGCAACTTCAACCAGCTGCGCAAGCTGAAGAAGGCCTACCCGAACATCAAGGTCATCTGGTCCTTCGGCGGCTGGACCTGGTCCGGCGGCTTCGGCCAGGCCGTCCAGAACCCGACCGCCTTCGCGCAGTCCTGCTACGACCTGGTGGAGGACCCGCGCTGGGCCGATGTCTTCGACGGCATCGACCTGGACTGGGAGTACCCCAACGCCTGCGGTCTGTCCTGTGACACCAGCGGCCCGGCCGCCTTCAAGAACATGATGCAGGCCATGCGCGCCAAGTTCGGCGCCAACGGCATCGTCACCGCGGCCGTCACGGCCGACGCCTCCACCGGCGGCAAGATCGACGCCACCGACTACGCGGGCGCCGCCCAGTACATGAACTGGTTCAACGTGATGACGTACGACTTCTTCGGCGCCTGGGCGGCGCAGGGCCCGACGGCCCCGCACTCCCCGCTCACCTCGTACGCCGGCATCCCGCAGCAGGGCTTCAACTCCGCCGAGGCGATCGCCAAGTACAAGGCCAAGGGAGTCCCGGCGAACAAGCTGCTGCTCGGCATCGGCTTCTACGGGCGCGGCTGGACCGGCGTCACCCAGGACGCCCCCGGCGGCACCGCCACGGGCCCGGCCGCCGGCACGTACGAGCAGGGCATCGAGGACTACAAGGTCCTCAAGAACTCCTGCCCTGCCACCGGCACCGTCGCCGGCACCGCCTACGCCCACTGCGGCACCAACTGGTGGAGCTACGACACCCCCGCCACCGTCAACTCCAAGATGAGCTGGGCCAAGAACCAGGGCCTCGGCGGCGCGTTCTTCTGGGAGTTCAGCGGCGACAGCAGCAACGGCGAGCTCGTCGGCGCCATCAACACCGGTCTGAACTAGGCGCCTGAGCCAGGCGCCTGAGCTGGGCACTTCTCCGGACGATCCGGTGGGGCCCGCCGCCCAGCAGGGCGACGGCCCCCCGGTATCCGTCCACCGCGTCGAGACCGAGGTCGTACAGCCGCACCGGCGGGTGCGGCTGTACGCCGTTCCGTACGCCGTCCCGGCCGTCCCAGCCGAGCAGCGCCGCCGGCCGGCCGGGGGCGGCCACCGTCAGACGCGCGGGATCCACCCGCAGCCCCTCCCCCGTCGCCTTCAGGACCGCCTCCTTGCGCACCCAGTACGTGGTGAACGCGGCGGCCCGCTCCGGCTCCGGCACCTCGTCGTACGCCGCCCGCTCGGCCGGCGAGAGCACCGGCAGCGGCAGCTCGCCGGACGCCTCCGGGACCCGCTCCACGTCCACGCCCACCGGGGCGTCCGGGGACAGCGCGACCGCGACCAGCTCACCCGAGTGGGACAGCGAGAACTCCAGCGCGGCGTCGTCCAGGTACGGCTTGCCGTGCGGCCCCTTGGCGAAGGACAGCGAGGCGGGCTCGCGGCCGAGCACCTCGCCCAGGACCGTACGCAGCAGGGCGTGCGCGGTCACGTACTGGGCGCGCACGCGCTCCCCGGTGAGCGACTCGTACACCCGTCGCTCCCCGGCGTCGAGGAGCGCCGCCAGGTCCTCGGACAGGGCCTCCTCGGACACGGAAACGGCCCGGGCGGTCCACACGTGGCACTCACCGGGCCGTACGAAGTCTCTGGGCACCGAGTCTGTCGATTCAGGCGACATTGACCCTCTGGCCGGGCGGCGCCGCCTCCAGCCAGGCCAGGAAGCCGGTCAGGGCGTCCTCGCTCATCGCCAGCTCAAGACGGGTGCCGTGCACCCGGCAGCCCTGGATCACGGAGTCCGAGAGCAGTGCCAGCTCCTCCTCGCCCTCCGGCATCCGGCGCTCCAGGACCTCGATGGCCGAGCGCTCCATGACGTGCTTGGGGCGGGGCGCGTACGAGAAGACCCGGAACCAGGCGATCTCGTCACCGCTGTAGCGGGCGACCCCGTAGGACCAGCCCTTGCCCGTACGGTCCGGGGTCTCGGGGACGGGCCGGCGCAGCGAACAGTCGAAGGTGCCGCCGGCACGCTGGATCAGCCTGCGGCGCAAGCCGAAGACGAAGAGCCCGATCACCAGCAGTGCGACGACCAGGCCGCACACGAGCAGAGCGAGGAACATCTTCACCGACCTCCTCGCTGCGTCCCGTGACCGGCGGAACCGGCCTGACCGAATACGACCTGCATATGCATCGCCTCAGCCGCGGCACGGTCCGGAACATTCCCTTCGGAATGTCCAGCCGTGCCGCGGCTGAGGTCTGGGCTCTCGGCGCGGTCCGCTAGCGGACCGCTACCGCGCGCAGCCGGACCTCGGCGCGCCGCTCGGCGGCGGCGTCCTCCTCGGCCTTCGCGCGCTCCAGCGCGCGCTCGGCACGCTGGGCGTCGATCTCGTCCGCCAGTTCGGCGATCTCCGCGAGCAGAGACAGCTTGTCATCGGCGAAGGAGATGAAACCGCCGTGGGCGGCGGCGACGATCGTGCCGCCCTCGCTCGTACGGATCGTCACCGGGCCCGACTCCAGCACACCGAGCAGCGGCTGGTGGCCGGGCATGACGCCGATGTCGCCGGAGGTGGTACGCGCGATGACCAGGGTGGCCTCGCCGGACCAGACACTCCGGTCCGCGGCGACCAGCTCGACGTGCAGCTCAGCAGCCAAGGGTGGCTCCTCGGGTCACCACCCGGCGGTGCTGCCGGGTGTTGGGGTCAATTCTAATGGGCGTGGAGAGGGGGGCGGGACCAGTCCCGCCCCCCTCAGGCGAGCACGGGGCTCAGGAGACGCCGAGCTCCTTGGCGTTGTTCTTGAGGTCCTCAAGACCACCGCACATGAAGAACGCCTGCTCCGGGAAGTGGTCGAACTCACCGTCGCAGATCGCGTTGAACGCGGCGATCGACTCGTCGAGCGGAACGTCCGAACCGTCCACACCGGTGAACTGCTTGGCGGCGTGGGTGTTCTGCGACAGGAAGCGCTCGACGCGACGGGCGCGGTGGACGACGAGCTTGTCCTCCTCGCTCAGCTCGTCGATACCGAGGATCGCGATGATGTCCTGGAGGTCCTTGTACTTCTGCAGGATTCCCTTGACGCGCGTGGCGGCGTCGTAGTGGTCCTGCGCGATGTAGCGCGGGTCCAGGATCCGGGACGTGGAGTCCAGCGGGTCCACGGCCGGGTAGATGCCCTTCTCGGAGATCGGACGGGAGAGAACCGTCGTCGCGTCGAGGTGGGCGAAGGTGGTCGCCGGCGCCGGGTCGGTGAGGTCGTCGGCGGGGACGTAGATCGCCTGCATCGAGGTGATCGAGTGACCACGGGTCGAGGTGATGCGCTCCTGGAGGAGACCCATCTCGTCGGCCAGGTTCGGCTGGTAACCCACCGCGGAGGGCATACGGCCGAGCAGGGTCGACACCTCGGAACCGGCCTGCGTGAAGCGGAAGATGTTGTCGATGAAGAACAGCACGTCCTGCTTCTGCACATCGCGGAAGTACTCCGCCATGGTCAGACCGGCGAGGGCCACACGGAGACGGGTGCCCGGGGGCTCGTCCATCTGGCCGAAGACAAGGGCGGTCTTGTCGAGGACGCCCGAGTCCTCCATCTCCGCGATGAGGTCGTTGCCCTCACGCGTGCGCTCACCGACACCGGCGAACACGGAAACACCCTCGTGCAGCTTCGCCACACGCATGATCATTTCCTGGATCAGAACGGTCTTGCCGACACCGGCACCACCGAACAGACCGATCTTTCCACCCTTGACGTACGGGGTGAGAAGGTCGACGACCTTCAGGCCGGTCTCGAACATCTCGGTCTTCGACTCGAGCTGGTCGAACGCCGGGGCCTTGCGGTGGATGGACCAGCGCTCGCCGACCTCGGACTCGGCCTCGGGCTCGTTCAGGATCTGACCCAGCGTGTTGAACACGCGGCCCTTGGTGACGTCGCCGACGGGCACGGTGATGCCGTCGCCGGTGTCCACCACGGGGGCCTGGCGGACCAGACCGTCGGTGGGCTGCATCGAGATGGTGCGGACGATGCCGTCACCGAGGTGCTGCGCGACCTCGAGGGTCAGCGTCTTCTTCGCGCCCTCCTCGGCCGGGTCGGCGACCTCGACGTGCAGGGCGTTGTAGATCTCCGGCATCGCGTCGACGGGGAACTCCACGTCGACGACCGGGCCGATGACCCGGGCGACGCGGCCCGTGGCGGCGGCCGTCTCAACAGTGGTCGTCATTACTTGTCACTCCCCGCGGTCGCGTCGGCCAGGGCTGCGGTGCCACCGACGATCTCGCTGATTTCCTGGGTGATTTCGGCCTGGCGGGCCGCGTTGGCAAGTCGGGAGAGGTTGTTGATCAAGTCTCCCGCGTTGTCGGTGGCCGACTTCATCGCGCGGCGCGTGGCGGCGTGCTTGGAAGCAGCCGACTGGAGCAGCGCGTTGTAGATCCGGCTCTCGACGTAGCGCGGCAGCAGGGCGTCGAGGACGTCCTCCGCCGACGGCTCGAAGTCGTACAGCGGTCGGAGGGTGTCCGGCTCGCCGGCCTCCTTCGCCACCTCGTCGAGGCTGAGGGGCAGCAGCCGGGCCTCGATCGCCGTCTGAGTCATCATCGAGACGAACTCGGTGTAGATGATGTGGAGTTCGTCCACACCGCCCTCGGCCGTGTCCTTCTCGATCGCCTCGATCAGCGGTACCGCGATCTTCTTGGCGTCCGCGTACGTGGGCTCGTCCGTGAAGCCGGTCCACGTGTCGGCCAGCTTCCGCTCACGGAAGTTGAAGTGCGCGACGCCACGGCGGCCGACCACGTAGATGTCGACCTCCTTGCCCTCGCCCTCCAGCTTCTTGATGAGCCGCTCCGCCGCCTTGATGGCGTTGGAGTTGAAGGCACCGGCCAGACCGCGGTCGCTCGAGAGGAGCAGGACCGCGGCGCGGCTCGGGTTCTCCGCCTCGGTGGTCAGCGCGTGCTTGTCGTTCGCACCCGTGGCCACCGCGGTGACCGCGCGGGTCAGCTCGGTCGCGTACGGAGTCGACGCCTGCACCTTGCGCTGCGCCTTGACGACACGCGAGGCGGCGATCATCTCCATCGCCTTGGTGATCTTCTTCGTCGCGGTGACGGATTTGATGCGACGCTTGTAGACCCGGAGCTGCGCTCCCATGAGTCAGGTCCCTTCCGTCGTCACTTCGAGACGTTGACGGCGGAGGCGTCGTCGCCGAGCAGCTTGCCGTCAGAGGTCTCGAACTGCTTCTTGAACTCCGCGATGGCGTCGGCGACGGCCGTCAGGGTGTCGTCCGACATCTTCTTGCCCTCGCGGATGGAGGTCATGAGACCGGAGTGGCTCTGGCGGAGGTACGCCAGGAGCTCGGCCTCGAAGCGACGGATGTCGGCGACCGGGACGTCGTCCATCTTGCCGGTGGTGCCGGCCCAGACGGAGACGACCTGGTTCTCGGTCGGCATCGGCTGGTACTGAGCCTGCTTGAGCAGCTCGACCATGCGCTGACCGCGCTCCAGCGACGCCTTCGACGCGGCGTCCAGGTCGGAACCGAAGGCGGCGAAGGCCTCCAGCTCACGGAACTGGGCCAGGTCCACGCGGAGGCGGCCGGCGATCTGCTTCATGGCCGGGTGCTGGGCGGAGCCACCGACTCGGGAGACCGAGATACCGACGTTCAGGGCCGGACGCTGGCCGGCGTTGAACAGGTCGGACTCCAGGAAGCACTGGCCGTCGGTGATGGAGATGACGTTGGTCGGGATGAACGCCGAGACGTCGTTGGCCTTGGTCTCGACGATCGGCAGACCGGTCATCGAACCGGCACCGAGCTCGTCCGAGAGCTTGGCGCAGCGCTCGAGGAGACGCGAGTGCAGGTAGAAGACGTCACCCGGGTAGGCCTCACGGCCCGGCGGGCGGCGCAGCAGCAGCGACACGGCGCGGTAGGCGTCGGCCTGCTTCGACAGGTCGTCGAAGACGATCAGGACGTGCTTGCCCTGGTACATCCAGTGCTGACCGATGGCGGAACCGGTGTACGGCGCCAGGTACTTGAAGCCGGCCGGGTCGGACGCCGGGGCGGCGACGATCGTCGTGTACTCGAGCGCGCCGGCCTCTTCGAGGGCGCCGCGGACGGACGCGATGGTCGAGCCCTTCTGGCCGACGGCGACGTAGATGCAGCGGACCTGCTTGTTCACGTCGCCCGAGCGCCAGTTGTCACGCTGGTTGATGATCGTGTCGACGCACAGCGCGGTCTTGCCGGTCTGACGGTCACCGATGATCAGCTGACGCTGGCCACGGCCGACCGGGGTCATGGCGTCGACGGCCTTGTAGCCGGTCTCCATCGGCTCGTGGACCGACTTACGGGCCATCACGCCGGGGGCCTGCAGCTCGAGGGCGCGGCGGCCCTCGGTCTCGATCTCGCCGAGACCGTCGATCGGGTTGCCGAGCGGGTCGACGACGCGACCCAGGTATCCCTCACCGACACCGACGGAGAGGACCTCGCCGGTGCGCTGCACCGACTGTCCCTCCTCGATGCCGCTGAACTCGCCGAGGACGATCGCACCGATCTCGCGCTCTTCGAGGTTCAGCGCGAGACCGAGGGTCCCGTCCTCGAACTTCAGCAGCTCGTTCGCCATGGCGGAGGGAAGACCCTCCACCTTGGCGATGCCGTCGCCGGCCAGGCTGACCGTGCCGACCTCCTCGCGCGAGGCCGCGTCCGGCTGGTACGACTGGACGAAGGTCTCCAGCGCGTCCCGGATCTCCTCCGGCCGGATCGTGAGCTCCGCCATCTGGGTTCCCTGCTCTCCTTGTTGGGCCCGAAGTTTCTTAAGGGGTCTGGGGGCCGACCCCCAGGAACTTCTGCAATCTCTGCACGGCCCAACCGGGCCGCTGGTGATGCTGTGTTGCTTTTCTGCTGTGGTGGCTGCGGTCAGCCGGCCAGGCGACGGGTCGCCTCGCCGAGGCGCTCCGCGATGGTGCCGTCGATGACCTCGTCGCCGACGCGCACCGCGATCCCGCCGAGGACCCCGGGGTCCACGTCCAGGTTCAGGTGCATCGGCCGGCCGTACAGCTTGGCGAGGACGGCGCCGAGGCGCGTCTTCTGCTGGTCGGTCAGCGGCACCGCCGTGGTGACGACGGCGACCATGCGGTCCCGGCGCGCCGCGGCGAGCTTGGACAGGGACTCGAGGCCCGCTTCCAGGCTACGTCCCCGCGGCTGGGTCACCAGCCGGACGACCAGGCGCTCGGTCACGGCGTTGGCCTTGCCGCCGAGCAGGCTGCGGAGCAGCTCGCCCTTGGCGGAGGCCGTGGCGGTCTTGTCCGTCAGCGCCGAGCGGAGCTCGGGGCTGGAGGAGACGATCCGGCCGAACCGGAACAGCTCGTCCTCGACGTCGTCGAGGGCGCCCGCCTTCTGGGCGGCGGTGAGGTCGGCGGTGTTCGCCAGCTCCTCGAGACCGTCGACCAGGTCGCGCGACTGCGACCAGCGGGAGCGGACCATCCCGGAGACCAGGTCGACGGCGGGGCCGTCCACCTGACCCGACAGGAGGCGCTGCGCGAGCTCGGCCTTGGCCTCGCCCGCCTGCGCCGGGTCGGTCAGGACCCGACGCAGCGACACCTCACGGTCGAACAGCGCCGTGACGGCCGCCAGCTCGCCCGCCAGCTTGCCGGCGTCGACCGACGTGTTGTCGGTCAGCGCGTCGAGGGCCTCGCGTGCGGTGCCCAGTGCCTCGCGGCTCGCTCCGTTCATCGGACGGCCTCGGCCTTCTCCTCGAGCTCGTCGAGGAACCGGTCGATGGTGCGGCTCTGGCGGGCGTGGTCCTCGAGGGACTCGCCGACCAGCTTCGCGGCCAGGTCGGTGGCGAGCTTGCCGACGTCCTGACGCAGCGCGGCGGACGCGGCCTTGCGGTCGGCCTCGATCTGGGTGTGGCCGGCCGCGATGATCTCCTCGCGCTGGCGCTGGCCTTCCGCCTTCATCTCCTGGATGATCGCGGTGCCCTGCTCCGTCGCCTCCTGGCGGAGACGCGCGGCTTCGTGGCGGGCCTCGGCGAGCTGGGCCTTGTACTGCTCCAGCACACTCTGAGCCTCGATCTGGGCCGATTCGGCCTTCTCGATGCCACCCTCGATGGCCTCGCGGCGCTCGTCCAGAACCTTGTTGATGTTCGGGAGGAGCTTCTTGGCGAGGAAGCCGAAGACGATGACGAAGGCGATCAGGCCGATGACGAGCTCATCGAGATGCGGGATGAGCGGAGGCTGGGGCTCCGCCGCTTCCGCAAGAAGCAGAGCGTTCACATCAGTGCCTTCCGTAAAAAGAATCGGGCAGTCGGTCCGGCTTACTGGTAGACGAAGCCCATGACGATGCCGATGAGGGCGAGCGCCTCACAGAAGGCGAAGCCCATGATCTGGTTGGTGCGGATCAGGCCGGCCGCCTCGGGCTGGCGGGCGAGGGCCTGGGTGCCGTTACCGAAGATGATGCCGACGCCGACGCCGGGGCCGATGGCCGCGAGGCCGTAGCCGATGGAGGCGACGTTACCGACGACGTTCTCCTTGGCACCGGCGGCAAGGTTGATCATGTCGAGAGCAGCGGACATGCCGTTACTTCCTTCTCTTTCAATGACCCGGTGGGGGTTGGCCACCGGACGACTGCTGGTTTCGGGGTGGGTCTACGGGCCCGGGGCGGGGCTCAGTGGTGCTCGGAGAGCGCGCCCTGGACGTAGCTGCAGGCCAGGAGGACGAAGACGTACGCCTGGACGGCCTGGATGAAGAGCTCGAAAGCGGTCATCACGATGACCATCACGAACGAGGCGCCGGCGTAGACGAAGCCGATGCCGTTCATGAGGTACCAGGTGGCCAGCGAGAACATCACGATCAGCAGGTGACCGGCGAACATGTTCGCGAACAGTCGGACCGCGTGCGTGAAGGGCCGGATGATCAGGTTCGAGAAGAACTCGAGCAGCATGATCAGCGGGAGGATCGCGCCGAGCGACTTGTCGTAGCCGGTGATGTTCTTCCAGCCGCCGACGAAGCCGTGCTTCTTGAAGGTCAGCGAGACCCAGACCACGTACACGATCAGCGCGAGGGCCGCCGGGAAGGCGATCAGCGACGTGACCGGGAACTGGGCCAGCGGGATGATGGACCAGAGGTTCATGATCCATACGAAGAAGAACAGCGAGACCATGAACGGCACGTACTTCTGGCCGTCCTTCTTGCCGATGATCTCGTAGACGATGCCGCGGCGGACGAAGTCGTAACCGGCCTCGCCGACCATCTGCATCTTGCCGGGGATCAGCTTCGGCTTGTTGAACGCGGCCCAGAAGAAGCCGACGACCACGATCGAACCCAGGATGGCGAGCAGCATCGGCTTGGTGAACTCGAAGCTGCCCACGGTGAAGATGGGCTCGTACATGAACGTGTGCAGCCCCGGCGCCGGGAAGCCACATCCAGAGAAGATGTGGCAATCCGGGTCGAAGGCAAGCGTCTGGTCAGCACTCACCGCGGGCTCCTTCAGCGTGGCGCATAGGTACGGCAACCTCGTTGTGTCGGCGCGGCACGCAGCCGCGGGTCGGCACTGGACTGGTCTTACGGATAAGGGGGCGGCGGTTCGGCATCGAGCCTCGCGCTGGGACAGGCGCCGCTTCGGATGCCCGCGCCCGCAGTGCCGCAGTTGGCACCGGACGATAGCAGGAAGCCGAACGGCTCTTTATCCCGGCCCTACCCTTCACGACTTCGGCCCCGAATTGTCGGGGTCGACATACGTGATCTTGGCCTTCATGTAGGCCCGGGCCTGGGCGGCGACCCACACGATGGTGGTGGCGAGCAGCGTGAAGGCGAAAGCCTTGAAGTCGAACGCGGACGTCCCCTTCAGCAGCGCCAGGAAGATGAACAGCACCAGCAGTTGGGCCACGTACAGCATGAGGCCCATGGCTTGGAACAGATGCGGGAACTTCTTCGCCGTCCGCTGCAGAACCAGCTGCCCGATCCCCATGAAGACGAGGACCACCGCGGTGCCGACGACGGCGCCGAGCGCACCCTTGCCACCGGCGACCACACCGCTGATCACCGTGGCGATGACGCCTACGGCGGCGGTGGGCACTGCGGTGTGCAGCAGGATGCGTGCGTCGTTGGACGGCATGGCGGTGTCTCCGCTTGCTGGTGGGGGCGATGGTGTCGTCAGGGACGAGCGTAGGCCCGGTCCGAGGTGTGTCTCGGGGCCAACAGACCGTCGCACTACGGTCTTTCGGCACTGTCGCCGGGTCTCGTGAACCGTATCACAAACTATTTGAATAGGTCTTTACCCGTAGGTGTGCCAACTCTCACACGTGAGAGTGAAGGTGCGCGTGTGTGCACCGCGACAGGGGTGAAGTGTCTGGTATTGGCCGCGAATGCGGCTTTCGTCAACCGCGCGCTCCGGCCTTACTCCGGTCGGAGAAGCGCGAACGGTGACCGATGGCGGTCGCGCCGTTGACGCCGGCCGGCACGGGCTCGCGCTCGGGCTCGACCTCGACGTCAGCCGGCTCGGCCTCGCCGAGGGCCGCCTCCGCCGCCTCCGCCGCCTCCGCCGCCTCCAGCAGGTGCCGGCGCCGCCGGTAGCGCGGCGGGACCATCGCCTCGGCCCAGCGCGGGGCGCGCGGGGTGAAGCGGGGCAGCAGGAGCAGCACCAGACCGACCGCGCTCAGGAAGACGACCGAGAGGACGATCCACATCGAGGTCGAGTGCACCGAGTAGGCCAGCGTGCCGAAGGCGATGAGCGCCGACCAGAAGTACATGATCAGCACCGCGCGGCTGTGCGAGTGCCCGATCTCCAGAAGCCGGTGGTGCAGGTGCCCGCGGTCGGCCGCGAACGGCGACTGGCCCTTCCACGTACGGCGCACGATCGCGAGCACCAGGTCGGCCATCGGGATCGCGATGATGGTCAGCGGCAGCACCAGCGGGATGAAGACCGGCAGGGCCGCGTGCGTCGCGGCCTTCGCCGAACCCTCGAAGATCCGCAGCGCGTCCGGGTCGACCTGGCCCGTGATGGAGATGGCCGAGGCGGCCAGGATCAGGCCGATCAGCATCGATCCCGAGTCGCCCATGAAGATCCGCGCCGGGTGCATGTTGTGCGGCAGGAAGCCCAGGCACATGCCCATCAGGATCGCGGCGAAGAGCGTCGCGGGGGCGGCCGCCTCGATGCCGTAGCTGAACCAGATCCGGTACGCGTACAGGAAGAACGCGGCGGCGGCGATGCACACCATGCCGGCGGCGAGGCCGTCGAGACCGTCGACGAAGTTCACGGCGTTGATGGTGAGGACGACCAGGGCGACGGTCAGGAGCGTGCCCTGCCACTGGGTCAGCGCGACCGTGCCGACACCCGGGATCGGCAGCCACAGGATCGTCAGACCCTGCATGACCATCACGCCCGCGGAGATCATCTGCGCGCCGAGCTTGATCAGCGCGTCCAGCTCGAACTTGTCGTCGAGGACGCCGATCAGCCAGATCAGGGCGGCGCCGGAGAGCAGCGCGCGGGGCTCGTTGGACAGCTCGAAGACGCTGTTGAGGTTCTGCAGATGGTCCGCGACGAGCAGCCCCGCGCACAGTCCGAAGAACATGGCGATGCCGCCGAGCCGCGGAGTCGGTTCTCGGTGCACGTCGCGGGCGCGGATCTCCGGCATCGCGCCGGTCGCGATGGCGAACTTGCGCACCGGACCGGTCAGCAGATAGGTCACCGCGGCCGTGACACAGAGCGTCAGCAGGTAATCACGCACGGGCTGCCCCACAGGAATCGCTGGCCATCTCAGCCCCACACCCTAGCCGGGCCGTCCCCATGGTTGAGGACACACGGGTACCGCGGACGGTTGCGGTGACGACATCTTTACCGGCCATACGGGGGAAATCGCCCCGTGAGTGCGCGTACATCCGCGCGTACCCTCGCCGTCTCCTCCGCGTCATCGCGCAGCGCGGCAGTGAACAGTGCGGCAATTTCCGCCATCTGCGGCGACCCCATGCCCTGGGTGGTGACGGCGGCCGTGCCGAGCCGGATGCCGCGCCCGTCGCCGTACGGCAGCGCACAGGTGTCGAGCACGATGCCGGCGGCGGCGAGCCGGGCTCGGGCGGTGCGCCCGTCGATGCCGAGGGGGGCCGGGTCGGCGGTGATGAGGTGGGTGTCGGTGCCGCCGGTGGTCAGCGCGAAGCCCTCCGCGCCGAGCGCGGCCGCGAGCACCCGGGCGTGCTTCACCACCTGATGGGCGTAGGTGGTGAAGGCCGGGGTGGAGGCCTCGCCGAAGGCGACCGCCTTGGCGGCGATGGTGTGCATCTGCGCGCCGCCCTGGGAGAACGGGAACACCGCCCGGTCCACCCGCTCGGCCAGCTCGCCCCCGCACAGCAGCAGCCCGCCGCGCGGGCCGCGCAGCACCTTGTGGGTGGTGCCGCAGACGATGTCGGCGTACGGCACGGGGCTGGGCGCCGCGCCGCCGGCGATCAGGCCGAGGGGGTGGGCGGCGTCGGCGATCAGATAGGCCCCCACCTCGTCGGCGATGGCGCGGAAGAGGGCGTAGTCGAGGTGCCGGGGGTAGGAGATGGACCCGCACACGATCGCCTTGGGGCGGTGGTGGCGGGCGAGGGCGGCGACCTGCTCGTAGTCGACGAGCCCGGTCTCGGCGTCGACGCCGTACGGGACGAAGTCGAACCAGCGGCCGGAGAAGTTCGCGGGCGAGCCGTGCGTGAGGTGCCCGCCGTACGCGAGCCCCATCGCGAGCACGGTGTCGCCGGGGCGGAGGAGGGCGGCGTAGGCGGCGAGCACGGCGGAGGAGCCGGAGTGCGGCTGTACGTTGGCGTGCTCGGCCCCGAAGAGCGCCTTGGCGCGGTCGATCGCGATCCGCTCGACGGCGTCGACGTACTCGCAGCCGCCGTGGTAGCGGGCGCCGGGGTAACCCTCGGCGTACTTGTTGGAGAGCTGCGAGCCGAGCGCGGCGAGCACGGCGGGCGAGGTGAAGTTCTCCGCGGCGATCAGCTGCAGACCGTCCCCCTGCCGCCGCACCTCCCCCAGCAGCACGTCGGCGACCTCGGGATCCTGGCGGCGCAGCACGTCGAGCTCGTGCTCGGCGTCGGGTGGAGCGGTGACCGGCATGGCGCACTCCGGGCGTGATGGGGGACCTGAAACCCCACTCTAGGCACCTGAACCCCACCCCCGCCCCCGGAACTGCTCCAACGGCCGCCAGAGCCCTGTGAGGGCCCCTTCAGCGGCGGGCCCTGACCCCCGTCAGGGCCGTCACCACCGGATCCAGCGCCTGGTTGATCTCGTCGCCGATCGAGCGGAAGAACGTGATCGGGGCGCCGTACGGGTCGTTCACCTCGTCCGCCTCCGCCGACGGGGCCAGAAGCCACCCGCGTAGAGCGGCGGCCGCACGGACCAGGGCGCGGGCGCGGTCGACCGTGCCGTGGCCGTCGCGCGGGTCCGGCAGGGTCGCCGGGTCTATCGCGCGGACGAGGCGGGTGAACTCCTTCAGGGTGAAGGTGCGCAGGCCCGCCGAGTGGCCCATCGAGATGACCTGCGCGCGGTGGTCGCGGGTCGCGGTGAGGACCAGGTCGGCGCGGATCACGTGCTCGTCGAGGAGCTCGCGGCCCGTGAAGCCGCTGAAGTCCGCGCCGAAGTCCGCGAGGACCTGCTCCGCGTTGCTCTCCATCGGGGCGCCCTCGTGCCCCCAGGTGCCCGCGCTCTCCACGATCAGGCCGCCGCCCATGGGGTCGCCGAGCCGGTCGATCAGGGCATGGCGGGTCAGCCGCTCGGTGATCGGCGAGCGGCAGACGTTGCCGGTGCTGACGTGGAGGATGCGGAAGGTCGTGCCGTCGTGCTCGTGCCCCGCTATGCCACGCCCCTCAGGGGCGGTCAACTGGCCACCTCGAGGTCGGGTACCACCTTCCGGAGCTCCGCCTCCGACAGCGCGCCCTCGCGCAGCAGCACCGGCACCTTGCCCGTGACGTCCACGATGGACGACGGCACGTTGCCGGGGGTCGGACCGCCGTCGAGGTAGACGGAGACGGAGTCGCCGAGCATGTTCTGCGCCGCGTCGCAGTCCTCCGGCGCCGGGTGGCCGGTGATGTTCGCCGAGGAGACCGCCATCGGGCCGACCTCCGTGAGCAGTTCGATCGCGACCGGGTGCAGCGGCATCCGGATCGCGACCGTGCCGCGGGTGTCGCCGAGGTCCCACTGGAGCGACGGCTGGTGCTTGGCGACCAGCGTCAGCGCCCCCGGCCAGAACGCGTCGACGAGCTCCCAGGCCATCTCCGAGAAGTCCGTGACCAGGCCGTGGAGGGTGTTCGGGGAGCCGATGAGCACGGGCACGGGCATGTTGCGGCCGCGGCCCTTGGCGGCGAGGAGGTCCGCGACGGGCTCCGAGCCGAAGGCGTCCGCCCCGATCCCGTAGACGGTGTCGGTGGGCAGCACGACCAGCTCGCCCCGGCGTACGGCGGACGCGGCCTCACGCAGACCCGTCGCCCGGTCCGTCGCCTCGTTGCAGTCGTATCGCCGAGCCATCAGTCCCGCTCCTCCTCGTACACGTCGTGCGTCTGCGTCTGCCTGGTCATGGGGTCGCCTTGCGGGCGGTCGCGAAGCGCGGCCGGTTGTTCAGGTCCGGGTGGTCGGCGGCGTCCGCCCAGCCGGCCTCCTCGTTGAAGATCCACGGCACCTGGCCGCCCTGGGTGTCCGCGTGCTCGATGACCACCAGTCCCCCGGGCCGCAGCAGCCGGTGCGCGGTGCGCTCGATGCCGCGGATGGTGTCGAGGCCGTCCTCGCCGGAGAAGAGGGCCATCTCCGGGTCGTGGTCGCGGGCCTCGGGGGCCACGTACTCCCACTCGGTGAGCGGGATGTACGGCGGGTTGGAGATGACCAGGTCGACCTGCCCGTTCAGCTCCGGCAGCGCGGTCAGCGCGTCGCCCTCGTGCAGCACGACGCGCGAACCGTCGATGTTCTTGCGGGTCCACACCAGCGCGTCCTCGGACAGCTCCACCGCGTGCACGCGCGAGCGCGGCACCTCCTGGGCGAGCGCGAGCGCGATCGCGCCGGAGCCGGTGCACAGGTCGACGATCAGCGGTTCGACGACGTCCATGGCCCGTACGGCGTCTATGGCCCAGCCGACCACGGACTCGGTCTCGGGGCGCGGCACGAAGACGCCGGGGCCGACCTGGAGCTCCAGATAGCGGAAGAACGCGCGGCCGGTGATGTGCTGGAGCGGCTCGCGCGCCTCGCGGCGGGCGATCGCCTCCCAGTAGCGGGCGTCGAAGTCCGCGTCCTTGACGTTGTGCAGCTCCCCCCGCTTCACGCCGTGCACGAACGCGGCGAGCTCCTCGGCGTCGAAACGCGGTGAGGGAACGCCGGCGTCGGCCAGCCGCTGGGTGGCCTGGGCCACCTCGGCAAGCAGCAGGTTCACGCTGGTCCTCCGTGGTGCGGGTCCGTGGTGCGGGTGGGGCTCAACAGGTGGTGCGCGGCCTTACGCCGCCGCCAGCTTGGCGGCGGAGTCGGCGTCGACGCAGGCCTGGATGACCGGGTCCAGTTCGCCGTCGAGCACCTGGTCAAGGTTGTACGCCTTGAAGCCGACGCGGTGGTCCGAGATGCGGTTCTCCGGGAAGTTGTACGTACGGATCTTCTCGGAGCGGTCGACGGTGCGGACCTGACTGCGGCGGGCGTCGGCGGCCTCGGCCTCGGCCTTCTCCTGCGCGGCGGCGAGCAGCCGGGAGCGCAGGATGCGCATGGCCTGCTCCTTGTTCTGGAGCTGGCTCTTCTCGTTCTGGCAGGAGGCGACGATGCCGGTCGGCAGGTGCGTGATGCGGACGGCGGAGTCGGTGGTGTTGACCGACTGGCCGCCGGGGCCCGACGAGCGGTAGACGTCGATGCGCAGGTCGTTGGCGTGGATCTCGACGTCAACCTCCTCGGCCTCCGGCGTGACGAGCACACCGGCCGCGGAGGTGTGGATACGGCCGGCCGACTCGGTGGCGGGCACGCGCTGCACGCGGTGCACCCCGCCCTCGTACTTCAGCCGCGCCCAGACGCCCTGGCCGGGCTCGGTGGCCCCGTTGCCGCCCTTGGTCTTCACGGCGACCTGGACGTCCTTGTAGCCGCCGAGCTCGGACTCGGTGGAGTCGATGATCTCGGTCTTCCAGCCGATGCGCTCGGCGTAGCGCAGGTACATCCGGAGCAGGTCTCCGGCGAACAGGGCGGACTCGTCGCCGCCCGCGCCGGCCTTGATCTCCAGGATGACGTCCTTGTCGTCGCTGGGGTCGCGCGGAACGAGGAGCAGGCGGAGCTTCTCGGTGAGCTCCTCGCGCTGCTTCTCCAGCTCCTTGACCTCGGCGGCGAACTCGGGGTCCTCGTGCATCAGCTCGCGGGCCGTCTCGATGTCGTCACCGGTCTGCTTCCAGGAGAGATAGGTGGCGACGATCGGGGTCAGCTCGGCGTACCGCTTGTTCAGCTTGCGCGCGTTGGCCTGGTCGGCGTGGACCGAAGGATCGGCGAGCTGCTTCTCGAGGTCGGCACGTTCGCCGACCAGTTCCTCGACCGCCTCGAACATCGGGGGCTCCTGGTTTTCGTCAGTTGCTACGGGGACGGCAAAGCGCCGGTCCCGGCCGCCCCGCGCAGGGGCAGCCGAAGACCGGCGCTGTGGCTCGCTACTTCTTGGCGGAGCCGGCAGCCTTGCCGAAGCGGGCCTCGAAGCGGGCGACGCGGCCGCCGGTGTCGAGGATCTTCTGCTTGCCCGTGTAGAACGGGTGGCACTCGGAGCAGACCTCGGCACGGATGGTGCCCTCGGTGAGGGTGCTACGGGTGGTGAACGACGCGCCACAGGTGCAGCTGACCTGGGTCTCGACGTACTCGGGGTGGATCTCGCGCTTCAAGGTGTCTCCTAGTTCCGGGAGGGCTCCGGGTCGCCCGTGCGGGATGCACATGCGTGAACCGGGGCCGACGTACCAGTCTGCCAGGACCGGCCGCATCTCCCAAAACCGGGGTCGGTGCGGAACTATTCCCGGCAGGTTTCCCGCCGCTGTTTCACGAGGCCGGCTTCACGAGGCCGCCGCCGTTTCACGAGGCCGGCGCTATTTCACGAGGCCGGCGGCCAGGCCGGTGGCGGCGTCCTTCGTGGCCGAGGCCGGGATCGGCCGCTCCGCCTTGAGCGCCGCCCAGACCTGCTTCCCCTGGGCCTCCAGGGGCACCACGCGGTTGGGGTCGCGGGGGTCGTACTCCACCGGCAGCGTGATCATGTGGACGTCGTCGGCGCCGAGCCCCGACAGACCCTTGGCGAAGCCCATCAGCTCGTTGACGGAGTCGAGTTCGGAGTCCGGCGTGATGGCCTTGGTGGCGGTGTCGGCGACGTCGAAGAGCTTCTTCGGGTTCGAGAACACGCCGACGCTCTTCACCTGCTCGATGAAGGCCTTCATGAAGGCCTGCTGGAGCTGGATGCGGCCGAGGTCGCTGCCGTCGCCGACGCTCTTGCGGGTGCGGACCAGGCCGAGGGACTGCTCGCCGTCGAGGGTGTGCGTGCCCGGGGCGAGGTCGAGATGGCTCTTGGAGTCCTTGATGGCCTTGGTCGTGGTGATCTCGACGCCGCCGAGCTTGTCGATGAGCTTCTTGAAGCCGGTGAAGTCGACCTCGATGTAGCGGTCCATGCGGATGCCGGACATGGCCTCGACGGTCTTCACGGCGCAGGCGGGGCCGCCGACCTCGTACGCCGTGTTGAACATGGCGCGCCGCTCGGCGGGGACGGTGGTGCCGTCGCCGGCGGTGCAGGACGGGCGGGTGATCAGGGTGTCGCGCGGGATGGAGACGACGGAGGCCTTCTTGTGGCCCTCGTAGACGTGTACGACCATCGCGGTGTCGGAGCGGGCGCCGCCCTCGTCCCTGCCGTACGCGCCGTTGGCGCCGGAGCGGGAGTCGGAGCCGAGGACGAGGATGTCCATCGAGCCGTTGTCGACGTTCTGGGGCCGGTCCTTGCCGAGGGCGCTGTTGATGTCGACGCCCTTGAGGTTGCCGTTGAGCTTGACGTAGACGTAACCGAGTCCGGAGCCGCCGGCGAGGACGAGCACGGCGGCGCCCCACGCGGCGAGGACCGCGGCGCGGCGGCCCTTGGCGGGCGGCTTGCGCCGGCGGCCCCGGGTGCCTATTCGGCCGTTCGTCTTCTGCTCGCTCATCGTCTTCCCTCAGCCCTATGGTTCACCTTGTGTGACGGCAAAGCACCCGAAAGGGTTGCATGGGAGCCTGTGGGGTTTGGATCGGCGACGGCCCGTAACGCGACTGCGCCCACCGAGCGGGGCTCGGCGGGCGCAGTCGTTTCCGCAGGTCACGGCGAGGTTACGAGGTCAGTGCTCGCTTTCGCCGCTGTGACCGACGTCTCGGCGTCAGTCGTTGCCGCCGCCGGGCGTCGTCTTCTGGATCTGCAGCAGGAACTCGGCGTTCGACTTCGTCTGCTTGAGCTTGTCGAGCAGCAGCTCGATCGCCTGCTGCTGGTCGAGCGCGTGCAGCACCCGGCGCAGCTTCCAGGTGATGGAGAGCTCCTCGCTGCCGAGCAGGATCTCCTCCTTGCGCGTACCCGAGGCGTCGACGTCGACGGCCGGGAAGATGCGCTTGTCGGCGAGCTTCCGGTCGAGCTTGAGCTCCATGTTGCCGGTGCCCTTGAACTCCTCGAAGATCACCTCGTCCATGCGCGAGCCGGTGTCGACGAGCGCGGTGGCCAGGATGGTCAGCGAGCCGCCGTCCTCGATGTTGCGCGCGGCACCGAAGAAGCGCTTCGGCGGGTAGAGCGCGGTCGAGTCGACACCACCGGACAGGATGCGGCCGGAGGCGGGCGCCGCGAGGTTGTACGCGCGGCCCAGGCGGGTGATGGAGTCGAGCAGGACGACCACGTCGTGACCCAGCTCCACCAGGCGCTTGGCGCGCTCGATGGCCAGCTCGGCGACCGTGGTGTGGTCCTCGGCCGGGCGGTCGAAGGTCGAGGAGATGACCTCGCCCTTGACCGACCGCTGCATGTCGGTGACCTCTTCCGGACGCTCGTCGACGAGGACGACCATCAGGTGGCACTCGGGGTTGTTGTGGGTGATCGCGTTGGCGATCGCCTGCATGATCATGGTCTTGCCGGTCTTCGGCGGGGCCACGATCAGACCGCGCTGGCCCTTGCCGATCGGCGACACGAGGTCGATGATCCGCGTGGTCAGCACACCCGGGTCGGTCTCCAGGCGGAGGCGGTCCTGCGGGTAGAGCGGGGTGAGCTTGGTGAACTCGGGGCGGCCGCGGCCGGACTCCGGCGCCATGCCGTTGACCGAGTCGAGGCGCACGAGCGCGTTGAACTTCTCGCGGCGCTCGCCCTCCTTCGGCTGGCGCACGGCACCGGTGACGTGGTCGCCCTTGCGCAGACCGCTCTTGCGGACCTGGGCGAGGGACACGTACACGTCGTTCGGGCCGGGCAGGTAGCCGGAGGTCCGGATGAACGCGTAGTTGTCGAGGATGTCCAGGATGCCCGCGACGGGGATCAGGACGTCGTCGTCGGAGACCTGCGGCTCGCCGGTCGCGAAGTCGTCACGCCCACGGCGCCCGCGGCGGTCGCGGTAGCGGCCGCGACGGCCACGCCGGCCGCCCTCGAAGTCGTCGTCGTCCTGCGGGCCACCGGCCTGCTGGCCGCCGCCCTGCTGGCCCTGGCCCTGGCCCTGCTGACCGCCCTGGCCCTGACCCTGACGCCGGCTCTGGCCGCCCTGGCCACCGCCCTGCTGGTCGTCGCCCTTGCGGTCGCGCTGGCGGTCCCGGCGGTCGCGGCGGTCACCGCGCTCGCCCCGCTCACCGCGGTCGCGGCGGCCACGGCCCTCGGCGCCGTCCACGGCGGCCTCGGCCTTGGCGTCCGTACGGTCCTGCGTCTCGGTCCTGGCCTCGGCGCGCGTCTCGGTCTTGACGGCCTGCGCGGTCTCGGTCTTCGCCTCGGTCTTGACCTCGGCGCCGTCCGGCGAACCGGCCGGGGCGGTGGCGCGACGGCGGCGGCGCTCGCCGGCCGGGGCCTCGCCCGCCGGCTGACCCGGGATCTCGATCTGCTGCTGGGCGGCGGCGTCGCTCTGCTCGGCCTTCTCGGCCTTGGGCGCGGCGGTCTCGGCAGCGGTCTCGGGCGTACGGGCCTTGGAGGCGGCGCGGCGCTTCGGCTTGGTCTCGGCGGCGTCGCCGGACGTGGCGGGCGCGGCGGAGCCGGCGGCCGAGCCCCCGGCCTGCGCCTCCTTGATGACCTCGATCAGCTGGCTCTTGCGCATCCGCGCGGTGCCCCTGATGCCGAGGCCGGACGCGACCTGCTGCAGCTCGGCCAGGACCATGCCCTCGAGGCCGGTGCCGGAGCGGCGGCGCCGTGCGGTGCTGCCGGTGGCAGCACCTGCGGCGGGCGCGGCGGTGTCGACACTGTTGTCGGCAGTCACGCCCATCAGATCGGTGGTGTCGCTCACGAAGGGTCCTTCCCTGGAGCGGACGTCGGCCATCTGGCTCGGCGACCGGTTGTGCTGTCCGGCAGCGGCCCTGCTTGGTGGACCGTGTCGGGGCGGTGGTCCCGCCGGGTGCGGCGGAAGAGAGAAAACGTGCTGTGGGCCCGGCCCGAGCGCCCCCTGCTCGGCCCTCGACGAGAAAGAGCGAGGGGTGTCGTGCCGGTTCCGGAGCGTGCTCGAAACTGCTCAGGCAGGCTGCTCAGGCAGTGGAGGAGGCTCCCGGAAGACTCAGTGGTCCCGGATGGGGACACTCAGCACCGCGTCTCGATAACGTCGGGTGCAGACTTGAGGTTAACACTACCGGCTCCAACAAACATTCCCCCTCTCCGTCACCGGCAATCCCGTGTCCGCGCGATTCGGCTCGGGAATCGCGCGGCGGGGTCCGTCAGGGCGCGAGCGGCAGCACGCTCGCACCGGGCATGTCGAGCTCGAGCCGGTTGGCGGCCCAGCCCTCGCCCGCAAGCAGGGCGACCTTGTCGGCCGTCCCGGGTTCGGCCAGCGCGAGCACCGTGGGGCCCGCACCGGAGATGACCGCGGGCACTCCGTCCGCCCGCAGCCGGTTCACAAGGGCGATGCTCTCGGGCATCGCGGGGGCCCGGTACTCCTGGTGCAGCCGGTCCTCGGTCGCCGCGAGCAGCAGTTCGGGGCGGCGGGTGAGGGCCTCGACGAGGAGGGCGGCGCGGCCGGCGTTGGCGGCGGCGTCCACGTGCGGGACGGTGCGCGGGAGCAGCCCGCGGGCGGTCTCGGTGAGCACCGGCTTCCCGGGGACGAAAACCACCGGAACGATGGAATCGGAGGGTTCCATCCTGATCGCCCGGGCGGCACCGGCCTCGGTCCAGGCGAGGGTGAATCCGCCGAGCAGACAGGCGGCGACGTTGTCGGGGTGGCCCTCGATCTCGGTGGCGAGTTCGAGCAGCGCCGTCTCGTCGAGGCGGGTGTCGCCGCCTATCGTCACGGCGCGGGCGGCAACGATGCCGGCGCAGATGGCGGCGGAGGAGGAGCCGAGGCCGCGGCCGTGCGGGATGCGGTTGGCGCAGACCACCTCAAGACCGCGCGGCTGCCCGCCGAGCAGGTCGAAGGCCGTGCGCAGGGAGCGTACGAGCAGGTGGCTCTCGTCGCGGGGAAGGGTGTCGGCACCCTCGCCGGCGATGTCGATGTGCAGCCCGGAGTCGGCGACCCGGACGACGACGTCGTCGTAGAGCCCCAGCGACAGGCCGAAGGCGTCGAAGCCCGGGCCGAGATTGGCGCTGGTGGCGGGAACGCGCACCCTTACGGCGGCGGCGCGGAACGCGGGACCGGCCATCGCTCGATGACTCTCCTTGACGTGCGAGGTGACTCGAAGGAAGTACGAGAACCCGGGGGCCGTACGCGCCTCACGGGCGACGACGGCGGCAACACCGCAGCTGCGGCGGGGCGGGTTCGATACAGCCTATCGAAGGAAGGTTCTGTGGCGACATAGGGCGCACAGGAGGCGCACGATGCGTGTCGCGCGCCAACCTGTGCGCCTATGTAGGTTCCTGATCGGGTTTGACCCTTGATCAGGAACCTATGAGTACTGCTTTCAGGCCAGACCGAGGCGCTGGGCGGCGACCGCGGCGTCGACCGGGACGGTCACCGGCTGCGGGGCGCCGGCGACGGCCCAGTCGGGGTCCTTGAGGCCGTTGCCCGTGACCGTACAGACGATGGTCTGGCCCGGGTCGACCTTGCCCTGCGCGGCGGCCTTGAGCAGACCGGCCACCGAGGCGGCCGAGGCGGGCTCGACGAACACACCCTCCTGCGCGGCCAACAGGCGGTACGCCTGCAGGATCTCGCGGTCCGTCACCTCGTCGATGAAGCCGCCCGACTCGTCGCGCGCGGCGATCGCGTAGTCCCACGAGGCCGGGTTGCCGATGCGGATCGCGGTGGCGATGGTCGACGGGTCCTTGACGACCTCGCCGCGGACGAGCGGCGCGGAGCCGGAGGCCTGGAAGCCCCACATGCGCGGGCGGTGGGTGGACATGGCGTCGGCGGCGTACTCGGTGTACCCCTTCCAGTACGCCGTGATGTTGCCGGCGTTGCCCACCGGGAGCACATGGATGTCGGGGGCGTCCCCGAGCATGTCCACGATCTCGAAGGCGGCGGTCTTCTGCCCCTCGATACGCACCGGGTTGACCGAATTGACCAGTGCGACCGGGTAGTTGTCGGACAGCGCGCGGGCCAGGTCGAGACAGTCGTCGAAGTTGCCGTCGACCTGGAGGATCTTCGCGCCGTGCACGAGGGCCTGGCCCATCTTGCCGAGCGCGATCTTGCCCTGCGGGACGAGCACGGCGGAGACCATCCCGGCGCGCACCGCGTACGCGGCGGCGGAGGCCGAGGTGTTGCCGGTGGACGCGCAGATGACGGCCTGCGCGCCGGCCTCCTTGGCCTTCGAGATGGCCATGGTCATGCCGCGGTCCTTGAAGGAACCGGTGGGGTTGGCGCCCTCGACCTTGAGGTGCACCTCGCAGCCCGTGCGCTCGGAGAGGACCTGAGCGGGGACGAGCGGCGTGCCGCCCTCACGGAGCGTGACGACCGGCGTCGTGTCCGTGACCGGAAGGCGGTCCCGGTACTCCTCGATGATGCCGCGCCACTGATGGGTGCCCTTGTGGGTCATGGGTCCTTACTCCCCTTCAACACGCATGATGCTGGCGACACCGCGCACGGTGTCGAGCTTGCGCAGCGCCTCGACCGTCCCGGAGAGGGCGGCGTCGGGCGCGCGGTGGGTGACGACGACGAGGGAGGCCTCGCCGTCCTTGCCCGTCTGACGGACGGTGTCGATCGACACGCCGTGCTCGGCGAAGACCGTCGCGACCTGGGCGAGGACGCCCGGCTTGTCGGCCACGTCGAGACTGATGTGGTACCGCGTCACCACGTCGCCCATGGGGCTCACGGGCAGCTGGGTGTACGCGGACTCGCCGGGGCCCGTCGCCTCGTTGAGACGGTTGCGGCAGACGGCGACGACGTCGCCGAGCACGGCCGAGGCGGTCGGCGAGCCGCCCGCGCCGGGGCCGTAGAACATGAGCCGCCCGGCGGCCTCCGCCTCGACGAAGACCGCGTTGTACGCCTCGCGGACGGAGGCCAGCGGGTGGCTGAGCGGGATCATCGCGGGGTGCACGCGCGCGGTGACGGACTCGCCGTCGGCGGCCCGCTCGCAGATGGCGAGCAGCTTGATGGTGCAGCCCATCTGCTTGGCGGAGGCGAAGTCGGCGGCGGTGACCTCGGTCATGCCCTCGCGGTAGACGTCGTCGAGACGCACGCGCGTGTGGAAGGCGATCCCGGCGAGGATGGCGGCCTTGGCGGCGGCGTCGAAGCCCTCGACGTCGGCGGTCGGGTCGGCCTCGGCGTACCCGAGCGCGGTGGCCTCGTCCAGCGCCTCGGAGTACCCCGCCCCGGAGGTGTCCATCTTGTCGAGGATGAAGTTGGTGGTGCCGTTGACGATGCCCATCACCCGGTTGATCTTGTCGCCGGCGAGGGACTCGCGCAGCGGCCGGATGAGCGGGATGGCGCCGGCGACCGCGGCCTCGTAGTAGAGGTCCTGGCCGTTCTCGATGGCGGCGGAGTGCAGGGTCGCGCCGTCCTGGGCGAGCAGCGCCTTGTTGGCGGAGACCACGGAGGCGCCGTGCTCGAAGGCGGTCGTGATGAGGGAGCGGGCGGGCTCGATGCCGCCGATCACCTCGACGACGACGTCGATGTCCCCGCGTTTCACCAGGGCGGTCGCGTCGGTGGTGAGCAGCTCGGCGGGGATGCCCGCGCGCACCTTGTCGGGCCGGCGGACGGCGACGCCGGCGAGCTCGACCGGGGCGCCGATGCGCGCGGCGAGGTCGTCGGCGTGCGTCGTCATGATGCGCGCCACCTCTGAGCCGACCACTCCACAGCCCAGCAGCGCCACCTTCAGCGGACGCGTACGCATCATCCGACCTCGTCTCTCGTACCTTCTGATCCGCATTTCTACGGTCATGTGCTTACGGTGGAACCAGTCTCACTCACCGGACGTCCGTTTCAGGGCCTGGTCCGAATGGCGAGACGTGGTATCCATCACCTGACTATTTCATCACCCGACGTCGAGACGCAGGAGATCTTCCTCCGTCTCCCGGCGCACGATGACGCGTGCCGCTCCGTCCCGTACGGCGATCACCGGCGGGCGCAGCGCGTGGTTGTAGTTGCTGGCCATGGAGCGGCAGTACGCGCCGGTCGCGGGTACGGCGACGAGGTCGCCGGGCGCGAGGTCGGCGGGCAGGAAGGCGTCGCGCACGACGATGTCGCCGCTCTCGCAGTGCTTGCCCACGACGCGGGTCAGCATCGGCTCGGCGTCACTCGTACGGGAGACCAGCGCGACGCTGTACTCGGCGTCGTACAGCGCGGTGCGGATGTTGTCCGACATGCCGCCGTCGACGGAGACGTACGTACGCAGCCCCTCCAGCGGCTTGACCGTGCCCACCTCGTACAGGGTGAAGGCGGTGGGTCCGACGATGGCGCGCCCGGGCTCGACGGAGATCCGCGGCGTACGGAGCCCGGCGGCCTCGCACTCGCGCGAGACGATCTCGGTGAGCGCCTTGGCGATGTGGTGCGGCTCGCGGGGATCGTCGTCGGACGTGTAAGCGATGCCCAGCCCACCCCCGAGGTCGATCTCGGGCAGCTCGACCCCGTGCTCGTCGCGCACCTCGGCGAGCAGCTGCACGACGCGCCGGGCGGACACCTCGAAGCCGGCCATGTCGAAGATCTGCGAGCCGATGTGCGAGTGGATGCCGATGAGTTCGAGCCCGTCGAGCTTCAGCGCCCGCCGCACGGCCTCGGCGGCCTGTCCGCCGGCCAGGGCGATGCCGAACTTCTGGTCCTCGTGGGCGGTGGCGATGAACTCGTGGGTGTGCGCCTCGACGCCGACGGTCACGCGGATCTGCACGCGCTGGCGCTTGCCGAGGGACTGCGCGATGTGCGCGACGCGCACGATCTCCTGGAAGGAGTCGAGCACGATCCGCCCGACCCCGGCGGCGACCGCCCGGTGGATCTCCTCCGTGCTCTTGTTGTTGCCGTGGAAGGCGATGCGCTCGGCGGGCATGCCGGCGGAGAGGGCGGTGGAGAGCTCGCCGCCGGAGCAGACGTCGAGGTTGAGCCCTTCCTCCTTGAGCCAGCGGACGACGGCGCGGGAGAGGAACGCCTTCCCCGCGTAGAACACGTCCGCGTCCTTGCCGAAGGCGTCGGACCAGGCGCGGCAGCGGGCGCGGAAGTCGTCCTCGTCGAGGATGTAGGCGGGCGTGCCGAACTCCTCGCGGAGCCGGCTCACGGAGAGCCCGCCGACGGTGAGCTGCCCCTGCTCGTCCCGGTCGACGGTGCGGGCCCAGACCTTGGGGTCGAGCCGGTTGAGGTCGGCGGGCGGGGCGGAGTAGTGCCCCTCGGGGAGCACATCGGCGTGACGGGGCCCGGCGGGGTGTGCGGAACGGCTCATGGTCTCTGCGTCTTTCAGATCTGGTCGGGTGCGCTGATGCCGAGCAGGGAGAGGCCACCGGCGAGCACCGTCCCGGCGGCTTCGGCGAGCGCGAGCCGGGAGCGGTGGGCGGCCGAGGGTTTCTCGTCGCCGAGGGGCAGGACGGCGTGCTGGAACGCGAGGAGGGCGTCGGCGACGGCCTCCAGGTGCCGGGCGACCCGGTCGGGGGCGCGGTGGCGGGCGGCGGAGAGGAGGACGGCGGGGTGGTCGCCGAGGAGGGCGAGGAGGCGGGTCGCGTCCTCGACGGGCTCGTCGTAGCCGGGGCTGATGCCGAGCTGTGCGCCGTTGCGGAGCAGGGCGCGGCTGCGGGCGTGCGCGTACCGCACGAGGAAGAGGGGATTGCGCTCGTGCTGCTGGAGCAGCTCGTCGCCGAGCCTGGCGTGGTCGTGCCCGGCGGCAGAGAGGAGCCCCCAGCGCGCGGCGTCGCGGCCCAGTCGGCGGTGCAGTTCGGCGGCGCCGAAGGGGACGGGCAGCGGTGCGATGTCGGTGGCCAGCCGCCCCCGCGCGTGCTCGGCCTCGGGGCTCGCGCCGAGCAGGGCCCAGTCGGGGTCGGCGGCGTCCTCGCAGGCGACCCGGACGAGAGTCCCCTGCGAGCGCAGGATCCGCCGTACGGCGTCGGCGGTGACGGCGGCGCGGACGTCGGCGCGGTGGACGGGCTGAGCGACGTCCCCCGTCGGCTCGCGGTGCCCGTACTCCTCGCCGCGCCGCAGGACGTCCCGTACGAGCTCCTGCCCGCTGTCGCCGTCCAGCGTGAAGTTGAGGAACCCGGGCCCGGTGATGTCGACGGAGCGGACGCCGGGGCTGTCGCGGAGCCGTTCCCTGAGGATCGCGGCGACGGCCCGGGCGTCGAGCCCAGAGGGCCGGGCGAGACCGAGGGCGACGCTGCTGGCGTAGTCGCCGATGCCGCCGGCCCGGGCCCGCTCGACCTTGACGCGCTCGGGCACTTCGACCCGCAACGCACCCTCGTCGACCGCACGGCGCACGGCGTGCAGCACGGTGAGGGAGAGGTCCGCGGGGGTCACGGGACAAGCGTAGGGGAGGAGGGGGGTACGCACGCGAACGGGTTTCGGCATGTGGGCGGTGGGGGGCCGGGGTGCCTGGTACGGGCCCGGGCAGGGGGCCGCGCTCGTGCCGGGGCGGGGCGGGGCCGGGGGGCCGCGCTCGTGCCGGGGGCGGGCCCGAGGCAGCGCGGGGGTCCGATGCGTGGCGCGGACCCGTGTCGGAGACGGGCCTAGTACCTGGCTCGGGCCGGGATCGGAGACGGGTCCGGGTCGGAGACGGGTCCAGTACCTGGCTCGGGCCGGGCCGGGCGCCGCGCTCGTGCCGAGGCGGCGCGGGGTCCGGGTGCGTGGCTCGGGGCCGGACCGGAGCCCCAGATCGGAGACGGGTCCAGTACCTGGCTCGGCTCGGGCCCTGGGTCAGGCCTCTCCCGCGCAGCGGCTCGAACTCACTGCGGACGGCTCCTCGGCGCCGTCCTGCCCACCCGCCGCTCCCCCACCGCTCCGCGGCCCGCGCCGCTCGCGGTGCATGAGCTGCCGGACGACCTGCACGAGTTCGGCCGGCTCGAAGGGCTTGGCAAGGAACGCGTCGACCGCGGAGAGGTCGCCGCCGTCGGTGTCGTACTCGGTGCAGGCACTGATGATCGCCACCGGCAGATGACTGGTCCGCGGGTCCTCCCGCAGCCGGGCGGCGGTCCTCAGCCCGTCGAGCCTGGGCATGACGACATCGAGGGTGACGACATCAGGACAGACCTCATGCACGACATCCAGACACTCGGCACCATCGGCCGCGGTCACCACCTCGAACCCCTCGAGTTCGAGATTGACCCTGATCAGCTGGCGGATCACCCGGTTGTCATCCACAACCAGCACCCGCCCGGACACGCCTGACACACGTCGAGAGTAGGTCCCGCACGCCCACGGCGTCCGGCTTTTGCCCACTTCTGACCCGTGCGGGGGACCCCTGCCCCGGTGACTCCCCGGAAATACCTGTTCACGGGCACCCTACGAGAGCTGGTAGTGTTCTTCCCGTCGCCGCGACAAGCGGCGGACGCCCCCGTAGCTCAGGGGATAGAGCAACGGCCTCCGGAGCCGTGTGCGCAGGTTCGAATCCTGCCGGGGGCACTTCGCAGGAAGTGCCAAAAGACCCCGTGATCAGCGGAAACGCTGGACGCGGGGTCTTGTTGTATGTGCAGGCGTATGCCGCCCTGAGCGGCTGTATGACGGGGGCCGCGGCCTATTCGCGGCCTGGACCGCAGGGCAAAGCCCCAGGTCAGCACCAGGAAACGACGAAGGCCCCGGGACGGGTACCAGGGCCTTGCAGGGTGGTTCACTCGCCGCTCACTCGTACTCGCGGAGCAGGTCTTCGATCCTCCGATTCGCCACCTCCTGCCGCCCGTCGAGGCACTTCGCGTATCGACTCAGCAGCACCTCAACGCTGTTGCCGGCGCGCTCGGCAACCTCAGTGGCATCGACGCCCGCATTGAGCCACGTGGAGAGCGCGGAGTGCCGGAGGTCGTACGGGCGCCGGGCAAGCGGCGAGGCAACGACGGCCGGCGGAAGCGCGAGCCCCCGGGCTTCCTGCCAGGCCCGGTAGTAGGTGGAGGAGGACACCACTCCCCCGCCCTCACTGAAGAACAGCCGCCCGTCGTCAGCCGTGCCGAAGGTGTCGATGTGCTCGCGGAAGATGCTCACGAGCTGGGGAGGAATGGGCACCCTCCGGACGTCCTCCGTGGGGCGGTTCTTCAGACCGCGGTCGTCGTGGCTCTCGCCGGAGTCGGTCCACTGCTTGCCGACGCTGGGGCGAGTCCGGTGGAGGAGAGCAGTCCCCCAGCCTGAGGCGGGCAGGGAAAGATCCGGCTCAGCCAGGCCGACGATTTCGGCCGGTCGGAAGCCGCCGAAGTACATCCCGGCAAAGAGCCCGACCAGGCGCCGGCCACGGGCACGGCGGTAGCCGCCGACGTACGAGACGGAGTGAAGCAGAGACCGGGCCTGCTCAGGATTCGCCACGACGCGCGGATCTACCTCGTTGGAAACCTTCGGTTTCTGCCAGCGAACGGCGGTCAGCGGATTCTCGGAGAACTCACCAAGATCCACGGCGTAATTCAGTGCGTTGACGAGCGTTCGACGCTTCCGTCGTACGGTCTCGGCAGCGGCGGCAGTCCCATCCAGCTTCAGCTTGAGCGAGTCGAGGACGGCCCGGCCGACCACGGGATCGGTGAGGACCGCCAGGGGGCGAGACGCCTTCGAGACCCAGTGGAGGGTGTTACCGACGTCGACCGGAAGCTCCCTGTCAGTAGGCCCGGGCAGGACGAAGGCCCAGTTCCGCAGTGCCTTTCGGAGCACATCATCAGCGGGCCGGCCGGGGCGCTCTTCCAGAAGTGTGATCGTCACGGAGGTGAGCGACTCATTTATGCCATCGCGCGTGTTCGGAGCAGCGTGCGGCCATTTCATAGCCAGGTACTTCAGCGCGAACTCGTACCAGCTCAGGGTGGCTCTCTTCTCGACCATCGAGTCCGGGAGACCGGACTCCATGTCGAACTCCTCCCCGTCCCGCGCGGCCCGGAGCAGCTTGGACCGGAAGCTGTCAGCAAGAGCCTTCGTCTTGCGCGTCTGGGAGAACGGCTGTCCCGCCACCTTCCACCGCACCTCATAGGACGGCCGGGCTCCCTGCTTGGTCCGAATCGCCCAGACCCGCACATCGGTCGACTTCACGCGGCAGCTCCTTCGAGACCCCGCAGCCAGGCGGAGAAGTCCGAGCGCCACACCCGCAGCTCACCGTTAGGCAGCTTGAAGGCGTTCGGCCCCTGCCCCAGCTCACGCCACCGGTAGAAGGTCCGTCGCGACACCCCGCCCAGCTCGGCGAGGATCTGCGGCACGGTCATCAGTTCGTCCTTCACAGCAGTTCATCCCCCTGTGCTTCGAGCTCGGTTCGGATCTCTCTGGCGTGCTCGCGGTTGTGTTGGATGTCGCGGCGGATGTTGGCGGCGAGCCAGGATTCGCCGGGTGTGTGGCCGTGGCCGGCGTAGGTCCAGTGGGCGACGACGAGGACGGTGGCTTCCGGGTGTTCGTCGGGGTCGGGCAGGCCGAGGGAGGCGCGTTGTTGGGCTGCGCGGTAGTCAGCGCGGACCTGGCGTAAGGCGCCGAGGGTGGTGGAGTAGCGGCGGGACTTGGTGGAGAAGTGGCCGCGGAAGCCGAGCATGTGGGCCCAGGCACGGAGGCGCCGGTCGGGGTAGGCGGCGTCGAGGTCCATGCAGGCTTCCATCAGGCGCCGGGGGTGGTCCGGGACGCCGAGGAGGATCAGCGCCTCCTTGTTGCCGACCGGGTGGTCGACGGTGCCGGTGGTCTCGGCGGCCTTGGTGGCGTACTTGGCGACGTAGGCGGCGACGGCCTGTTCGGTCAGTTCCTCGCCCTGGCCGAAGGCGCCGATGGGCTGCACGTCGAGCTGCGAACCCCAGGTGAGCGTCACGTCCTGGTCGACGCCGTGCGCAGGTGTGGCAGGGACGACGACGCGAACGCGGGCGGCAGCGGCCCGGATGGCGTCGGTGAGGAGGTCGAGGGTGGCCCAGGCCGGGGGTGGGCTGTCGGGCCCTTCGGGGCCGTCGAAACGGATCACCGCGTGGAAGTGGACGGCGCCGCGCTTCTGGTACTCGGCGACCTTGCCGAACGAGACGCGGGACTGCTCGCGGGCGGCTTTCTGGGTGAGGCCGGCGCGGGCGGCGATCTCGCGGCGGAGGTAGATCGTGAAGTACCGCCACAGCTCGGAGGCGTGGTTGTTCCACAGCACGGCGCCCGCGTAGTCGTACGAGGCGGGGTCGAGCGGGGTGCCGAGCTCCGAGGCGTCCTCCGGGTGTTGGGTGCCGCAGCGGCACGCGCGGGTGCCGGGGCGGTTGTGGACGGGGCCGAACGAGGGGGCGGTGAGGGTGGCGAAGACGCGGGGGTGGTCACGGATGGTGTCGGGGGTGCCCTTGTCGCCGACGAGTCCGGCGCGGATCAGGTGGTAGGTGTCGCCGGCGTAGGTCCAGGCGCAGGACGGGCAGCGGGAGGCACGGCGGTTGCCGCAGGCGACCCGCAGGACCCCGCCGGGCTCGGCGTCGGTCGTGTACGCGTGGAGGACGGTCCGCGTGTTCGGGTCGAGGAGCTTGGTGCCGCCCGTGAGCCGGATCGGGGCAGCGCATCCCCCAGTGCGGCGGAGCTGTTCGGTGAGGCGGTCGAAGCCGGGAGCCCCGGCCACCCGGAGCAGATCGCTCAGGGTGGCCGGGTCCAGGCCCGCCATGGTGGCGGTGTCGGTCACGCGAACACCTCCTGCCGAGCCGTGAGGAAGGCTGTGCCGATCCAGCGGGTGTAGGCGGGCGGGATGGCCTCGGTCAGTTCCTCGCGGACGTCGGTCCACGTGATGCCCATGGCACGCTGCATCTCCGGGACGGTGGCCTTGCCGCCGCCCTGGCCGTACGCGGCGACATAGGGGCCGTCGCGGCGGACGCCGTGGCGGTGCCCGCGCACGTAGCCGCGGTGCCGGGGGTGGGCCGGTCGGGCGGTGGCCCAGCGGCCGAGTTCGAAGTTCCGGTGCCGAAGGACGCCGAGCCGGAACATCTCGCCGCACAGCGTGAGGTCCTTGCGGATCGCGGCCCGGCCGTTGGGCTGCTCGATCACGTACGGCAGGCCGGAGGCGTCGAGGAGTTCGCGGGTCGGGGCGACGAGGTCGACGTGGTCCTTGCCCCACCCCTGGGAGGCGTTGGTGCCGACGGTCACCGCGCAGCCGGCCTGGCACGGCGGGGACGCGTGCACGAGGGCGTACCGCTCGATGTCCCCCGACGCGATCAGGTGGACGAGGTGTTCGAGTGCGTCACCGCGGTGGTAGGCGAAGGGGTAGTTCGGCCGGTCGGCGATGTCACAGCCGTCGACCTCGAACCCGGCGAGGGCGTAGCCGGTTCCGGCCCCGCCGGCGCAGGAGAACAGGTCCAGGACCCGAGGCGGGTTCGGGGTGTGGGTGGGAGCGGCCACGGCGGTCACTTCCCGGCGCGGACGAGGACGGCGGGGGCGGTGCGGTGGCCGGTGCCCTTGCAGGCGGGGCAGGTGGCGGCGAGGGTGCGGCGCTGCCCGTTCGGGGTGACGCTGCCGGTGGTGACGTGCACGACGGAGAAGCCGTCGCAGTGGGAGCAGACGCGGGTGGTCGGGGTCTGGGGCATCATGGGTTTTCCCTTTCGGGTCCGGTGGATCTGGAGGGTGTTCAGGCGCCCGGGGCGGCGGAAGTTTGGCGACCGAGGCCGCCCCGGGGGCCGCTTAGCGTGTGTTGCGCCTGCCGTGGCCCTTGGCCGCGTACATCGACGTGTCGGCGGCGGACAGGGCGTCGGTGAGGAGCGGGACCGGCAGGTGGTTGCGGTGGCAGTGGCCGACCGATGCGGAGACCCGCAGGACGTGCCCGCGGTGCTCGACCGGCTCGTCGAGGGCGACCCTCAGGGCGGCGAGGCCGGCGGTGTGGGCGGGGTCGGTGACGATGGCGGCGAACTCGTCTCCGCCGAGGCGGGCGGCGATCCCGTGACGGCCGCACCAGGAGCTCAGCCGGTCCGCGGTGACGGTGAGCACGGTGTCTCCGGCCGGGTGGCCGTGGGTGTCGTTGATGGCCTTGAAGTCGTCCAGGTCGACCAGGACCACGAGCGCGTTCGGACGCCGGGTCATGAGGTGGTCGGCGCGGGCGGTGAATCCGGCGCGGGTGTGGAGCCCGGTCAGCGGGTCGCGGCGGGCGGTGGCCAGACGACGGACGAGCAGGCTGCCGTGCAGGGCCCAGCCCAGGGCCGGTAACCCGGCAGCGGCGAGGGTGTACGTATCCATGCAGGTCACCGGCCCTTCTGCATGTCGCGGATGAGCAGCCGCAGGACGACCGCCACGACCGCAATCGAGACGCCCGTGATGGCGACCGCGAGCAGCATGGAGACGAGGACGGCGCCAACGACCAGGACCACCGCACCGCCGCCGGCGGCGAGGGCGACCACGCTGCCCGGGGTGAGCTGAACCGTCGGACGGGACGGGGCGACCGGCACAGGCGCGGCGGCGGGGGTGCGGTCGTGCCCGCAGACCGGGGACGCGGTGGCGTGGTGCAGGTCGACGCCGCCGGGGGTGGGGGTGGGCTGGACGAGCGGGGTGACGATGCCGGTCGGGAGCGGGTTGACCGGGATACGCGGTCGGAGCATGACGGGTTCTCCCTACTTGTTGATCGTGCTGTCGATGAGCGGGGCGAGCAGGCTGTCGGCGAGGAGGTAGCCGCCGAGGAGGATCACGGCGACGAGCCACCAGGGCGGGCGGATGAGCTTGATGCCGAGGGCGCCGACGACGATCAGGGCGAGCCAGAGCGGAACGTCCACGAGACGGGCTCCTTCGAGTCAGCGGGGGTTGCAGCGGTGGGTGCGGGCGGCGAGTTCGGCGCCAGCGCGGGTGGGGTAATCGGCGGAGTAGTCGCAGCCGGGGGCGGTGCACACGGCGGTGTGCTTGGTGCGGCCCCGGCCGTCGTGGTGGGTGCCGACGCGCACCGGGCCGAAGCGGACGACGTTGTAGAAGCGGTTCGGACGCACGGGTCTTGTCTCCTTCCTGATCAGGTGAGTTGGAGGGCGATCGAGTCCGCCAGCGCCGGCGGGACACCGAGGCGAGCGCGCAAGGTGGCCGCGTCGATCGGGCCACCGGTCTGGGACCGGTGTGCGTCCGCGATCTTTCGGGCGTGGTCGAGCAGCGCGGGCGGCACTGCCGCGGGAGGCGCCGGGGGTGCGAGCTCCGGCATTTCTTCCTGCGGGGCGGGTTCCGGCGTAACTGCCACCGGTGCAGGTTCGACCGGCGGGAGTTCGGGCGCCGGTTCCGGAGCCTGTTCCACGGTCAGGTCCGCCGCGGGTTCGGTGTCGTGCAGCTCGACGGCGGCCGGGGCCGGTTCGGACTGTGACGCCGGGGTGTGTGCGTGGGCGAGGAGCGTGCCGCCGAGGAAGGCGAGGGCAGGCCATCCGGCCACGAGGATGCGCAGCCAGGCCGGGACGTTGGTCATGTCGAGCATTCCGGCGGTGGCGACGTTGGCGCCGAGGGACGCGACGAGGGCGATGGCGAACCACAGCCACGCATCGCGGTTCCCGGATTCGGTGCGCATCCGGCGCCAGGCGGCGACAAGGAGCAGGTCGACGCTGACCGGGTAGGCCCATGCCTTCCAACCGGCCTGCCCGGCAGCCGCGGCCAGGTCGTGCAGGTGGGCGAAGGACAGGGCGCCGGCGATGACGGCTTGGATGAGCACAGCGTCGAAGCGGAAGGTGCGGGACACCGGGCCGTCTCCTTCCTCGGTCAGACGGTGCCGGTGCCGAAGCAGTCCGGGCACAGCGCGGTCTGGGTGGCGTTGATCTCCCGGCGCTTGCGCCCGACGAGGACGGTCGTCGTGGTCTCACCGGTGCCGGCGCAGGTGCCGCAGGACGGCGGGACGGACGCGGGCTTGGACGAGCGGCGGCGCGAGGCCGGGGGCTTCTTGGGGGTGGTGGTCATGGCTGTTCCCTTCGGTTTCGGGCATGGGCCGGGTAGGGACATGGCGTGAGACGGTCACGCCGACCGAGGGGCAGGGTGTGTCAGTCCGTGGCCGGGATCGGCTTCACCAGCGGCACCGGTGCCGGGGAATCGGCCGGGGTGGCGGTGATCGGCCGGTACGGGGCGAGGGCCGGGAGCTCCGGGGTGAGGTGCGCAAACTTGGCACAGACCGCGGCGGCGTCGGCGGCGCTCAGCTTGGGCGTACGGATGCGGGAGTAGCCGCCGGAGGAGTCACCGGCCACCGCGACACCCGGCTTGTCCGGCGGAATGACCAGCACCGTGACCACGGCATCCGGGGCGATGTCGCCGACACCCATCTCGGCGGTCTGCTTGTCGTTGACCCGGTGGACCACGCGGCCGGTGAGCTGAGCGCGCAGGGCGGTGGCTCCCTTGCCGAGGTCGGAGCCGAAGCGCTGGCCGCAGACCTCCAGGAAGATGCCGGCCGCGCGAGCCATCTGCCCGAGGCGGATCATCTGCGTGACCATCCGGTCCCGGCGTTCCTCGTCCTTCTTCGTAGCGACGAGAAAGAGCTCCGCGACCTCATCGACCAGGAGCACGACCGGCACCGGGCGGATGTTGTCGGGCAGGTCCCAGATGTCGCCGGCGCCGTACTCGCTGAGCAGGTCGAAGCGGTCTTCCATCTCGCCGACCAGGGCATCCAGGACGCCGGAGGCTTCTTCGGGGGTGATTGCGAGGGCGGAGAGGCGGGGTGCGTATCCGCGCTGCTCGACACCGCGCTTGCAGTCGATCCCGACCAGGGCGACCGGGAGCCGGGCGAGCCCGGCGACGAGGTTGCGCTGGTACATGGACTTGCCCGACTGGTTCGCGCCGAGCGTCAGCGCGTGCGGGACCTTCAGGTAGTCCCGGACGAACGCGGTCCCATCTTCCCGGAGCGCGACCGGAACCGTCATCGGCCCCGAGGGCACCCGGCGCGGCATCTTCACCCGTCGAAGAACGTCGTAGCCGGTCATCCGCAGCTCGACGTGCCCCGGCTTGGTCTCCACCACGTTGACCGAGTGGACGCCCCAAGCGTGCCGCAGCCGCTCCGAGGCCGCGATCACGTCGGCAGGCTCCAGGCCGGCCGGGAGACGGAGCGTGACCCGCAGGCCGGTCGATGTGCCCCGCACCCGGCGGACCTTCGGCGGCACCGGCTGGACGTCACTGCGTCGGGCGACGGTGCGGACCATGAACGCCCGCAAGCGGGACGGCTGCACCGTCAGCCCGCACACGTCCATCGTGGAGCGGTACGTCATCGCGAACCGCACTCGCGTCACCGGCAGACCCACCAGCGACCAGAACACCCGAGGAGCCCGAAACTTCGCGTACCCGAGCCCACCGACGGTTCCGGCGAGCGGGACGCCGACCTCCCATAACGTCGACAGGTCCGTCATGATCAGGCCCCCATCGGCGTCACGGCGACCGCGCGGAACGAGATCCCGTGACGGGTCTGACCGTTGAACGTGTTCTCCCAGTCCCGGGCCTTGAGCCCGATCACCGACACCGGCATCCCCGGCATCAGACCCTCCGGAAGGCCGGTCTCCGGCACGGTCACCTGGTAGAGGTTGCCCTCACCCTCATCCGAGATCAGCAGACCCACGGTCGAAAGACCGGCACCGGTCTCCCGGTCCATGGCACGCTCACCGGTCTGCTTACTCACGAGCTTCGGGACAGGCGCCGTGGCCACGAACACCACGGCGG
The DNA here is from genome assembly GCF_040650755.1 of Streptomyces sp. NPDC048623. Classification (NCBI taxonomy): domain Bacteria; kingdom Bacillati; phylum Actinomycetota; class Actinomycetes; order Kitasatosporales; family Streptomycetaceae; genus Streptomyces; species Streptomyces sp. NPDC048623. The sequence goes on from NZ_JBEZHV010000002.1 coordinate 156,024, forward strand.
TCGACGTGTCCACCTTGAACGACGGCATGGATTTCTCCTTCGAGAGGGCAGGAAGGGCCTAGATGACCAACTTGGCTAACCTGGTTGGTCACATCTCGAAGTTAGGGGAGATGGCTAGCCATGTCAACAACGTGACTGCCATGACTGTCCTGCTTGGGGTGCGTCGCCTACCATCGCTTCATGACCTTTGTCCCCGAGCCTCTCGACCCCGACGACGACCGAGCCCCGTACGAGCAGGTGGCCAGCAGCCTTGGGGCGGCGATCCGCACCAGGCGCTTGGCGCCGGGCGAGAAGCTGCCGTCTCACAAGGAGCTGACGGAGCGCTACGGGTTCGCAAGGGCGACGATCCAACGGGCGCTGCGGGACCTCGAAGATGAGGGGCTCGTGATCTCCCGAAAGGGCAGCGGCGTCTACGTCCGCAACCGGACGGAGCGGCCGGCGGGTCTCCGCCCGTACGTCGAGCAGGCATTCGCGAAGGACCACGTCACGATCGACTTCGCGGGGTTCTCCAGCGAGACTCTGCACGGCGCGCTTCAAGAGCCACTCGACAAGATCCGCATCGGCAGGCTGACCCCGTCGAGCATCACCATGCGGATACTCGTTCCTGACATGGCGGTACCGCAGGCCGCACCCGTGCGGATGTCGGACGGGGCCGACGACAAGCGGCTCCGCGACCGCATGCACGACATCATGACTGGATACACCCGGAGCATCCGGGACGCGATCACTGAGCTGGAGCACCTGGGGCTTGTAGCCGAGACCCGCATCAGCGTGCGCGTCCACAGCGGCACGCAGTTCTTCAAGCTGTACGTGATCAATAACGAGGACGTCTTCTTCGGGTACTACCCGATCCGTCCGAACAAGGTCGTTGCCCAGGGCGAGACGATCGAGATCTACGACCTGGTGGGTAAGGACACGACCCTCTTCCACCACTCGGTCAACGACGGCGAGTCGTCCAGTGGAGCGCAGCAGGTCCAGCAGGCCCGGATGTGGTTCGACAGCGTCTGGGAGACGATCGGAAGGGACTTCGACCTTGACGCACGCTGACGGACTCTCCGAGATCCTGGCGAACGCCCGTGTCATCCTCTTCGACTTCGACGGGCCCGTGTGCGACGTGTTCGCCGGACTACCGGCGCCCAAAGTCGCGGGGGAACTGACCGCGCTCCTCTCCGATCAGAACGAAGCCGCGGGCTCGAAGGCGGCCCAGACGGAGGACCCGATCGAGGTACTGCGCATCGCGCACGAGACCGATACCGAGCTTGGCCAGAAGATCGAGCAGGCACTGACAGCCGCCGAAGTCCGAGCCGTCGCAGTGGCCGGGCAGCCGACGCCAGGTGCGGCAAATGCACTTCGGGCAGCACAGTCCGCCGGTCGAGGCGTGGCAGTGGTGAGCAACAACTCCGCCGAATGTGTACAGGTCTTCCTGAAGCTGCACGGGCTAGACGAGTACGTCGCCGAGATCGTGGGCCGGCCCTCTGAACAGCCGCATCTCATGAAGCCGAACCCCTTCCCGCTCATCACAGCAGCCGAGCTCATGGACATCGACGTCACGAGCTGCACGCTGATTGGTGACTCGCTCACGGACATCCAGGCCGCCCATGCAGCCGGGGCAACGGTCATCGGCTACGCGAACAAGCCCCATAAGTCCGAGGCGTTCACCGAGGCGCGTGCGGACGTCGTCACCCAGGACATGCAGTCCATCGCTGACGCGCTCACCACGGCATAGCCGAGAGCCAGCGGGGACCTGTTACAGATTTCTCTACCTCATCAAGGCACCCGCCGCGCACAGCGCGGCGCGCGCGGCCCGTCGTCCGGGCCGCCGCTCCTGTCTACGCCCCGCTCCAGCCCCGGCCGCCGGCCGCACGCCTGACAGCTCGGGTTGATGGGCGACGAACCCACGACGTGGCCGCGGCGAGTACGCGACTCCAAGGTCAAGACGATGCCTCCGGCGGGGGCGCTCCGGCTCCGGGATGGAGGGGGCCCGTACGCGGGTGCCGGCCGGTGGGGTGCTGAGGCGGGGAACTCCCATCCCGCCTGCCATCGGCCCAGGACAAGCCGAGCAGCCACGGCACCGGGCGTCAAGGTCGTTCGTACAGTGGCGCGCTCCACCTTGACGCCCGGCACCGCGCCCGCTCCACATACGTGTGGGCCGACGGCAGACGGGATGGGAGCAGGCCCGCGGTGGAGGACGTGTCGGCTCAGGCTGACGCCAGCACTGTGCGCGGCCTACGAGTCGATTGATTGAACGAATTCAGCCAGCGCACCCAGGTCATGCTGCCAGAAGATCCAAAGACCATCGATCTTCTGAGCATTCACAAGACAAGAAAGATCGAAAGACCCTGCAAGAACGGCCACCGTGACGACTTGGGTTCCAAACTGGGCCCGCCACGTCTCGGATTTACCGCCACATTCTCTGATTAGCCTTTTCCAGGAATTCTTGGGACCATTCGACACCTTGCATTCAACGGCGAGAAGGCGGCCATCCTTCAAGCGAATGGGGACGTCACACTTAGCGCCAGCCACCTTGCGCTCGCGCGAATAAGACCCTCGCTTCAGGACGTCGAGGACGTTAATATCACCTCGCGTCGAATCCAGAGAGTAGCCTATCTGATTAAGCGTAAGAGCAACCTGCCCTTCCTGCTCTTTACTCGCCGCGCCGCGACGCCGTGTGCGAAGCAGCTCCAACGCCCATAGGGCTGTTGTTGCCATTACGGCAGATTCCCGCTCCGTAACACTGGGGCCCCGCCCCTCCGGAAGCCAAGGAAATCTGACCGGGTCGAGAACTTCACGTATCACATCGGCCGTCTCATCAGAGAGGGCAGCGGGGACGGCCGTGAACTTCTGCCCAACCAGCGTCCACAGGTCCTCTTCGCTTACAGGAGGGGCGCAGAAATAACGCAAGGCACGCCAGATCAAGGGATCGTACAGGAAAAGCCCGCCTTCTAGATCCCGCAGGTCGGACGTTTGTTCCAAGACCTCCCGAACCTGAGGCTCCACCTCCCGATATACAGCTTCGAAAGCCCGGGGACCTTCCTCTTTTCTACTTTGCCGAAAGAGCCCCTCGGAGTACGAGCGAGCACTGGAAAGTTCCTCTACAGACCATTCCCGAGGGAATTTCCATGTCTGCACCATCCCCCACTAACCAGCCTTTTCTCTTAGCGCTCGCGCAGCGGCGCGATGCTTGCCGTTCGTCTGATGCTCCATGGCCGTGTACGCCATCCATTTATGGAACTCAGCCGGCCACGGAGCAGAACTTGGGACTACCCTCCTTCCGCCCGCAAGGGAGCCCAAAAGCATCGCCCCCAGCTTCTCTGCCATGTCTGCTTGAACAGCGTTCCCGATCTGCCGAAACTTACTGGCGACGGTTCCCTGAATTTCCCACTCTCGCGGAAAACCCTGAAGCGCTGCACACTCGCGCCAAGTCAGCCGACGGAGCGTCCCGTCTTCACCTCTGATCCAATCAGGGGTCGTTGCCGCCCTAATTGTGCGCGCAGGAAGGTTAGGGTCTGCCAAGAAGCGGTCTTGACGATATCCCCAGTGGCCGCTCGGACGATTCGCTTCAACAATCCCTGTCGACTTAACACCTGTACCCGGCACCAAATTCGCCATCTCTTCCACAAGCGAACCGGTGGGAACTACCACGTCTTCCGGGTCCGGGGCCGGCTGACTGGACAGGAACTCGCCTAGCGAAACCCAGGGCTTCAAGTCGCTCAGCAGCATGTCCCCCGCATCCTTGCTGTGCGTAGGCTCCGGGAAATCAGGCAGCGCACGGTCCCGAGCAGCAAACATGAAGAGTCGAATTCGACGCTGCGGAGCACCGAAGTCCGCAGCATTGAGAAGCTTAAAACGCGTCGCATAGCCGATCTCTTCAAAAGACTGGCGGATGAGCCGCAGTACGCCCCCGGGCTCGCCATCAGGCGTCTTCGCCGTGACCAATCCACGGACGTTTTCGAAAAGGATCAGCCTGGGCTTCAACTGCTCCGCGAGAGCAACAAATTCCAGGAAAAGCTTTCCACGGGGATCTTCGATGCCCTTTTGTCTACCCGCCGAGCTGAACGGCTGGCAGGGAGGGCCACCGGCAAGCACATCTGGACGCCATCGACTTGTGGCGCCGTCAGGCCTGAGGTCAGAGGCCTTCAAACTCTCTGCTGGACCGTGCAAAAGTTTCGTGCCGTCCAGGTGAACTGCTCCGTTTTGCCCGCGGACGGGAACCTGCAGCTTCTTGACAGTTTCAAGGGTCTTCATGCAGTTGGCGTCGAAGTCATTGGCAGAGACTGTATGAAATCCCGCCCGCTCAAGGCCGAGATCCATACCGCCAGCCCCCGAGAAGAGCGATACGAGAGTTGGCCGCCTTTCAGTATTGGAGGTATTCAAATCTTTCCTTCGTTGACGCTGCACACTTGATCTGAGGGGCTTCCGCGCACCGAACAGGCTTTCCTCGGCTCGGACCCCGATCTTGACTCGACAACACATGATGCTACCGGGGACTGACAGTCTTCCGTGAGAGCTGCGCCGAGGGACTCAGGGCGCCCGACGATGGAGCAGGTCCAGCTCGTCGCCCACACTGACCACGCTGCACTTGGCCATCATCGATGATGATCCCAGCCAAAGGGGACCTATCAGGCTTCATGTCTCATGCGCCACATCGGCACCGCCACGATGAGGCGCCAGGTCTCGGCCCATCTGTGGACCGCGACCTTCACACGGTCTTCCGCAGGCCCTCTGACCTGCACAGATGCCTCAGAAGCACGCGGCCTCCGGAGCCGTGTGCGCAGGTTCGAATCCTGCCGGGGGCACTCGCCAAGGATCAGCAGAGATCAAGCGCTGACCAGGGCGGATGCCGATGAAAGAGGGCGGGAGTCAGTCTCACTGACTCCCGCCCTCTCTCGTTGTCTCTCAGTGGTTGCGACACACCTCCGACACACTCCGCTCGTCGCCCGAGCGCACCCATGCACAGACGGCCTGCCCCCACAGCGCAGCATCACTCCTACCGAAGCCCTCTAGTGCCAGAGTCGTACGCACAGCCGCAGCGAACGCATCCAGGCTGCCGCTGGCGACGGCGCCGCGTCACGTCCCACCAGCGTTTACGCCTGACCAATTACAGGTAGCCCAAAGCGCGACGAGTCACCAAGCGGCATACGATTTAAGTACACCGGGTTGCAACTCCCTCCCGGGGGTCCCTTATGGCCAACTACGTATCCAGAGCCACTGGGGCGACGAGGCTGAAGGTTGGTCTGCTCAACCAGTGGACAGGCCTCGCAATATCCGTCTTGCTCGTCTTCGCTGGCCCCGGAATCGCCTTGACTCACGGCGCAGTCAAGGTCGCAATCTTCTTCATCGTCTTGGTAGTTGCCCTACTGAACGGTGCGAGGGTGGCTCTCACCTCACAAGAGGCCGGCGGGTACCAGGACGCTGCAGGAAAGGCGTACCTGCGCATCTATGGGGCGGGGTCACTCTCATTGAACGCTTTGTCTAACCTCTGCAAGGCAATTGACGCGGGGCCAGATAGTAGAGAGCTTGAGAGACTGCGCCACGCAATCTGCGAGAGCGCCAGAGAGGCCTTGGGGGGGTACGACACCGAGTCGCGGAAGAACCGTCGGGCCGTCATTTACGAGCTGACAGATACGGGCCAGCTACATCGGACCGAATGGACCGGCCGAGAAGGGCGTGCCCCACGGAACGTATTCAGCCCAGATACAGTAAGCGACCGAGACGTGTTGCACTGGGTTCGTAACGCTCCGCACACGGTGCCAGACCCTGACATAATTGGGGATGTACACGGCACCCCGAGTCCTCGCGGAAGCGTTTCGAATCAGGCCCTGTACAGGAGCTTCGCCTCGGTACCCATTTACACTGAGGACAAGGCTTACGGGATGCTCGCGGTTGATTCGACAGACAAGAAGGCTTTCTCTGTTCCGGACGGCCAGGTATTGCGTATGCTCGCCACCATGCTGGCCGCGGCTCTGGCCCACGTGGAAGGCAAGCCGCGTTCGGAAGGGGCGGACTAACCCACGCCGGAGAGTGGATCATGGCTTACGACACACAGGAGCACAGGCCCGTGAACGAGCCACAGAGGTATACCGAGCGTGAGATCGCACTCCTGGCTCGACAGGCAGCCAGAGGTGAGATTGACGCCGATGTCTACTTCGACGCCCTGCGGAGCCATGCAGGGGAGGCTCTCATTGAGGACGTCGCTCGGTATGAGGCCTCCCATCCATGGTGGAAGTTCGCCCTAGGAATGAAGCCCAAGCTGGGCCAACACACCTAGGTTCGATTGCAAGGTCCGCTGGCCTAGGACTTCCCATTCAGACTCCAGGGCCATGATCGGCGCCTTCAGCGGGCGGTCCAACCCTCTCGGACCGCCCGCTGGTTACTGCGACCTCCCGTTACTCATCGTCGCCGTCTTCTTCCAGCGCCTTCGCAATCTTGTCGTTAGCGAGTTCTTCATGCCCATCGATACAGCCGTGGTAGCGGCGGTGGATCACCTCCGGCGAGTTGCCGACCCTCCGGGCTACCTCGGCAATAGGCACCCCGGCGTTAAGCCAGCGCGTGATGCATGCGTGCCGAAGGTCGTACGGGCGGCCAGCCAACGGCGAGTCGATGCGCTCCGGCGGCAGCGCGTACTCCCTCGACTCCTCCCACACCCGCCAGTAGGTAGAAGACCCGACCACTCCCCCGCGTTCGTTCCCGAACACTCGCCCCTCCTTGGCGCTCCCGAACCCCTTCATGTGCGCCTGCAGGATGGCGACTAAAACCGGCGGGATGGGGACCGGCCGGTCGGTGGACGCCTCGCGTGCCTTCAGGCCCCGCCGGTCGTGGCGCTCCCCAGAGTCGGTCCACTGCTTGCCGGAGACAGGGCGCGTCTCCCGCAGCGTCAGCGTGCCCCACCCCTTGTCTGGCAGGTGGCAGTCCACCCACCGGAGCCCAACGGCCTCAGCGGGCCGGAGCCCCGCGTAATACAGCACCGCGTAGAAGGCCACGAGGCGCCGCCCACGGCAGCGGTCCCAGGAGCCAACGTAAGAGACGGCAGCGAGCAACTGCCGGGCCTGTACGGCGTTCACAAGGACTCGCCGGTCCACTACGTCGTTGGAGCCAACCCGCTTTCGGCGGGTCCGTTGGAGCGGATTCTCCGAGAGTTCTCCCGTGGCAACGGCATGTTCGAGAGCGGCATTCAGGGCCCGGCGGCGCCGCCTGTACGTATCGCCCGCGGCTGGGGTGCCGTCCAGCTTGTAGCTGATGCGGTACACCACGCTCTCGAACACCTCGGCGTCAGCCATGTCGCCGAGGGCGCGGTCGGCCGTCGTGAGCCAGTCGTATGCGGCCTGGAGTTCGGCCGGCGGCTCCTCCCCTTTGTTCGCGGGCACGACTCCCCACCGGAAGGCCAGCCGAAGGGACTCATCGCTGGGGGTGCCATCCCCTCGCTTGACCATGGCGAGTGTCACAGCCGCCAGTCCGTCCGCCATGCCCTCACGGGACTTGGCGGCGCTCGTACGCCATCGCCCAGTTACGTACTTCCGGCAGAACTCAAACCACCGCAAAGGTGGTTCAACGTCCGCGGCCTCGGCGGCTTCGGCTGCGGCTCGTACCTCGGACTCGGGGAGCCCAGATTCGATCTCGAACGCCTCGCCGCGCCGATTCATGGCCTGCCACAGTTCGGACCGTCGGCTCTCCGCGAGAGCCGACGTGGTGAACGTGTCGCCGTGAACCTGCCCTGCCACCACCCACCGGAGGCGCCACGGGCGCGACTTGCGCCCGGTACTGGACACCTTCCACAGCTTGACGTCGAAGGAGTAGCCCGGCCGGGCCGAACCACGAGGGCGGCCAGCCGGGGTGTCGTTCTCCTTGCTCACGCAGCGTCCTCCCGCTCCGCGAGCCAGCGCTCGTACTCCGACCGCCGGATCCGCACGTCACCGTTAGGGAGCTTGATCGAGCGGGGCCCCTTACCGAGCTGACGCCACCGGTAGAAGGTCGACGGAGCAACCTTCAGATCGGTGATGACCTCCTGGACAGTCATCTTCTCGTCCCGTGCACGGGCGCTCATCTGGCCATCCCTTCAACTTCGTCCGTACCGGACAGCCCGGACAGCTTCATTTCCGACTGTCCGGGGTGTTCGCGCTGGTCAGGGTTGGTAGCCGGACAGCCGGACAGCTCGGACACCTCCGGGGTGCCCTCGGTCCGGCTGTGAGTGTCCGGGTAGTACCGGCCGCCCGGATCCTTGGTGAGCTGCCCGTCCGCGGCCATGCGGGAGCAGGTCCGGCGGATGGTGTCGACATCGACCGTCGGGAGCGCTGCGGCCATGTCCTTCGGCTTCGCTCCGGGGTTGGCCCGGACGTATTTGAGGATGGCCGCGCGGGTGTCGCCGACGGTGTGGTCCGAGGCCGGGCCGTCGAGCATCTGCCAGGCGCCGGAGGCTGCCTGGAACTGGAGGGCGTATTCGGCTTCGTCCACGTCTCGGCCTGTGACGTGGAGGATGCCGTCAGCCTTGCCTCGGGCTCGCTTGAGTACGAGGGTGGCGTCCGCGGCCCCCGCGATGCCGTTCGTGCCGGAGACCTCGGTCAGGAAGTCATCGGAACCTGCCTTGCGGACGTGGTGGACCAGGACGACGGCGATGCCGTAGTGGTCCGCGAGGCGCTTGGCGTAGCCGACGGCGACGTAGTCCGCGTCGTACGCGGACACGCCGGCCGGAGCCTGTCCGCGCATCTTGGCGAAGACGTCGATAACCACCATGCGGGCGTCCGAGTTGCGGTCGAGCCATCCCGCGATGGCCTCCACTCCGCCCTGGGGGAAGGGCGGGCACTCGGTCACGAGGGTGAGACCGGCCGGCGCCTTCTGTCCTCCGAGCAGCTTGCCCATGCGGGTCTGGAGGCGGCGAGGGGTGTCCTCCAGGGCGAGGTAGAGCACCGGACCGCCTTGGACGGGGACGGAGTCGAAGGCGTGTCCTCCGGCCGCGACCGACAGGCCGAGGCCGAGGGACAGCCAGGACTTGCCCACCTTCGGCGGTCCGGCGAGCAGACTCACGCCCTCGGCGACGATTCCGGGCACGGCCCACTTCGGCTCGGGGAACTCCGCAGCCATGAGCTGATCGGCGGTCCACGCGGTCCGGGGACGCTCACGCTTCGGCGGCGCCTCGGGCGCGGTCGGCTGGTCGCTGGGAACGGAGTAGAGGTGCAGCGGCGGGATCGGGTTGGCGCTCACGCAGCTGTCCTCCCTTCCTGCGGGTCAGAGCCGAGAGCTGAAAGGACGCCCTGTCGGGCGGCGCCCTTCGGCGCGCCATCGGACGTACCGCTCCCGGGCTGTGGGGCGGCCGTCGGGCCGGTGGTAGCGCCGCCACGGCGGAAGCCGGACTGGATCGCAGTACGGCACTCCCCAGGGGCAAGTCCCACGGAGAGCCCGGCGGAGGTGAGTTCGCCCTCGGCCTCGCTCTCAGTGAGGTCTCCGAGGCGAACGAACCGCGCGAGCGCGTAGGCGGCGAAGTACAGGGCCCGGTTACGCCCACCCTCGCGGGCGGCGAGGACCTTCTCCAGCTCGCCGCGGACAGCGGCGGTGGTGTAGGCGGAGGTGCGTCGCATCCGGGCGGCGAGTTCCTCGATGGGCATGGGGGCCGGTGCGGGCTCGCGGGTCAGGAGGTCACAGAGCCACGCAGGGAGGGGGGCCGGCGGGGCGTCGTGGACGACCTCATAGGACCGTCCCTGGACGGCACTGCCGGCCGCGACGACGTAACCGCCCCACGCGCGCGTGTCGACCTTCCAGCCCAGCACCCCCGCCCCACTGCGTAGCGTCTTTCCCTCGGGGGCGGTGAAGTACAGGTGCTGCCCGCCGCGGCGGGTCCGCACGGCGTAGGTCTCGGTCGGCAGCCGCTCCCCCGCGCGCTCGCAGAGGACCGCGAACACGTCCAGGCCATCGGCCATGCCCGCCCACGCCTCGGGCGGGGTGTCGCTGTCGTCCTTCGGGACGTCGAGGTCGACCACGAGCAGCCCTGCCGGGCCGGTGGCGATGCCGACGTTGTACGGCGTCGCACTCCAGGCAGCAGTGATGGCCTCCGGCGCGATCGTGGCGCGTTGCTCGGGGGTCCTGTGTCCGGCCGTGCAGCGGCCCGTGGCGGGGCAGCGGGCCTCGGGGTGTCCGGCGGGGCGCTTGTCGCCGGGGCGGAGCGGGAAGACGGGCCACCCGCGCTCGGCAGCCGCGAGCGCAGCGCGCAGCAGCACAGGGTTGGGGGTTGGTGTCATGCTGGGGGTTCTCCTGTTTCTGTCGAAGGGACGGAGAGCCGAGGCGGTCGCGGTCTTGTGGTGAGAGGCGACCGCCTCGGGCGTTGCTACTGCCAGGTGATCCAGTGGGCGTACTCCTGGCGGACGTAGCCGCGGGGGTCCGCGAGGGCCTTGGGGTGCTCGGGCCAGTACGGGGTGCCGTGGTAGTCACCCTCGCCGTCGCGGTCGAGGTTCAGGAGCGTGAGGGCGGCCGTGAGGGCGATCTCGTCGGCGTCGGTGTGGATGCTGGCGGTGCGGTCGTCCAGGGCGATGCGGTCGAAGACGGCGGCCTTGCGGAGCCAGAACTCCCGCAGGTCCCTCGGGCCGCAGGGCCACACCGCCTCACGCGCGCGGCACGCGGTCCATCCGATCTCGCTGATGATGCTCGGCGCCTTGGCGTACGCCTGCTTCGGCGTCGGCCAGGTCTCGGTCGGCGGCCGGTGCTCGGCGGTCACGTAGAGGCGGGCGCGGCGGCCGTCGCGGGTGGGGTGCTCGCGCACGGCGCCGGTGGTGAAGGCGCCGGCGAGCGTGGCGGTGACGCGGTCGGTGTCGTCGGGGTCGCAGATGACGCGGATCTCGAACATGGGTCAGTGCTCCTTGGTGGTGTCGGTGGCGGGGAGTTCGGGGAGTCCGGCGCGGGTGAGGGCCTGGGGGTCGAAGCCGGGCAGGGTCGCTCGGGTGATGAGGGCGGTGGCGAGTTGCTCGGCGTAGAGGGCGCCGGAGCGGGCGACCTCGATCTGTGCTCCGGCGCGCAGGGCTTCCACCCGCTCGATGTGGGCGTGCTCCTCGCGGCGCTCGGTGGTGTGCCTCTCGTGGGCGACGGTGGCGCGGCGGTCGGTGCGCCAGTAGCGGGCGGCGAGCCCGTAGGCGACGGCGGTGGCGATCGTCCACAGCAGCAGCGGGAGGGAGAGGCCGTCGGCGTATCCGGCGACCCCGGCGAGGGCGAGCCCGCCGGAGGCGGCGAACGCGGTTCCGGCGAGCACCCCGTCACCGTTGCGTCCGGCGGAGGCGAACGCGCCGGCCGTCGCGGCTCCGGCGGCGAGCACGACCATCAACGCGGCATTGCCGACGGAGTGTTCGGCGCCGTTGGCGTTCCAGATGCGGCCGAGGATCAGCACGGTGGAGGTGGCGATCGCGGGGGCCACCTTGGGGGTGGCGGCGGCGATCCGGTGCAGGGCGGTGGTGGGTTCGTTCATGACGTGCACCTCCTACTGGTCGATGCCGCGGACGGCGCTGATGACGGCGCCCATGAGGTCGTTGACGGTGGTGCGGGCGTCGGTGGAGGCGAGGTAGAAGCCGAACAGGACCGCGACGACGGCGGCTCCGGCTCCGAGGGCCTTGAAGCGGATCAGGAGGGCGAGGATGACGCCGAAGAGGAGGACGAGCGAGACGGTGATGGCCATGGCGGTTGGTCTCCTGGGGAATTGGGGCGGTCAGCGGGTTCCGGCGCGGTAGGTGCGCGCGCCGCGGTTGTAGATCCAGCGGCCGATGCGTATGCGCTTGCCGGTGCCGTCGCAGCGGCGGCAGTCCGTGGTGCGCTTGGGCTTGCCGCGGCGGTTGAACTTGACGTGGTGGCCGAGTCCGTGGCACTTGCGGCAGTCGCCGAAGGGGCTCAGCCAGCACCGGACGATGTAACTGAGCGTGATAGTCAGCAGGAAGGCGCTAGCGAGGGCGGCGAGGGTCATCGAGGGCTCCAAGCGGGGGTTTTCGGGGTTTCCGCAGGTGGATCGCTAGACGCTAGTGACCTGATCAGTGCCGGTTTTGGTCGCTAGCGAGGTTGCTAGGTCTAGCGAGGGTGCTCGCTAGACCTAGCGGCCTTTCTGGGCTATCCGGCGGCCCGATTCTTGTTACGTTGCGTGATGGCGTCCACGATGTGCTGGCGCTCGATGCCGCGCCGGTTGGCGCCCTTGCCGCCCTCGGTCTTGCCCCAGACCTGGTCCGTCTTGATGCCGAAGGGCTTGAGCGCGGTGCCGAGCTGGTCAGCCTTGGCGCGGCCCTCCAGGTCGGCCCACTCGCCGTACGCCTCGGGGTTCAGCTCGGCGAGGCGGTCGACGATGGTCTCGGACCACACCTTGTCTTCCTTGCGGCCCAGGACCGCGGCGATGTCGTCGAGGATCGCGTCGGCGGTGCGGGTGCGGGTGACCTCTCCGGCCGCGTCGCCGGTCAGGGTGCCCTCGTTCTCGCGCAGGTCGCGGGCGCGGCTGAGGATGCTGTCGGCGTCGCGGCCGTCGGCGAGGTAGGTGCGGACGATCCCGGAGTCGTCCGACATGCCCTTGAGGAGCCCGACGCCCTTGTGGGACTTGAGCAGCCGGGAGGCGTCCAGGCCCTCGCTGTAGGAACCGGCGCCGAGGACGACGTCGGAGACCTGCCAGGAGCCGACCCGCAGGGAGAAACGGGCCTGGTGCTGGTCGCGCAGCACGCTGGGGCACGCCTGGTCGTCAGGCTTCTGGGTGGAGTTCATCACCGAGACGCCGACGGCCGGCGCGACCCGGGCCAGGTAGACCAGCAGCTCAAGGATCACCTTGCCGTGCACGGGGTGCTGCAAGTACTCCTGCACCTCATCCACGACCACGAGCGTCAGGGGCATGTTCAGCTTCTTGTCCCGGGACAGCTCCGGCGTGAGCTTGCCCTCGGGGCAGATGTGCAGCGGGAGTTCGGACAGCCGGTGGTAGCGATCCTCCACGTCCGCCTTCAGCTCGGTCAGCGCGTCGATGAGGTGCTGGACCGGGTCGAAGCCGTTACGGGGCACGATGCCGAACCCGATCCGGTGGGCCACCTTCGTGAAGCCGCGCCAGTCCGGCGACGCCTTGCCGTCGAACACGATCAGCCTCACGTACGGGTCCAGGGCCGCGGCGAGCGCGATCGTGCGGGCGGAGAACGTCTTACCCTGCCGCGGTACGGCGCCGACCAGCAGCGACAGCCACAGCATCGTCGCCATGACCGGGTTGCCCCGCTCGTCCACGCCCCACGGGAACGGTTTCCAGAAGTCCACCCTCGTTGCGCCCAGCAGCGGCGACCGCCCGGCGGGGACCGCGAGCGGGTCGCGGTCGGCGATCCACATCGACACCCGCCGCTCCGAGGACAGATCGGGGTCCAGGAAGAGCTGGGTGGCGGCGATGTCGATGCCCGAGGACAGGGCCTTGCGCTTGGCCAGCGCGTCCGCGAACGACTTGCCGTACGGGAGGTCGACCACGACCCGCCACCCGTCGCCGTCCCGGCCGATTGGCCGCGGGAACGCGATGCCCTGGTCCGGCTTGGTCAGCCCGGCCGCCACGAACGCGCGGGTGATGATGTCTGAGGACAGCTTGCGCTTGCGGAACGTCACCTTCGCCCGGTCGATCAGCGGCCGGTCCGCCGGCGCCCCCGCCACACCCAGGATCGTGGTGACGGCGGCCGCCGACGTCAGCAGCAGCCAGGACGGCGCCATCACGTAGAGCGTGAGTGCTGCGGCGAGGCCGATGAAGCTGGCGACCGTGGCGACCAGACCGCGCAGCCGTACGCGGTCGTTGCGCTGCCGCGACAGCTTCAGGTACTCGGCCGCGTCCTCATCCCGTACGGCCGCGAGCCGCAGTGCCTTGCCCTCGGCGTCGAACACCCAGCGGCCGGCCGCTGCCGACCAGCGCCATGCCCCGCGCGGCGAGTAGGCCAGCAGCCGCGGCGCGTAGACGCACGGCAGTCGCCAGGCGTGGTAGCCGAGCATCGTGGAGTAGTGCCGTACCGCCCAGCGGCGGACCGCCGTGCGCTGGTCGGGCAGCTTGACCCAATCGGGGAAGACCGGCTGACGGGCCTTGTCCTTGGCCTCCATCCAGTCGGCCAGCGACGTCGGGTAGGCGTCGCCGTTCGGGTCGACTGGCGCCCCCTCGGTGGCGTCGTCGTCGTGCTCGTCGTCGGGGAGGTGGGCCTCCCACTCGCCGGGCTTGACCTCGCCCGGGGCGAGCGGGTCCGGCTCGCTGGTCTTCTTCTTTGTGCGGAAGGGCAGCACCTCGGCCGCCCCGCCGTCGCCGTTCGGGAGCCCGTCCGGCTCCTCTTCCGGGTGGTCGATGACGTGGATCTCAGACACGGTGAGTCCGCTCCTCGGTGAAGTTGGAAGGTGCGAGGCAGGGGCCGACGGGTCGCCCGACCCGGAACCCGACTCTTCGGGAGGGCAGTCGGGCGACGGGTCGGGTAGGTCGTCGGGCGACCCGGTTCGGGCCGACTCGGCTCTCACGGAGCCGACTGGATCGGCGCCCGAGTCGAGTCAGTGGTCGGTGCAGGTCGACGGTCAGGCGGCGCGCTGTTCGTCGGGGTAGGCGCAAGAGACGCAGGTGCCGAGCGAGGTCGGGATGACGTATCCGGCGTCGGTGCGGCACTGGGGGCAGGTGCGTCGGGCTTGCATGGCGGCGGCGAGCGCAGCGCGCTTGGCCGCGGTCATGGGCCGGACGGGCTTGGCGAGCTCGATGCGGTAGAGGTAGCCGACCAGCACGCCGGACTTCCGTCCGCGGCTGCGGCGCATGACCTGAGCGGCGACCGGCTGACCGCCGGGCCGGAGCCCTCGGGCCCGGAGCTGGCGGCGGGTGGCGTATCCGTCGGGGGCGTAGCGCCACGGGTAGGTCGGTATCCCGAACTTCGCTCCGGTCGGGTCGAAGCACTTCCCGAAGGTGGGGGACATCAAGCAGCCGCCACGATCGCGGGAGCGTCGGTGCGGGCGCCTCGGCGTCCGGAGCGGCGGCCGGCCACGGTGGCGAACAACCGTCCCAGCCCCGCCCGCCGGACCCCGGCCCGTGCCTGCTTGGCCGCGTACATGGCCTCATCGGCGCGGCCGAGGAGGGCGGAGAGGTCTTCGCCCGGGTGGTCGGCGGCGCGGACCCAGCCGAGGGAGACCGTGGTGGCCACGTGCGGGTTCGCGCTGTCGGCGGGGCGGGCCAGTACGCCGTGGAGGACAGCGAGGAGGTCCGCGACCGTGCCGTGGGCGTCGATGACGACGGCGGCGAACTCGTCGCCGCCGAGGCGCCCGGCGACACCGTGGCGGCCGACGTAGTGGGCGAGCCGGTCGGCGGTCGCCTTCAGCAGCGCATCGCCGGCGGCGTGGCCGTGGCGGTCGTTGATCTGCTTGAAGTGGTCTACGTCCGCGAGGATCACCACCGCCCGGTCGTCGCGCAGGAGCGCGGTGGCGCGGTGGGTGAAGCCCTCGCGGGTCCTCAGCCCGGTGAGCGGGTCTCGGCGGGCGGTGTGCAGCCGCTTGCGCAGCCACAGCACGTGGCCGGACCATCCGGCGGCGAGCGGCCCGGTCGCGGCTAGGACAGTTAAGAGCGTGTTCATGCGGCAACCTCCTTGGCCGTCTCGGCGAATTCGGTGGGCTCCTCGGTCTCCGTCTCGGTCTCGACCGGGTGCAGCGGCCGGCCGTTGCTGCGCTCGGCCAGCAACTCGTCCCGCAGGACACGGGAGTTCGCGGCCGAGCAGTGCAGCGCGGTCCGGATCGCCTCGGCGTTGATCGCACTGTCCGCCCAGTCGGCGGTCAGCTCTCGGGCCTCGTCCAGCAGCTCGCCCGCCGTGCGCGGAGCCTTCGCGCTCTTGCTCTTCGGGCGAGCGGGGCGGCGCTTGCGGGGCGCCTTCTCCTTCGGCTCCTCCGGCTCCGCCTCGGCTTCCTCCTCGGCAGGCTCGGGCACCTCGGGGGCAAGCTCGCCGAGCCGCAGCAAGACGCGCTCGCGGCGCGGGGTCTTCGACCGCCACCGGCGCCCGTAGGTCTCGCGCAGGTCGGCGCGGGCGAGCTGGCGCTCCTTCTCACGGGCGAGCGCGTCGGCGTAGGAGGTGATCTCCCACAGCGTCATCCGGCGCCACAGCGAGAACGTGGAGGGGAAGGCGAGCAGCCACCGGGACGCGCGGATCTTGTCCATCCGACGGCCGGTCGCAGCCCCGATCCGTACGGCGTAGATGTGGGCGCCGATCTCGGAGAACACCACCCACAGCAGCGGCATCGTGCCGTGCGCAACCTTCGCCCACACCCCTTGGCCAGCGGCCACGTTCAGGCCGCAGGTCACCAGGGTCAGGACCCAGGGAACGAACCTGACCCACGCGAGGGCCATGTCCATTCGGATCAAGAGCAGGTTGGCCACCGTGAACACCGGGATCGCCACGTCGATGCCGACCGGCAGCATCCACGGCTCACCGAACCCCCACCGCAGAGCGGCAGCGGACACTGCGTCGAAGGAGGAGATCAGCCCCAGGGCGCCGACGCCGGCCGCGGCGAGCGCGCCGACCCCGGCAAGACCGATCTCAGGGCGCGTGAGCGGGGGGACCCCGGGGCGGTCCGCCTCGGTCACGGCCGTCATGCCGCCGCCGCCTTGCGGGAACGCGTCCGGCGGAACGGCGGCCGGGCCAGCGGTACCACGTTGAACAGCTCCGGCGCGTACGCCTCGATCGCCTCGGCGGCGATGCGGCTCACGTCGTCCGGCAGGTTCGGGTTGTCCGCGAGGATGTCGCGGGCCGCGTCCATGCGGGCCGCGCGCTCCTCCTCGGTCTCGCCCTCCACGCCGAGCCACAGCTCAACCGGCGTGCCGAGGGCCAGTTCCACGAAGTCATCGGTGCTGACGGCCTGATGACCGCCGATGTACGTACGCATGACTGTTCACTCCTGGATGTGTCGAAGGGGCACTCGGGGCGGCCTCGGTCCGTGGTGAGAGGCAGCCGCCCCGGTGAAGTGGGGCCGTTCCTTCCGGCTCCCCTCAGCCCCGCCCGTACGACGGCCCGCGAGGGGCCCGGACGGGCGAGGGAGGCAACCGGCCGCAGCAACCGCTGCGCAGGTGAACTGACGTCCGCGAATCACCGGCCATCCCGGTGCGTCGAGCGGCGGATCAGGGGACGCGGCGGGCGTGGCCGGCGTGCCGGTCGAGCACGGGCGGCGCCCAGAGTCTTCGTCGATGCATGGAGCCCCCTCGGGTCGGTCGGATCGGATGAAGCACTGCAAGGGGGACCTATCTCCCCACCCTCCGGCCGTTGCTCGCGGTCGCCGGGCCACCTCGCCAGTACGGGCCGAAACCCTGTTCCACCTGGCCTTTAGCGGGATTGCAGCGTCCCCGCCCTGTGCCTAGACAGCACCTCTCTTCGGACCGAAGCCCGATGAGGTACATGTATTACCTGTTCCTCATCATGGAGAGACGGGTTGGGGTCGTCAAGTCCCTTGGATTTCGTGGAGTTCGCGAACCCGCCCCGCTCGATGCCTCAAGCTTGGCCTGATCAGGGCAGACGCTGGACTCCACACATGTACGGCTGCAGGACGACTTGGCTACGGTGAAGTCGTCCCAAGTCGTCCCGCGGGTGGGAGAGTGCGGCATGGCCAACGAACGACTGCGCGGCGCCATCATCGAGAGAGGCATGACGCTCGATCAGGTCGCCGAACGGCTCGGGGTGTCGGCGAAGACAGTGGAGCGCTGGATCAACGACCCGAAGCGCCAGCCGTACCGCCGATTCAAGTACGCGACGGCCTCGCTCCTCCAACGCGAGATGTCTTACTTATGGCCCGAGGAACGAACGTCCGCAGAGGTCACCGAGGCGGGCAATGCCGAGCTGGTCAAGCTCTACCCCCACCGCTCGGTCGTACCGAACCGGCTCTGGACGCAGCTCTACGCAGGCGCTCAACGGAACTTTGACGTCCTGGTCTACTCGGGCTTCTGGCTCACCGAGGACGCGGCATTCCATCAGGTCGTCAAAGAGAAGTCGACCGCCGGCGTCCGGGTCCGGTTCATGCTCGGCGACCCCACCTCAGCCGCGGTGGCAGTACGCGGAGCCGACGAAGGGATCGGCGGGGCCATGGCAGGCAAAATCCGAAATGCCCTGGTCAACTATGCGCCTCTCTTCGGGCTCCCTGGCGTGGAGTTCCGCCTCCACTCCACCACGCTCTACAACTCCCTCTATCGCGCAGACGACCAGATGCTCGCGAATGGGCACCTGTACGGCGTCGGCGCATACATGGCGCCGGTACTGCACATCCAGCGGGTGGCCGGCGGCGAGCTCTTCGACGCTTACGCCGAGAGCATCGAACGAGTCTGGGAGAGTGCCCGCCCCATCACGTCACCCACTGAACTGGGAGGCTCGGACGAATGAGCCGGATCGACTACTTCCGCGACCCCGCCGCCCCAAAGGCCAACTCGGTGGTGCCGTCCGTGACAGTCGTCGTACGCGACGACAAGGGGCGGCTCCTCCTCATCCACAAGACCGACAACGACCTGTGGGCTCTCCCTGGCGGGGGGCACGACATCGGTGAGCGAATTGGCGACACCGCGGTCCGGGAGGTCCGGGAAGAGACGGGGATCGAGGTGGAGGTGGACAACATCGTCGGCCTCTACACGGACCCGGACCACGTCCTGGCGTACGACGACGGAGAGGTCCGTCAGCAGTTCTCCATCTGCTTCCGAGCCCACCCGGTCGGCGGGTCCCTCCGCACGAGCAGCGAATCGAAGGAGGTCCGCTGGGTGAACCCAGCGGACCTCGATGACCTGGACATCCACCCGTCCATGAGGCTGCGCATCCGGTACGGCCTGGACGAGTCGCGGCGGGAGCCCTACATCGGCTGAGCGCCGGCCGCGGCAGCAGCCAAGCGGCGCTCAACCCGCTCATTGGCGGCGTAGATCTCGGGCGCCGCGCGCTGAATGAAGCGCCCCACGATGGTGTCCGGCCCGTATCGCTGCACGATCTCGTCCAGTCGGGCGATCGGGGTGGTGTGCCCGCCGTCTGGTGTCGTCGTCATGTCGGAGACGATCAGCGCGTCCACCAGCTCGGGCCGCTCAAGCTCGAACTCAGTCTCAAGCTCATGCCGGAGCCCTCGCTCCTCGGCCTCCAGGAGCGCACAGGAGTGATGCGCCACGAGCCGCACCACCCGTTCGTCGGCACTCTCTTGATGCCGAAGGAACCGGGCCCCGTCGAGCGGGTGGAAGCCGGTGGTCGCGATGGCCGGCGAGTACCCGACGTCGTGCAGAACGGCCGCTGCCTCCAGCAGCTCAGCGTCAGCGCCAAGGATCGGGCTCAGAGATCGAGCCCGCTTGGCAACGCCGAGGGAGTGCGCCCAACGACGCGGCAGCGGCTCGGACAACATCGATTCGGAGAGCGAGTACGCCCACTCAGTAAGCCCCATGGACGCCAAGGCTACGGCTGCGTCTTGGAAGGCGGGAGGGCGCGTACAGTCCGCCCCTTCCCATGAACAGTGTCCAGCACCCCAGTGCCCTCCATCTGAGCAATGGCCCGACGCACAGCCGTCCGGGATACGCCAAAGCGCACGCAGAGACTCGCCTCGGACGGGTAGGTGTCGCCGACAGAGAGCCCATCGTCTGCGATGAGGTCGATCATGCGCTCAGCGAGAGATCGACGATCGCCGCCCTTTGACACGCGCCAGCCGACCCCTGGTGCGGACTCGATCATGCCCTCGGCCTCCAGGATCTTCAGAGCGCGACGGATCGTGTTGCGCGAGACTCCATGCGACTCCACGAGGTTCGCCTCCGAAGGGAGTGCATCGGAGATCTGCCTCTCCTCGATCGCCTTCCGCAAGCCCTCTGAGATGACCAGGTAGGTTCCGCGCGGACTGGCCTCCGGCACGACGGCTCCTTTCAGTCGCTCATTCCTCGCAGCCAAGGGTGCCACGGGCGCACGCTTGAGGGCCGAAGCTGTTCTCCCATCCAGTTGCAAGCGCCGCTAACCTCCGGACGTGAGCCAATCAACAGTTCAGTTCCTTCTCGCCCTCCTCGGCATCACTGGCACGTTGGCCGCCGCCATTACCACTCAAGTCCTGCAACGGAGGGCCGAGCGGGACCGGCGAGAAGCTGACGACGCCCGCCGATGGCACGCAGACCGATTCCGAGCGTCCAAAGATCTTCTCTACAAGGTGATGGAGACGGAGCGCATCCTCTGGAGCGCGTGCGCCATGTTGCCAAACACCGAGGAGCGCGGGCGGCTGCGAAGCGCCGGCCACACCTCTCTGACGGTCGTGCAAGGCACCGATGTCCCCACCGATACGGGCGACATCCATATCTTCGATGCCGTCAGTCTTGAGATCGTCAAGGAGGCGTTGGAGCGCGCCTTTGCCCTGCTTGAGGAGGCAGAGCACTTGGTTGCCGAGATATCGATCCTCTCCGAGGAAGCTGTGCCAGCGGCCGCCAAGTCTCTGTTCGAAGCCGCCTGGGAGGCCACGGGCGCGGTGGAGACCACTGCGGGGACCACCGACGAGGCGTTCGATGCAGTGCTTGCGATGAAGGATCCGCTGGCGGCGTTCGAGCAGTGCGTGCGAGTGGAGCTGGGAGTAACGAAGGCAACGACGCCCAGACGGCCGCCACCCAGCCAACCATGAGGCGGCTCGGGCCAAGGGCGAGATTCCGGAAGGGCCATCGGGGTACTGCTCGTGACTCAGCCAGGTGATCCACTCCCCGCGACTGGCTGTCTCACGTGTCCGAGTGTCCTGTTGCGGCTCTCACCTGCGAGAACGTCCCGGACAGCTCAATGTGCCACTGTCCGGGCTGTCCGGTCAGACATCTCTGGACCTGCCAGCCGTCGGCGAACACTGCCACCCAACAGGCCCAAGCGTTGGATCCAGCTCTCGGCTGCCGCGCCCCACAAACGCGCCGGCGTCTCCCTCTAGGCTCTCCGGTGGCCAGCACGCGCTGCCGACTTCTATCACGACAACACAACAGGGCGTACAGATGTCCGGCGCCATTCACCCCTACACCTGTTGCGATCGTTGCGATTATTGCGGATACTCCGATGAGGAGGCAGCACCCACCACAACCACGAGTTCAATATCCATCACGCACCGTAACCATGACAGCAAATCCCGTCGCCGCGCCAACGACCACGGGGTCCCATGCCGTCACGCCAGCCCGCTGCCGTGCCAAAGGCAGCGGACTATCACTGGCGCCCACCCACTGCATCTAGGGGCGCACAAAATGACCAAGACCGACATCCGCCCGGTGAGACTCCCTGACGACAAGCAGAAGACTGCAAGCCACGCCCTCACGCGGGTCCGGGCGTACCTGGCGGAACACCAGAACGCATCCCAGATCAACGTCACAGTTCAGGATGAAGACGACCGCGAGCCCTTGGCCCTCCCTCGCGAGGCTGTAGAGCTCCTGGCTTCCCTCTTGGCACACCTTGGTGCTGGCCGGGCCGTCTCCATCGTTCCGTCGGACGCAGAGCTCACCACGCAGCAAGCCGCAGACATGCTCAACGTCTCCCGTCCGTTCCTCATCGGCCTCTTGGAGGCCGGAGAGATCCAGTACCGGACAGTTGGCTCGCACCGCAGAATCACCGCGTCGTCCCTGCTGGAGTACCAGCGGAAGGACGACCACCGTCGCCGGCAGGTAGCTACTGAGCTCACCCAGCTCGGCCAGGAGATGGGAATGATCTAGGCCATGGCATTCGTCGCCGTCTACGACGCCAATGTCCTCTATCCAAGCACCCTGCGTGACGTGCTCATTCGCGTGGCACAAGCCGGGATGGTACAGGCCAAGTGGACGGACCAGATCCTCGATGAGACCTTCCGCAACCTCAAAGCCAATCGGCCTGACTTGGATCCGAAGAGACTGGACCGGACACGGGAGTTGATGTCTGGCGCGATCCGGGACGTGCTGGTCAAGGGATACGAGCCACTGATCGAGATACTTGATCTGCCGGATCCTGACGACCGCCACGTCCTGGCGGCCGCCATCAAATCGAAGGCGCAAGTGATTGTCACTTCGAACCTGAAGGACTTCCCCGCCGACAAGTTGGCCACTTGGGATGTACAGGCCATCCACCCGGACGCCTTCATCGAAGCGCAGGTCGACCTGTCCCCCCGCAAGGTGTACGGAGTGCTCACGCAGATAGCAGAGGACTGGGATAGGCCCCCCAACGCTGTCGTTGCTGACGTGATCGACTCGTTGGAGCGGGAAGGTCTAGTTGCTTCCGCCGCAGCGCTTCGAGCCCTGACCTAATCACGAGAGAGCGCACCGAACCCGCCGCGGCTTTCCGTACGACACACATCCGACACACCCGAGACTGCGCAACCATCCGCTCTGGACTCCACCCCAGGTCAGAGGCGGTGCGACGTTCAATCGGCACAATCACTCCGGAGCCGTGTGCGCAGGTTCGAATCCTGCCGGGGGCACTTCGCAGGAAGTGCCAAAAGACCCCGTGATCAGCGGAAACGCTGGACGCGGGGTCTTGTTGTATGTGCAGGGCTCACTCGTCTGCCGGGGGCGCTTCACAGAAGGTGCCGAAAGACCCTGCCGTCGGTGGAAACGCTGAGGATGGGGTCTGTCGTGCAGGAAGGGACTTGGCGCGCCCGTCCACGAGACGTACGGGTCGTCGGGGGCACGGGTGCGGGCGCCGAACGATGCTGGATGCGCGTCGCCGGCCGTGCGGGGCGCGCTGT
Source organism: Streptomyces sp. NPDC048623 (assembly GCF_040650755.1). Lineage (NCBI taxonomy): Bacteria > Bacillati > Actinomycetota > Actinomycetes > Kitasatosporales > Streptomycetaceae > Streptomyces > Streptomyces sp. NPDC048623. The sequence goes on from NZ_JBEZHV010000002.1 coordinate 178,638, forward strand.
TCGGGGTGGGGGTGCGCCGGCAGGGGGCATGGCGGATGGCGTCGCCCTTGCTGTTGTGGTTCCGCGCAAAGGACGACACCGACGACCCGGGCGAGCGGTTCCGGGTGGTACGGGGCGACGAGGTGGCGCGGAGCGGGGAGGAAAGGCTTGAGCCGCCGCGGGCGACCGACGTGGAACCGATCCGGCCTTCCTGGGACATGGCGCGCAAGCGCGGCCGAGGAGCGCGATCCCGGCTTCGTCCTCGATCCGGAACAGGAGGCGGGGCCGATGGCGTAGGCGTTGCGGCTCGGGCTGCGGGGGTTCTCGTACACCGGGAAGTGCTGTCCGGCCGAGGTGCGTGCGGATTCCGGGCGGACGGTGGAGACGCATCCGGAGATCGTGGTGCTGCCCACCACCTTCGGGGTCGTCGAGAAGACCGGGGCGACCTGGGATCCGCAGGGCTCGCTCCTGGTGAGCCCGCACGACGCCCGGGCATTCCTCTACAACGCGCTGCGTGAACTCTGGCCGATGATCTACGAGTTCGACGAGGAGCGGCGCGAGCGGTACGCGCGCGCGGCAGAGGAGTTCCGGGCTCTCGGCCGCGCGAACGAACTCACCGTGGACGGGCGCCTGTTCCGGGTCTGCCGGACAGAGCGGCTGGTCCGCGTCGGCCCGGACGGCCCCGAGGGGCCGCGCCCAGATGAAGCTGCATCCGACCATGGACGAGCATGGCGTGATCCATCACCAGGAGTGGAGGTCACGCTCAGGATCAGGTCAGGCGGATCTCCTGGTGCGCGTGGGCCACGCGCAGCAGGGCCTCCGTGATGGTCGCGGACTCCTCGTCGGTCAGGTGGCGGGAGAAGTGCTCCCAGATGCCGGCCATGTAGGCGGGTGCCGTGGCGTGGATGGCGGCGCGGCCGGCGTCGGTGATGGTGGCCCAGGTGACGCGCTTGTCCGTGGGGTCCGGGCGCTTGGTGACCAGGCCCGACCGGGCCATCTCGTCGACCAGGCGGCTGACGCGGGTCCGGCTGAGGACCACGCGCTCGGCGACCTCCTGCATGCGCAGGCCCTGGTCGCCGCCGCCCCGTAGCTCCAGGAGTACGTCGTACCAGGTCAGCGGGATGGTGCCGTGGCGCGCCACGTCGCTCTCGATGGCGCGCACGGCGGCGCTGTGGGCGAGGAGCAGCGCTCGCCAGGCCTCGACTCGGTGCTCTCGGTGCTCACCTTCGTTCACGAGGACGAGTGTAACGGGACTTGCGTGCGTGCGCACGCATTGATTAATGTGCGTGCGGACACACTTACTGACATTACGTGCTGGAGGTATGGACATGGTCCAGAAGATCACCCGCGACGAGCTGCAGAAGAAGATCGACGAGGGCCTGGTGACGGTCGTCGAGGCGCTGCCGCTGTCCTACTACGCCGACAAGCACCTCCCCGGCGCCCTCAACCTGCCGCTCGACCAGGTGGACGAGCTGTCCCCGACCCTGCTCCCGGACAAGGACGCGGCGATCGTCACCTACTGCGCCGACGGCCCCTGCCCCAACTCGGGCATCGCCGCGGAGCGTCTGGTGGAGCTCGGCTACACCGACGTGCGCGAGTACTACGAGGGCAAGGCCGACTGGGTCGAGGCCGGCCTGCCGACCGAGTCCGGCGCCTGAGGCTCCGGCCCCTTCGTCAGGAGCGGGGTGTTCCGGGAACGGGCTTCCGGAACACCTCGCCCATGGCGAAAGGATCAACCCATCCCGGCTTGCGCGCGGCGCACTTCAACGGCGCGCTTCAGTCGAAGGCCGGAAGCACCAAGGAAGGCGTACACACCGACCAGCCGTCCCGGCGCGCCGACTCCTCGAAGAGCTGGATCTTGCGGGCCAGCCCCTCTGGCTGTCCGATGTCCGACGATTCCGGAGCCGCTTCCCACTCGGCCGCACCCCGCACGAGCGGCCACCCGGCAAGGGCGAGGTGCAGCGCGAACGTCGTACCGGCGTAGAAGAGCGTGCTGTCATGGCGGCCGCCCTGCCGCGCCCTCCGGCGGTATGCCTCTGCCTGCCGAAGCCGAAGCACATCCCCCTTTCGCCCGGCGATCAGAAGCGGTTCCCTCACTCCCCCTTCCTCGACCGAGAAGGCGAAGCCCTGTCGTACACGGGTGACCTCGTACGGCGGCAGATGCCTCACCCGGGACAGACCGAGATCGTGTTTCCAGCTCGTCACCCACATCTCACGCCTCAGATACCAGCGGACAGTCGGCTGCCACGCCCAATGGGTATGCAATTGGGCACCGTTCAGCCCGGAGGCCACCGCTGCGTCGTACACGGACTCCAAGGCCTGTCGCGCCACTCCGGCGCCGCGGGCCGCGGGCCGGACGGCCAGCGAAGAGACGCCGAGGCAGCTCCAACCGCGCTGCCAAGTGTCGACAGTGATCGTGCCGATGACCGCATGGTCGGCGTCGAGCAGCCAGTACCGGCGCCGCCCGTCGTCGTCCGGTCCACTCCCCGCGCGGACACCGACTGACAACGCGCGGGGACACATAGCCCGGCTAGAACTGGCAGCCCAGCTGCTTCTGGGCGAAGGCGAGGTACTTCTTCGTCAGGTCGGCGAGCAGGCGCCGCGCCTTCGGCACGTCCTCGGGGATGTCACCGGAGAGGTGGAGCTGGATCTTGTCGCTGGAGTCCGGCCGCTTGCAGACGAAATACGTCACGGTCCCGGAGTCCCAGATCAGCCCCCGCTCCCCCACGGCGAGGCGGGTTCCTCCGGCTCGCTCCTCAGTGCTCCATTCAATCGGGTACCCCCGATTCGCCGAGGCCATGAAGTGGTTGTTGCCATCGACGTAGACGACGCAGGTCACCGCGTCTCTGCTCCCGTACAGATTGAACAGATACCCCTCGTCGGAGCGGGCCTTCTCCCCGTCAGGAAGGAAGGGTTCCACCTCCGAACCCGCGAACGCGTCCCAGCACACCCGTGCCGGCACTTTCGGCCGCTGCGGTTCCGGAGAGGAAGAACAGCCGCTGAGCAGGGATGCCGTTCCGAGGACCGCCAGGCATGCGGCGGCCAGCCGTGCAGATCCGCTGTTCATGGCGTTCCCTTCTCGGTGGCCACCAGATCGCGCCCGGCGGAATGCGCGGTCCCGGTCGCCACAGAGGCGACACCCGCCAAGTCCTGGATGTCGGTGGCGCTCATGTCCGTACCGCGCGCCCCCGCCGCCACAGCCTTCGCGGCAGCCTCCTTCGCCGCCTTCTCGGCATCGGCGTAACCCTCGGACGACTCCCTGCGCGCCTCAAGCGTCGTGTCATTTTTCCCGGTCTCCAGGGTCGACTCCGTGATGTCCTCCTGCAGCCATTCGACGACGTCACCGGCACCGGGAATCAGCTCCACGTACTTGGCGCCGGCCGCGCTGATGGTGCGGTTCACCCACTTCGCCTCCTCGGCGGCGGCCTTGTTGAACTCGTCGTCCTCGTGGCGATGGTTCTCGTGCACCGCCTGGGCCCGGGCCTCCGACATGATGCCCGCGATCTCGCCGCCCGGGTGCACCGCGTTGGTGATGGCCGCGTCCAGCTCATGATGGTCGGCACGGTGGACGAGGACGTCGTGGACCAGGGCCGTCGTGTACGCCTGCTGGGCGTTGGTGATCGCGCCGTACGCGCTCGGGTCCTGGGCGACCGCGCCGAGGAAGCGGGACATGTGGGACTTGTCGAAATCGGCGAGCGCGCCGAACGGCTTGATCATGTGGGCCCCGTTCTCGGCCGAAGCCTGGATGTCCGGCATGTATTCGGCCGCCATCTGGCCGAAGTTGCCGGACAGTTCCGCCAGCGGTGGCGGTGGGGCGTCGTCGGGGGCATCAGGCTTCGCGACGACCAATTCCGGGTTCTCGCCGATCTTGGCCACCACGCGTTCCATGACGTCGGCCATCCCCTTGGTGTGCTTCACCGGAGCCGCGTCATCGTCACCCGGGCTGCGCTGGGTGACCGCGGCCTCCAGCGCGTCGCCCACCGCGGCCTGGGCCGGTCCGGGCTCCCCGAGGCCCGGGCCGTCGTACCAGTCACCGTGCTTCTTGTCGAGCATGTAGTCGACCATGCCCTGCGCCTTGCCGTGCTGCCCGCCGACAGCCTTGTCGGCCGTGGTGACGATGCCGTCCCCGTTGCTGTCCTCCCGTACGGGCTCGTTGAAGAAGGCCGTGGCGGCTTCCGGGTTGTTGCCCAGCGCCTCCATCAGGCCCGTGAGCGGGTAGAAGCCCTTTCCGCCCTCCTCGCCGAGGTTGAGCCGCTGGTCGAGGTTGTGCGGCAGGCCCCATTCCCAGGCCTTGGGGTCCTTGCGGTCCATCGCGATCATGTCGCGGCCGACGCTGGTCAGGAACTCCTTGTCGTACGTCCCCTCGCGCAGCAGCGCGCCGAGCGCCTGGTACCCGTACACACGCGAGTTGACCCCGGAGATGCCCGTGATGTCCATCTCCTTGCGTCCCGCACGCATCAGCTCGGCGGTCCACGCCGCGTCGAGATGTCCGGGCGTGCTCTTCTGCGTGGCCAGGCCGAGGATGTTGCCCATGTCCCCCTGGATGCCGGCGACGAGCGCGACCCGGTCCTGGCCGACCGGTGCCAGCCCGGTCGAGTCGAGCGAGAGCTTCGCGTACGACTGCAGCGTGCCCTCCGCGCCCAGCCCCCGGTAGAACGCGACTGCGAACTCCTTGTCGTTCCGGTTGTCGTCGAGCAGGTCCTCCAGCTCGTGCAGAGCCGCGACATTGCGCGCCGTGCCGCCCTCTCCGGTGGTCTGCTTCAGCAGGGCGGCGGCCCGGGCGGCCTGTTCCTGGTCGAGGCTCCGGTACGTCGGGGCACGGAAGTCGTGGTCGTCGGTGTTGTTGGCCCGCAAGGCCCTGGCGAGGGAGTCGTCGGCGTCCGCCGCGTCCTCCACGAGCCGGTCGATGCGCTGCTGCAGCGCCTTCATCCGGGCTTCCTCGCGCCGGACCGCACCCTCGTACTCGGGGTCGTTGTGATACTCCCGGTAGTGGTTCGCCAAGGGGTCGACCACGCTGACCTTGCCGTTGCCGTCGACGTGCATCCCGGCCGCGGGGGCTTCCTCCTCGACGACCGCCTTCAGCGCGTCGCGCGCGACTTTGATGGCGGAGTGTCCGTCGGAGAGGATCTGGTGCATGCCCTTCGCCGCCGCTGCGGCGTCCGCGAACTCCTTCGCGGTCTTGGTGATGAAGGGTTTGGTGACATCGGCGTTGACGCCGCGCCAGTCGGCCTTGTCCGACTTCGCCGTCATGCCCGTGCGGGCGTCCTCGGCCAGCTTGTCCAGCTTGCCCGTCATCTCCGACCAGGCGTCCACGGCGGCCTGGAGCTTGTCCAGAGGCGCGTGGTAGACGTCGTCGAATCGCGGTCCCGTCATGGTTCGGCTCCGCCCTACGTGAAGTACTGATCGATCTTGGACACGGACAGGTCGGTGATGATGTCCGCGTCGTCCTTGTCGTGGGCCGCGGCCGAGTAGTCCAGATGGTTGGAGATGTGCGCGACGGCGTCGAGGAGCGTGTGCAGCTGCTCGTTCCACCGGTCGTGCACCTGGAGCAGTGCGGCACCACTGCCGAAGTTCCCGTTCGTGAGCGCGAGCGCCGCCTCGAACGTCTGCGGCCGCGCGTGGTCCCCGTCCTTCGAGAGCCGCTGGCGCAGTTCGTACGCGTCTCCGCCGATGGCTCCGAGGTCGTCGCGCGACACGCTCAGATCGGCGTTGGCGGCACCGCCCGCGCCACCGGCGGCGGGTGCCGCCTGATTGAGACGCATTCGGGTGTTCTCGGCTGCGGCCGTCTTCGCGACTGCCCATTCCTCTGCAAACGTCACGTCGAGCCCCTCCCCCTGGCGGTCCCCCCGATGCGTACCGCCGACCGGGCGATCCTAGCCGCCGGCCCATCCGTCCAAGACGCGGCCGCCGGGTGACCACCGGGCGACCGATGCATTTGCGCCATGAACGTTTGCGGTGTCGTACGGCATCACCGTCGACCCGGTCGTTCGCGGATCTGGGCCTCCGGCACCGGTCGGCCTTTCACGCCGACGAAAAAGCCCCCGCCGGACGGATCCGGTGGGGGCTTTCCGGTGCTGGGGCCCGAGAGGCGGGGCCAGCCGGGGTTACGAGCGGGCCAGGGTCTCTTCCGGGCGGTCGGCGGAGCTGGTCGGCTTCGCCGAGCGGTCCGCGTCGAGGCCCTTCGGGGAGCGGGTCGGCGCGGGGTAGGCGAGGTGGGCGAGGCGGGACTGCTCTTGGCGCAGGTGCATGAACGACTCGAGGATGTACCCCACCAGAAGCACGAGCACCGCGATGGTCATGATCGCCGCGGCGAGGATGGCCGTGGGGAAGCGCGGCACCGTGCCGGTGTTGATGTAGTCGACGATCACGGGGGTGCCGAGACCGAGGGAGATCAGCGCGATCAGGCCGGCGAGCACGCTGTGGAAGAGCGAGGGACGCTGGCGGCGGGCCAGGCCGAGGATCATCTTGAGGATGCGCCAGCCGTCCCGGTAGGTGCGCAGCTTGCTCTCGCTGCCGGCCGGGCGGTCCTTGAAGTCGACGGGGATCTCCGCCGTGGGGAGCCGCAGGTTCAGCGCGTGGACCGTCATCTCGGTCTCGGTCTCGAACTCGTGCGACAGCGCCGGGAAGGACTTGATGTAGCGGCGCGAGAACACGCGGTAACCGCTCAGCATGTCGGTGACGTCGTTGCCGAAGAGCTTGCGGACGGCGCCCGTCAGCATCTTGTTGCCGACCGCGTGGCCCGGGCGGTAGGCGCCCTCGACGGTCTCGCGGCGGGCGCCGACGACGTGGTCGTACGGGCCCTCGAAGAGCAGGTCGACCAGGTCACGGGCGCGCGAGGCGTCGTAGGTGTCGTCGCCGTCGATGATGAGCAGCGCGTCCGCGTCGACGTCGGCGAACGCGCGGCGGATGACGTTGCCCTTGCCCTTGCGGCGCTCGTGCCGGACGATCGCCCCGGCCTCCAGCGCGACCTCGACCGTGCGGTCGGTCGAGGCGTTGTCGTACACGTAAATCTCGGCCTCGGGAAGCGCCGCACGCAGATCACTGACCACCTTGCCGATGGCCGCCTCCTCGTTGTAGCAGGGGACGACGCAGGCGATCGTGGGTCTCATGTCTTGATCCTTAGGCTTGTCGTAGCTCCAGCTCCAGCTCCACGCCGCGAGCGGTCACCTGAGACGACGAGGCAGTGACGGGGTGGTCATGTGTGGAGTCACGCGAGAATACCCTGCGGTTAGGCTCTCTTTCATGTCGGATCATCTGTCCCTGCGTCTCCGCCTGAGCGACCTCGTTCGTGGTCTCTGGCGCGAGGTGGCCAAGTTCGGAGTCGTCGGGGCGGTCGCCTTCGTCGTGGACGCCGGTGGCTACAACCTTCTCGTCTTCGGCCTTCCCGGCCTCGGCGGCGGACCCATGGCGTCCTTCCCGGTCATGGCGTCGGTCGTCGCCACGGCCGCGGCGATGGTGGTCGGCTGGTACGGCAACCGGCACTGGACGTACCGCGCCCAGCGCACCGAGACGACACCTCGCGAGGTCGTCGTGTTCATCCTGGTGAACATCGCGGGAATCCTGATCACCGCCGCACCCGTCTACCTCTCGCGCGAGCTGCTCGGGCTCGACTCGGCCCTCACCGACAACATCACGCGCCTCGCCGGGTGGGCGGCGGCCACGCTGGTCCGTTTCGTGGTGTATCGACGCTATGTGTTCCAGGCGGCCTGAGGTCGCCTGAGGCCGTCCCGAGGCCCTCCGAGACCGTCCGAGGGCCTTCCGAGGGCCGTCCGCAGGCCGTCCGCGGGACCGTCCGCGAGGCCGTCCGCGAGGCCGTCGGAGGGTCCTGACAGCCGGGCACGAACGTGCAGGTTCGGTGCCTGCGAGGTGTCGACCCCGTGCTGTTAGGCTCCCTCCCCATGACATCTGAAGGACCCACGCGACCGATCTTGCGGATGAGGTCATATCTGTCGGATCGACCGCTGTGGCCGTGGGCCCTCGCCGCCATCGCCGCGTTCTGCGGCTGGGGCACCGCCCTCGTGTTCTCCCCCGGCTTCCTGAGCCTGGACAGCGTCAATCAGCTCCAGCAGGCGCTGGGCAAGCAGACCCTCACCGACTGGCACCCGCCTGTCATGGCCCTGCTGTGGCGCGCGCTCATCGAGCTGACCGGCCGCCCCGGCGCTCTGGCCGCCCTCCAGTCCGCCGTCCTGTGGTCGGCGCTGTGGGTCATCGCCTGGCGGGTCTGGGCGCGCACCGGCCGGAAGGGCGCCTCGCTCGCGATCCTCGCGATCGGCGTGGCCCCCTACATCGTCAACTTCACGGGTGTGGTGTGGAAGGACGTCGAGATGGCGTTCACCCTCCTCGCCGCCTGCGCCGTCGCCTTCGTCGCCCGGGACCTGCCGGCCGACCGCACCCGTACGCGCTGGGTGCTCCTGGCCGTCGGAGTGCTCTTCATCACCTACGCGATCCTGGTCCGCAAGAACGCCGTGCTGGCCGGCGTCCCGGTGTTCTATCTGCTCGTACGCGCCCTGTGGCCGACGCCCGGGCGCCGGAAGTGGCTGATCTCGGCCGGCGCCCTGATCGCCGCCGCCGCGGTGGCGAGCGGCGTCGTCTCCGCCGTCGCCAAGCCGGTCGAGACCCGCCAGCTCTCGCAGGTCCTGCTGGACGACCTGGTCCACGTCCTGAGCGTGGACGAGGTGCGGAAGGCGGCCGGCGAGGCCGCGACGACGCCGGACTTCCAGCAGGCCATGGTCACCACGGCCCAGCGGTGCAAGCCCGAGGCCAATCTGTCCGACGCGTACTGGCGCTGCTACCCGCGCGACCTCTCGGCCGGCCTGGCCGACCTGGCCCGCCACGCGGACGAGCTGAACTCGATGTGGATCAGCGAGATGCCCAGCCATCTGCCGCAGTACGCCGAGTACCGCCTGCAGGTCTTCTCGAAGGTCATGTTCCAGGGCCGGTACCAGTTCCAGAACGGCAGCCTGGACCACATCCCCGGCATCGGCGAGCCGGACGAGCGCCGCACCGCGATGCTGCGCTACTACGTGGTGGGCATGGCCAAGGACCTGCCGATCCTCTTCGCGGGCTGGTTCTGGCTGGCCGTCGGCGTCACGCTGTCGATCCGGCCGGGCCGCGGGCGGTACGCGATGCCCGTGCGGGTGCTGGGGATCAGCGCGGCGCTGTACATGGCGGGCTATCTGCCGACGGTGCCCGCCGGTGACTTCCGGTACTTCTACTGGCCCGCGCTCGCCGGCACGCTCGGTCTCGTGCTGCTCTGGGCGGGGCGGACGAAGGCGGCCCACGCCGACGGGGAGAAGGCCCCCGAGGCGGAGGAGCAGACCGGGCTCGTGCTGTCCGGGGCGGACTCCCGGTCGTAAACGGTCGTAGACGGTCGCAGACCTGCGCCAGGAAACGTATGAGGGGCCGTACGGCATCACTGCCGTACGGCCCCTCGTACGTCAATCCCTTACCGCTAGTTGACGTTGATCGCCTTCCAGGCCGACGCGACCGCGTTGTACTGGGTGCTGCCGGCACCGTACAGGTCCGTGGCCGCCGAGAGGGTGGCGGCGCGGGCGCCCGCGTAGTCGGTGGAGGAGGTCATGTACGTGGTCAGCGCCTTGTACCAGATCTTGTACGCCGCCTGGCGCCCGATGCCCGTGACGGTGGAGCCGTCGTAGGTCGGGGAGTTGTAGCTGACGCCGTTGATGGTCTTGGCGCCGCTGCCCTCGGACAGCAGGTAGAAGAAGTGGTTGGCCGGGCCCGAGGAGTAGTGCACGTCGAGGCGGCCGACGGTGGAGGACCAGTAGTCGGCGGAGTTGCCGTCCTTGCTGGGCTTGTCCATGTAGCGCAGCGGGGTGCCGTTGCCGCGGATGTCGATCTTCTCGCCGATGAGGTAGTCACCGGCGTCCGTGGTGTTGTTCGCGTACCACTCGACCGAGGTGCCGAAGATGTCGGAGGTGGCCTCGTTGAGGCCGCCGGACTCGCGGCGGTAGTTGAGACCGGCCGTGGAGGCGGTCAGGCCGTGGGACATCTCGTGGCCGGCCACGTCGAGCGAGGTCAGCGGCTTGAGGTTGTTCGTGCCGTCGCCGTACGTCATGCAGAAGCAGGAGTCGGACCAGAAGGCGTTGACGTACGCGTTGCCGTAGTGGACGCGGCTGTAGGCGGCCTGGCCGTCGCCGCGGATGCCGTTGCGGCCCAGCTCGTTCTTGTAGAAGTCCCAGGTGACGGCCGCGCCGTAGTGCGCGTCGGCGGCCGCGGTCTCCGGGTTGGTCGGCGAGCCGTTGCCCCAGGTGTCGGTGCTGTTGGTGAACAGCGTGCCGGTGCCGTTGGTGCCGCCGTTGAGGTTGTACGTCTTGTGGCCGCCGCGCGTGGCGTCGGTCAGGGTGTAGCCGGCGGAGGTGCCCAGGGTGACCTGACCGCTGTACTCGGTGTTGCCGATGCCCGTCTCGATGGCCTCGTAGGAGTAGAGCTCCTTGCCGGAGGTCGCGTCGGTGATGACGTGACGCTCGCTCGGGGTGCCGTCGTGCTGGGTGCCGCGGACCACGGTCTCCCACGCGAGGGCGGGCTTGCCGTCGGCCGCCCAGATCACCTTGCGGGCGTCGGCGGAAGCGGCCACGGCGACGGCGGCCTTCGTGCTGGCCACGGCTATCCGGGCGTTGGTCGCCTTGGTGGTGGAACGGGCGCCGTCCTTCTTCTGGTGCACGACCAGGTCGCCGCCGAGCACGGGCAGGCCCTGGTAGGTCCGCTCGTAGCGGGTGTGGACCGTACCGTCCGCGTCCTTGATGACGTCGCGGGCGACCAGCTTCTCCTGGTCGGACAGGCCGATCGCCTTGGCGGTGGCGGCAGCGCCGCCCTGGGCGTCCTGGATGGCGGCGGCGCGCTGCGAGGCGCTGAGGACGAGAGCGGTCGCGCCGGCCTCGCGCTGGGCATCGGCGCTGGCGGTTCCGGTCTGGACTCCGACGACGACCATGGCGGCGGACGCGATGAGGGCGGCGGCTCGTGCGGTGGTACGAGAGGTACGGCGCGAGGACTGCTGGCGGGTCACGCGGGCTCCTTCGCTGATGAAGCGTGGGGGTTGGTACGTGGGGGGTGGTGCGGTGATGCGGGTGTGAGCGTGCCAGCGAGCAGCCTTGATTGACAGGTATGCAACAAGGATTTGACCATTCATTGTCCGAAGGGCGGCCAACTCCGTCCGTTATGCGGGGCGCTGACCGTACCGAGGGTCAACGAGGGTGGACATAGGGGTGATAGAGGGGTGATTGAGGGGTGCCGAAAGGGCGTCGGAAGGGCGTCGGAAGGGCGACGGAGGGGTGACGGAGGGGTTGCTTCCGCCGACTTTCCGCCCCAATTTCCCGCGCCGACTTCTTACGCCGACTTTCCGCCCCGACTTCTTACGCCGGCTTCCCGCGTCGATCCGTTACGCGTACGAGCCCGCCGCCCGCTCGTGCGGCACCCTCAGCGGCGGGTGAGCAGTCCGTCGGCCCCCGACAGGGAGTGCAGCGACGGGGGTTCGGCGTCCGGGCCGGCCGGCGTCCGGAGCGCGAGGGCGGCGTCGTGGGACGGGCCGCAGGGCAGGTCGTACAGGCTCCAGCCGGGCGGGGCGGGCGCGAGCCCGCGCAGGTCGTCCAGGTCCGCCGCCCGGCCGAGGCCCGTGCCGAGGCCCTTCAGATACGCCTCCTTACGCGCCCAGATGCGCCCGAAGGCCGCCGCGCCGCCGGGCGTTGTCCCGTCCGCCGCCTCGATCTCGGCGCGCTCGGCGGGGTGCAGGACGGTCATCAGGTCCCGTACGGCCGCGGGCTCGGGGCGGCGTTCGACGTCCGCGCCGACCGGGACCGGCGCGGTGGCGATCAGCACCCGGCCGTGCGTGTGCGAGAGGGAGAAGTGCAGCGGCGGCCCGGCGCGGTCGGCGAGGGCCGGGCGGCCGTGCGGCTCGCCGCAGCACGGACACGGCTCACGCGTGAACTCCAGGTCGGCCGGCCGCTCGCCGAGCAGACCGGCGAGCACGGTGCGCAGCGCGACGTGCGCGGCGATGTAGAGGACGCGGTCGGCGGGCCGTACGAACGCCGCCGCCCGCTCGCGCTCGCGCGCGTCAAGCACGCCCGGGTCGAGCAACGCCGGGGCGAGCGGCGGCGCGTCGGCGGTCTCGTCCAGTTCCAGCAGCCAGGCATCGGCGCGCATCGGCGGGTGTCCTCGTCCCTTCGGTCCGGACCGATCCGGTCCGGCCCCGACCGTACACGCACGCCTCTGTCGAACTCCTCTACGAGCGCCGGGTTCAGGCCGTGCGCTTGCGCGGCGTCGCCTTCTTCGCCGATGTCCCCTTCTTCGCCGTTGCCGTCTTCTTCGTTGCCGTCTTCTTCGCCGTCGACTTGGCCGCCGTCTTCTTCGCCGGCTGCTTCTTCGCCGTCGTCGACTTCCGGGCCGGCTCCGCCGCCGCCCGCTTCGCGGCCGTCTTCGCCGTCGACTTCTTCGCGCCCGTCTCCTTCGGCGTCGCCGCCGCCGCCCGCTTCCGCGGCCGCAGCTCCGTCACCGCCGCCGACGCCGACGCCGACGCCCCAGCCTTCTCACCCGCCTCGCCCCGGGCCTCCTTCGCCGCCCGTACGCTGTTCTCCAGGGCCGCCATCAGGTCGATCACCTGGCCACCCCCGCCCTCCTCGGGCTCCGGCGGTGCGACGCCCTCCCCGCCCTCCGCCTTCGCGGCGATCATCTCCTCGACCGCCTCGCGGTAGTCGTCGTGCAGGGTCGTGATGTCGACCTCGCCGAGGGTGGCCATCAGGGCATCCGCCAGGTCGAGTTCGGCCTCCCGCACCGTCACCGGGGTCTCCGGCGCCACGCCCTCCGGGGCGCGGATCTCGTCGGGCCAGAGCAGCCCGTGCATGGCGATCACGTCCTCCACGACCCGCAGCATGCCGAGCCGTTCACGCCCGCGCAGGGCGTACTTCGCGACCGCCACCCGGTCGCTGCGCTTCAGCGCCTCGCGCAGCAGGGTGTACGGCTTGGCGGCCGGCACGCCGTTGGCGGAGAGGTAGTACGCGGCGTCCATCTGGAGCGGGTCGATCTCGCCGGCCGGCACGAAGGCCACGATCTCGATCGTCTTCGCCGTCGGCAGCGGCAGCGCGGCCAGGTCCTCGTCGGTGATCGGGATCATGGTGCCGTCGGCGTCCTCGTACGCCTTGCCGATCTCCGCCTGGGTGACCTCGGCGCCGTCCAGCTCGCACACCTTCTTGTAGCGGATGCGGCCGCCGTCCTCGGTGTGCACCTGGCGGAAGGAGACCGAGCGGCTCTCGGTGGCGTTGACCAGCTTGATCGGGATGCTGACCAGGCCGAAGGATATGGCCCCGTTCCAGATGGATCGCACGCTCGACCCCTTCACACTGGTTCCGCTTCCTGGTACTACGTCCCGGTATCCGTGGGATTCTCATCGTATGACGCCCATCACAGAGGTGGAGGGGCGCCGGCTGGCCCTCAGCAATCTGGGCAAGGTCCTCCACCCCGCCACCAGCACCACCAAGGGCGAGCTGCTGCACTACTACGCCACCGTCGGGCCCGCGATCCTGCCCCATCTGCGCGATCGGCCGGTCTCCTTCCTGCGCTACCCGGACGGCCCGGACGGGCAGCTCTTCTTCACCAAGAACCCGCCGCCCGGCACGCCCGCCTGGGTGAAGACGACCCCGGTGCCGCGCTCCGACGCGCCGCGTGCGCGGCAGGTGATGATCCAGGACCTGCCGTCGCTGATGTGGGCGGCGAACCTGGTCGTCGAGTTCCACACGCCGCAGTGGCGGGCCGGCTCCCCCGCCGTCGCCGACCGGCTCGTCCTCGACCTCGACCCGGGGCCGCCCGCGACCGTGGTCGAGTGCTGCCGGGTCGCCCTCCACCTGCGGGAACGGCTCGCGGCCGACGGACTCACGGCGTACGCGAAGACCTCCGGCGCCAAAGGACTTCACCTCCTCGTCCCCGTCACGCCGACACCGTCCGAGACGGTCTCCGCATACGCGCGCCGGCTCGCCGTCGAGGCCGAGGCGGAGCTGCCGCGGCTGGTCGTGCACCGGATGGCGAAGGCCCTGCGGCCCGGGAAGGTCTTCGTCGACCACAGCCAGAACGCCGCCGCCAAGACCACCGCGACCCCCTACACCCTGCGGGCCCGCCCGCTGCCGTCCGTCTCCGCCCCGGTGACCTGGGACGAGGTCGCCGAGACCGCCGAGAGCGGGGCGCCGGAGCGGCTGGTCCTGCTGATGGACGCGATCGGGCCGCGATTGGAGAGGTACGGGGAGCTGCTCGCCCCGCTGTTCGACACCGCCGTCGCCGGGCCCGTGCCGTGAGCGCCGGCGCGGGGCGGGGTACGGGGCGGGGTCCTGCTCCGGCCCGGGGTACCGGTCGTGGGCCGGCTCACCACCCGCACCCGGACCTCGGTCCGGACCAAGACCCTGCTCGCGCCCCGGAGGCCGAGCCCGGCTCCGCCCGGAAGCCCGACCGGGGCCCGGACACGGACACGGCCCCGGACACGGACACGGAGGCCGACGGCTCTGCCGCGGCCCCTGGCTCCGCCCCTGACGCCGACCCCAGCCCTGACCCCGCCCCAGACCCGGGTCCAGGTCCAGGTCCGGGTCCCGGACCCGACGTCGTCCTCCGGCCGCCCGTCGACGTCATGCGGCCGCGCGCCGCCGACGCGCTCCCCCGGCAGGGCGGGGTGCCCGGCGGCTACCAGTACTCCCTCAAGCTCGACGGCTTCCGCGCCCTCGCCTTCGTCCTCGACGGCGGGCAGGTCTTCCTGCAGTCCCGGGCCCGGCGCGATCTGGCGCCCGAGTTCCCCGGGATCGCGGCCTACCTGGGCGAGCGGCTGCCGCCCGGAACGGTCCTGGACGGCGAGCTCTGCGCGTACCGCGACGGGCGGCTGAGCTTCACCGACCTGCTCCGTACGCACCGGGACCGCGAGCGGGCCGGCGTCCCCGTCTCGTACATCGCCTTCGATCTGCTCGCCCTCCCCGGGCACGACCTGCGCACCCGGCCGCTGCGCGAGCGCTGGGAGCTGCTCGGCGCCGCCCTCGCCGGCATCGGGCCGCCGCTCCAGCGGGTGCTCGCGACCGAGGACGAGGCGACCGCCCGCGACTGGTTCGACGCGCTGCGCGACACCGGGGTCGAGGGGGTCGTGGCGAAGGCCTGGAACTCGGCGTACCGGCCGGGCGGCACCTGGGCCTGGCGGAAGGTACGGCACTCGGACACCGTCGACGCCGAGCTGATCGGGCTCTTCGGGCCGCCCGACCGGCCGCACGCGCTGCTCGTCCGCCTGCCCGACGGGCGCGAGCTGCGGACCACCCCCCGGCTCACCGGGCGCCAGGCCCACGAGGTCGCCGAACTGGCGGGGACCTCCACGGGCGCCCGCGCGGGACAGGCCGTGGAAGAACCTGTGGAGCATCCCGAGCACGGCACCGTACGTCCCCTGACCGCGCCCCTCCCCGTCGAGCTGCTGCTGATCTCCGGGCGCCAGGACACCGCCCGCTTCGTCCGCGTGCGGGAAGCGGAACCCTGGCCGGACCCGGACGCGGACCCGGACGCGGCCCCCGACCCCGACCCGAACCCGGCCCCCGACCCCGATCCGGACGCGGCCCCCGACCCCTAGGGCCTGTTCGAACGAGCCCCCTGGCCGATTTCCCACCCCCACCCCCCGACGGTCCGTTCCGGACAAAGTCCCCGGGCGCCCTGCGCGGAGGGCCCGGGGCGTGCTCCGGCGCACAAGTGCGCATGTCCGGCGGGCGCGGGCGGGCGCGCGAGCCGGGCGGAGGAGGGTCGCGGGGGCCTCGCGGAGGCGTCGGAAGGGCGGGGCGGGGGTTCGCCGGGGCTCCCGGCGGACCCGCGGATGGCGCAAAGCGAGCGGCCGCGCGGGCCCCGCGGGACCGCGTCCGGCGGGCAGGGCGTTGGGAAGGGTCCATTGGTGCACACTTGCTGCCTGGTACAGGGCTCACGGGGAAGGCGGCCTGCATGCTGACGGGGATCGAGGAGGTCGACTGGGCCTCGCTGAGCCATGCCTACGGCCCCGCCGACGACGTTCCGGAGCTGCTGCGGGGCCTCGCCTCCGCCGACCCCGCCGAGCGCGAGAACGCCCTGGACGGCATGTACGGGGCGGTCCACCACCAGGGCGACGTCTACGACTCCACCCTCGCCTGCATCCCCTTCCTCCTCGAACTCGTCGCGGACGCCACGGTCCAGGACCGGGGCGGCATCGTGGAGTTGCTCACCAGCATCGGCGGCATCGATCTGTGCGGCGACGAGGAGCTGGAGGAACTCGACCCGGACGACGCCGAGTTCACCCCGGCCGCGAACTACGCGATGGCCGCGGCCGCCGTCGCCGCCGGCGCCGACGTCTTCCTCGGCCTGGTCGACGACCCCGACCCCGAGGTGCGGCTCGCGGCGCCGTGCGCGCTCGCCTCGCTGCACGGCGACCCCGTCCACGTACTCGAACTGCTGCGTGAGCGGCTCACCGTGGAGCGGGACACGGAGGTACGGCTCGCGCTCGTCGCCTCGCTCGGGCGGATCGCGCTGCGCCACGAGTCGCTGCGCGCCGAGACCGTGGAGTGGCTGGACTGGCTGTCGCGGGTCGCGCAGGCGCCGGGGCTGCGGCTCGCCGCGCTCGCGCAGCTGGCCCGGGTGGCGCCCGACCGGATCCCGGACGACGTGGTGGAGCGGGTCACGGTGCTGCTCGACGAGGTACGGACGGCGCCCGCCGACCGTAACGCCGAGCCGGCCGCCCGTACCGTCGCAGCGCCCACCCTCATCGGCCAGGTCCGCGAACTCCTCGAAGAGCACTCGGCGGGCCGCCCCACCCCCTGGACCGAGGAGCTGCTCCGCACGCTCCACTGCGCCCTCGACGACCGGGTCGACGACCGCATCGCGCTCATCCTGGCCCAGCTGCGCAGCCCCGACTGGGGGCAGCGCTCGGACGCGATCTGGCTGTGCGGCGGTCTGATACGGGTGTGGCGCGGGCGGTACGACGAGGTCGTGCGGCTCGTCGGGGCGCAGCTGGGCGACCCGGAGCCGCGGCTGCGGGAGGCGGCCACGTCGTTCCTTGAGCGCCTCTTCGAGCTGGCCGCGCCGGCGGCGGACGCGCTCACCACCCGTCTGACGGCAGGTCCGCGCGGGCCTGCGGCCCCTGGCCCGCGGGCCGGCCGGGGCGGGGCGCTGCTCGCGCTCGCCCGGTCGGGCGACTCGCGGGCGATCCCGCTGCTCGCGCGTGCGCTGGAGGAGCGCGAGGTGCGGCGCGAGCTGCTGTACGCGGTGGACTCGCTCGGCCCGGCGGCCCAGCCGCTCGCCCCCGTACTGCGGCGCCGGCTCGCCGAGGTGGAGCTCGACGACCTGCTGTACGACCGGGCGGCGCCGCTGCTGTTCGCGCTGGGCTCGATACGGGGCGCGCAGGCGCTCCCGGAGGTGCTGCGCGTGCTGCGCGGAGCCCCGGCGAACCGGCGGGACTGGGTGCGCGAGGCGTGTCTGCGGACGCTCACGGCCTTCGGCCCGGTGGCGCGCGAGGCGCTGCCGGACGTCCGGCCGCTGCTCGCCTCGCCGTCGGCGGCGGTCTCGGCGATGGCGGGGCGCGCGGTGTGGTCGCTCGACGGTTCCCTGGACGAGGCCCTGGCCGCCCTCGGCCGCTGGCTGCGGCCGGGCACCTCGGGCGACGAGTGGTGCGCGGCGGCCCTGTCCCTGGGCGCGATCGGCCCGGCGGCGGCGCAGGCCGCCCCGGCGCTGCGGGCCGGGCTCGGCGCGCGGGAGCTGTGGGTACGGGTGCGGTCCGCGGCGGCCCTGTGGCGGATCACCGGCGAGGCCGCTGACACCCTGCCGGTCCTGCTCGCGGCCTGGGAGGAGAACCGGCACACCCGGGTGGCGGTGGCCGAGTGTCTGGCGGAGATGGGCCCCGCGGCGGCGGGCGCCGAGCCCGCGATCCGCGCGGAACTCTCCCGAAGATGCCGCCACAACGCCCGCGAGGACGGCGCGGGCTCCCACGACGTCCACGACGACGAGAAACTGCTGACCCTGTGCCGCGCAGCCCTTGCGCAACTGGAGCGCCGAGCGGTGTGACGCCCGGCGGGGCGTGCCGGGCGCCCCGCCAAGGGCCAGGCCCGGGCAGACGCGGTCGGCACCCGGCCAGGGGCCGGTGCGGCGCCGGGCAGGCGGGCCGGGCGGGCCGTGGGCCGGTGCGGGCAGGCCCGACAGGCGGAACGGCACCGGGCCGGCCAGTTCGACAGGCACAACCGACACCCGGCCAGGGGTCGAGGCGGCGCCGGACGGGGGCCGTAGGCCGGGGCGGGCAGACCCGACAGGCCCGGTCGGCGGCCGGGACGGCACCAGGCAGGACGGCCGGACAGGCGCAACCGGCCCCCGGCCGGGGGCCGTGGCGGGCAGGCCCGGTCCACGTCCGGGCAGTGGGCCGGCCAGGCAGGCAGGTCTGACAGGCGCGACCATCGCCCAGCCAGGGGCGCGGGCGACCCGGGCAAGTCCGCTGGCACCCGGCCAAGGGCCGGGGCGGGCCGAGGCAGGCCCGGACGGGCGCGGCCAGCGCCCCGCCACGGGGGCCATAGCGGGCAGGCCCGGTCGGCGGCCGGGACGGCACCAGGCAGGCCGGTCAGACAGGCACAACCGACACCCGGCCAAGGGCCGGGCGGGCCGGTCGGCAGGCCGGGTGCCGGGCGGACGGGCAGGCCCACAAGCGCCGGGCAGGCAGCCCGGGGGGCACAGGGCCCCCGGCGCACCGGGCCGCCTGGCTCTTCGGGTCACCCGGCCATCCCGGACCAGTGGACAAATAGGACTTCCCCGCTCATAGGGTCTATACGTCTATCGACATAAGGTCGAGAGGAAGACCTACCGTCCCGAGCAGCGAGGAGCAGCGCGTGGGAATGCGCCGTGGGCGGCCCGCCGCCGTTGCCACTGCCGTGCTGCTCACCGCTCTGGTCGCCGCGGTGCTGTCCGTCGTGCTCGCCGGGTGCGGCCGGCAGGGCGGGCTGGAGAGTGCCGGGCGGACGCCCGACGCCGTCGGGCCGCTGCGGCTGTGGCCCGATCTGCCGCCCGCGACCGATCCGCCGATCGACTACGGCGAGAACACCACCGAGCGGGTCCCCGGCATCGCGGTCCGGGACAACGACATCCGCTCGGTCGATCCGGTCGCCGTCGTCCAGGCCGAGGTGCGCGGGCACGAGCAGGCGCGCTCCGGGCAGGACGGGCTGTACGAGGAGACCGTACGGGCCGTCGAGAAGTGCGGCACCGACCGCAAGGGGTGCCCGGTGCTCGCCCCGTACTACCGCGATCTCACCGGCAACGGCCGCGACGAGCTGATCGTCGGCATCCGGATGCCGGAGCAGCAGCTCGGCGTGCGGGTCTATCTCGCCGAGAACGACCGGGTGACCCGGATCATGTCCACGGTCGACCAGGTGGTCAGCATCGAGGTGGCCGGCCGGGACCTGATCATCCGGGCGAGCTCGGCCGGGATCCCCGGGTACGAGTACCGGACCGCCTGGTCCTGGGACGAGCAGCAGCGCACGATGCTGCCGGCGCTCGACGAGATCGTCCGGGTCAAGCCGCGGGGCACCGCCACCGCCCCCGCACCGGACTTCGTGAGCCCGACGCCCTCCCCCTTCCTCCCCGCCCCGACCACCGAGGGCGGGCCGTGAGCCGCGCCGCGAGCCGGGCCCCGAAGGCGGCCACGGACACCGCCCGGCGCAGGCTGCCGCGGCAGCCCGCCTGGACCGCCACCCTCACCTGGAAGGCCGGCCTCTTCATCGCCGTGATGTGCTGCGCGCTCGCGGCGCTGCTCGGCATGCTCGTGCACGTCTCGGTGGCCGGGCACACCGTGCGGGACTCCCGCGACAGGGCGCTGACACGCCTTGACGAGGTCAGCCGGCTGTACGAGGCGGGCGAGCCGCTGCCCCGGTCCGCCGGGGTGGACCCGGCCGGGCTGCCCGCCGGACTGCGGGCGCTCGCGGTGCGGGGCGAGCGGGGCACGATGGTGGCCGAGTCCGAGGGGCGGCCGACGATGTGGGCGGCGGCTCCGGCGGACGGGCGCGCCCTGGCCGTACGCCTCGACTACACGCAGAGCGCCGCGGCCATCGACCGTCTGGACCGCTCGATCCTCGGCTCGTCCGCGCTCGCCATCGGGGCTACCCTGCTCGTCGGCGCCGTCGCCGTCACGCGGGTCACCCGGCGTCTGCACGCGACGGCGACGGTGGCGCGCCGGATCAGCGCGGGCGACCTGGACGCGCGCGTCGACGACCCCCGCACGAAGGACCCTTCGCGCCCCCTCGACGAGGTGGCCGCCGTGTCCGCGGCGCTCGACACCATGGCGTCCTCGCTCCAGCGCAAGCTGCAGACCGAGCAGCGGTTCACGGCGGACGTGGCGCACGAGCTGCGCACCCCGCTGACCGGTCTGTCCGCCGCGGCCGAGCTGCTGCCGGAGGGGCGGCCCGCGGAGCTGGTGCGCGACCGGGTGCGGACGATGCGGGCGCTCACCGAGGACCTCCTTGAGATCTCGCGGCTCGACGCGGGCACGGAGACGGTCGATCTGGCGGTGCACGACCTGGGGCCGCTGGCCGAGCGGGTGGTGCGCGCCGCCGGCACCCCCACCGAGGTGCGGGTGGTGCGGGACGCGACCGTGGAGACGGACAGGCGGCGCCTGGAGCGGGTGCTCGGCAACCTGGTCGCGAACGCGCACCGGCACGGCGCGCCGCCGGTGGTCCTGACCGTGGACGGGCCGGTGGTGACGGTCCGGGACCACGGCGCGGGCTATCCGGACTATCTGCTGGCCGCGGGCCCGCAGCGGTTCCGCACCGAGAGCGGCGGCAAGGGCCATGGGCTCGGGCTCACCATCGCGGCCGGCCAGGCGGAGGTGATCGGCGCGGAGCTGGTGTTCGCCGACGCGCCGGAGGAGGACGAGGGCGGCGGGGCGGTGGCGCGGCTGACGCTGCCGGAGTACGTACGCCTCGCGGACCCGAACACGGACTCCGGGGGTCCCGACGCCGGTTCCGGCCCGGACGCGGCACACCGTCACACAAAAGGGACATAAGGCTTACTGCTTGCTACGTTGCGGTCCATGACCGCACCGCCGCCGACGGACGCGAAGGACCTCAGGGACGCGCCCCCGCCCGGGGTCCGGATCCCGAAGCGGCGCGGGGTGGAGTTCTCGCTGCTCGTCGGCGCGGTCCTGATCTCGGTCCTCGGGTACGCGGAGGTCGGGCTCGCCCGCAACGGAGCCGTACCGCCGGACGCCGCCCGCTACGGCGCCGGCCTCGGGCTGCTCTCGCTGCTCGCGCATCTCGCCGTACGCCTGCGCGCCCCGTACGCCGATCCCCTCCTGCTGCCGATCGCGGTGCTGCTCAACGGGCTGGGCCTGGTGCTGATCTACCGGCTCGACCTGGAGACGCCGGACGACACGGCGGCGCCCACGCAGCTCGTCTGGTCGACGCTCGGCGTCGGTCTGTTCATCGTGGTCGTGGTGCTGATCCGGGACCACCGGCTGCTCCAGCGCTATGCCTATCTCTCCGTCGCCGCCGCGCTCGCGCTGATGATCCTGCCGATCTTCTTCCCCGCCGTGAACGGGGCGAAGATCTGGATCCGGATCGGCGGACTGTCCTTCCAGCCGGGCGAGTTCGCCAAGATCCTGCTCGCGGTCTTCTTCGCCGCGTATCTCGCCGCCAACCGCAACGCGCTCGCGTACACCGGGCGGAAGGTCTGGCGGCTGCAGTTCCCCACCGGCCGGGTGCTCGGCCCGATCGTGGCGATCTGGGTGCTGAGCGTCGGTGTCCTCGTCCTCGAACGGGATCTGGGCACCTCGCTGCTGTTCTTCGGCCTGTTCGTGATCATGCTGTACGTGGCGACCGGGCGCACCGGCTGGATCGCGGTCGGGCTGCTGCTCGCGGCGGCCGGCGCCTTCCTGGTCGGCTCGCTCGAACCGCATGTGCACAGCAGGGTGACGGACTGGCTGGACCCGTTCGCGTCGATCCGGGCGGGCGACGGGCCGGGGCAACTGGCGCAGTCGCTGTTCGCGTTCGCCGCGGGCGGGATGCTGGGCGCCGGCCTCGGCCTCGGGCACTCGGTGCTCATCGGCTTCGCCGCCAAGTCGGACTTCATCCTGGCGACGGTGGGCGAGGAGCTGGGCCTGGTCGGCCTGACCGCGCTCTTCCTGCTGTACGCGCTGCTCGTCGCCCGCGGCTACCGGGCGGGGCTCGCGCTGCGCGACCCGTTCGGGCGCCTTCTGGCCATCGGCCTGGCGTCGATCCTGGCGCTCCAGGTGTTCGTCATCGCGGGCGGGGTGATGGGGCTGATCCCGCTGACCGGCATGGCGATGCCGTTCCTCGCGCAGGGCGGTTCGTCGGTCGTCACCAACTGGGTGATCGTGGCCCTGCTCGTACGGGTCTCGGACTCGGCCCGGGCGCCGCGCCCGGACATGGCGGACACGGGCGTGATCGCCCCGATCACGGAGGACGCGGCGTGAGGGGCATGACGTGAAGGACTCCGCATGATCCGGTACATCCGGCGGGCCGCCGCCCTGTGCTTCCTCCTCCTGGTCGCGCTGCTCGTGAACGCGGCGCGGGTGATGGTCTTCGAGGCCGACTCGTACGACGCCAACCCGGCGAACCGGCGGATCGCGATCACCCGCTGGGGACAGCCGCGCGGCGAGATCGTGGTCGACGGGCACCCGGTGACCGGCTCGCGCGACAGCCGGCAGCAACTGCGCTGGGAACGCACGTACACCCAGGGCCCGTTGTACGCGCCGGTGACGGGCTACGCCTCGCAGACGTATGGCACGACCCTGGTCGAGAACGCCGAGGACTCCGTCCTGTCCGGCACCGACCCGAAGCTCGCCCCGCTCCCCCTGTGGAACGACATCAGCCGCGACCTCCAGCCGGGCGGCGACGTCGTCACGACCATCCGGGCGCGGATGCAGGAGGCGGCCTACCGCGGTCTCGCCGGCAAGCGGGGCGCGGTGGCGGCGATCGAGCCGTCGAGCGGCCGCATCCTGGCGCTCGTGTCCTCGCCCTCGTACGACCCGGGCGTCCTGTCCGGCACGGGCCCGGCGGTGAAGGAGGCGTGGCAACGGCTCAACACCTCCCCCGATCAGCCGATGCTGGCCCGCGCGATCCGCCAGACCTATCCGCCCGGCTCCACCTTCAAGATCGTGACCGCGGCGGCGGCCCTGGACGCGGACGTGGTCACCGACCCCGACGCCCCGACCGACACCCCCGACCCGTTCGTTCTCCCCGGCACCCGCCAGGTCCTCCCGAACGAGGCCACCGGCTGCGCGAACGCCTCGCTCGCGTACGCCATCCAGTGGTCCTGCAACACGGTGATGGCCGGCCTCGGGGTGAAGGTGGGGCTCGCGGACATGGTGGGGACGACCGGGAACTTCGGCTTCAACGACACCGGGCTGCGCATCCCGTCCTGGGTCGCGAAGTCCAACTTCGACACCGACATGTCCAAGGACCAGCTGGCCCTCTCCTCCATCGGCCAGTTCGACACCGCGGCCACCCCGCTCCAGATGGCGATGGTCGCGGCCGCCGTCGCCAACAACGGCGAGATCGCCCAGCCCCACCTGGTCGAACGCACCACCACCTCCTCCGGCACCACCGTCGACACCACCCCCCGCCGCAGCTACCGCCAGGCCATGCGCCCCTCCACCGCGACCCGCCTCCAGGACCTGATGATCCGCGCGGTGGAGGACGGCACCGGCACGAACGCGGCCATCCCCGGCGCCCGCGTCGGCGGCAAGACCGGCACCGCCCAGCACGGCCTCGGCAACACGGGCACCCCGTACGCCTGGTTCATCGCCTGGGCCCAGGCGGCGGACTCGGCCCAGCCGGCGGTCGCGGTCGCGGTGGTGGTCGAGGACGCGGAGGCGAACCGCACGGACATCAGCGGCGGCGGCAACGCGGCACCGATCGCGCGGGCGGTGATGGAGGAGGGGCTGCGCCTTGAGGCGGAGGCGCGGGGGCGGCCGTAGGTGGCCGTGGGCGGCCGTGGGCGCCCGTAGGCGGCCGTGGGCGGCCCGAAGCCGAAACGCCGGGAGCCCCGGCCGATGTCTCGGCCGGGGCTCCCGGATCCTTCTCGTGGCTGTCGAGCCAGTGACTGTCGAGCTATCGACTGTCGTGCTCGTGGCTGTCGAGCTCGTGGCTGTCGAGCTCGTGGCTGTCCAGCCAGCGGCGTGCCGCCACGCTCAGCGGCGGATCGTCCGGATCGCCCATGTCGTCCATGGAGCCGTCCGTCAGCCCCTCGGCCCAGCGGCGGAGGACCTGCGAACGGTGCGGCGCCTTCAGCACCGAGGTGCTGATCGCGTGCTCCCACGTCGTGGCGAAGCACAGCACGTTCCCGTCGAGCGACAGCATGCGGAACTCGGGGCGGTAGGGGGCGCTGCCGAGCAGCCCGTCAGCGCCCTTGCCCATGATGTCCCACTCGCTCATCAGCTCGACGCAGTGCCACCGCGCGAGGCGGTCCTGGCCGGGGTGGAGGGCGATCAGGAACCTGCGGTCGGTCTCGGAGAAGAGTCCTCCTTCGACCGCCAGCCGGTACCAGTCGGCGTTCGCCTTCTCGCGCAGCTGCGGATCGAGGAAGTCCACCATCGCCTCGACGCGCCCGTCCTCGAACGGGACGCTCGGCGCCTGGCCGGTGACGGTGGGCGGAACGAGCCCGTCGGGCGCGGTCCACTCCTCCACGATGCGCAGCCCCGCTGCGGCCGGCGTCGTCATCGTGGTGACCCACCTCCATGGCTGGAGTACCAACCGGATGGTGGCTGGTTCCACCTGCCGGGCAGCCGCCCGGCGTACCCGTACTCGAACACCTGATTGTAGTTGTGGCCGAGGACGTACCCGACGACACCGTCCGAGCGGACGAGGATGCGGGTCAGGCCGCCGTTGACACCGGTGTAGACCGTCGCGTCGTACCACGGGTTGTTGGTGTTGTAGCCGGTGATGTGGCCGTTGGCGTTCGTCCGGCGGGCGTCGTACCAGTCGAGGCCGTTGTTGTTGACCCGCTGGGTGATCCGGCCGTCCTCGACACGGTTCACGGTCTCGTGGACCTCGCGCGGGATCTGCGACCAGTCGGCCGCGTTCTGGTCCTGACGCTTCTTGGTCTCCGAGGGCGAGTACGGGTCACGCTCCGGCGGCCCGTCCCCGCCGCTCGGGCAGGACTCGTTGTGGTTGAGGACCGCGGTGCCCGCAGCCATCACGTAGTACGTGTGGATCTCGGAGACCGTCAGGTTGTGGACGGTCGCCGCCTGGGCGGTCCAGCTCCGGATCGCGCTGATCTGGACCCGGGTGCCGGCGCTGGTCCGGAGCCACTGGCCGGACTCCAGGTCGGTGGCCCTGACCCACTTGCGCAGCGCGGGCACCCAGAACGGGTGGCCGTCGGTCGCGGTGATCCGAGCGGTCTTCGAGCCGGCCTTGCCGTCGGTGTCGACGGTGATCTCGACCAGGTGCTTGAGGCCCTGGCCCTTGATCTCGGCGGTGACCGTCTCGACGCGGGTCTGCCCGGTCTTCGGGTCGGTCGCGAGGACCTTGTCGCCGGTCCTCACCTTCTCGATCGGCTTGGTGGAGCCGTCGGCCATCAGCACCCTGGTGCCGGGCGCGAAGCTGTTGCACCCGGACTTGCCGGAGCCACCGCTGCCGCTGGATCCGCCGTGGCTGCGCGAGGAACCGCCGGAGCTGCCTCCGGGCTTGCCTCCGCCGCCCTTGCCTCCGCCGCCGTGGCCTCCCGCGGCCTGGGACGAGGACTTCGGCGCGGCCTTGGACTGGGCCTGCTTGTGGACCGGGTTACCGGTCTTCTTCTTGGCGGCCGCCGCCGCCTCGGCCTTGCGCCTGGCGGCCTCGGCCGCCTTCTTCCTGGCTCTTTGCGCCGCCTCTCTCTTGGCCTTCTCGATGGCGAGTTTCTTGGCTCTCAAGGCCGCCGTCTCGGCTGCCTTGGCGGCCTTCAGGACCGCTTCCGCCGCCCGCTTGGCCGCCTTGAACGCCTTGATGGCGTCGATGGTGCGGTTGACCGCCTTGATGACGGCCGGGATCTTGCCGAGCTTCGCCCACGGGATCGCGTCGATGATGATGCTCGCGCAGGACCACATGTCACCGCCGAAGCAGGCCATGGCGTCGTTGATGCCGATGAAGTCCTTCAGCGTCTCCCACGCGACCGCGAGGATCACGGAGGTGAGGGACTTGCCCTGCATCGCCTGCGCCTGGGCCACCTGCGCCGCCGACAGTCCGGCGCCCGCGAGGGCCGCGGCCCGCTCGGAGGCGTTCAGGGTGATCGCCTCACCCGACGGGTCCGCGTAGGTGGCCGGGTTGTTGTGGGCGTAGACGTATCCGTTGGCCTGCAGCGGGTCGTTCAGATCCATCTGCGGGTCGGCGGACATGAAGCGTCCCACGACCGGGTCGTACAGACGGGCGCCCAGCAGCGTGTAGCCGGAGGAGTCGTCCCGGGTCTTGTCGAGGAACCCGGTGTGCGCCTGCATGTTGACGCCGGCCGTGTCGGCACCGCGCTGGTTGCCGAACGGGTCCTGCTTCCGGATCCGCACCGCCATCGTGCCGCTCATGGCGACCTCGGCGTAGGTGGAACCCTGGTGGTCGCTGGTCAGGGCGACCAGCTGGTCGGAGCCCGTGCCGTACGCGTAGCGCATGACCGCACCACCGGGGGTGGTGTAGGTGCGCTGGGTGCTCACCAGGACGCCGCCCTGCTGGACGGTGACCTCGGTGTCGCCCAGGTACAGCGTGGCCGTCTTGCCCTTGACGGTCATCAGACGCTCGCCGCCGGGGCCGTAGATGTGACGGGTGTCGTTCTGCGGCGCCCACAGCTGGGCGGCCGAGGCGGCGTCACAGGTGGCCAGGACGATCGGCGTGGCGTTCGCCGAGTTGGCGCTCTGGACCGCCAGGCACAGGTTCGACGACAGGTGCGTGAGCTGGCCCGCGGCGTTGCGCTTCAGCTCCTGCGCGGCGGTACCGCTGCACCTCTGCAGCTGGACCGCGGAGCCGACCGCGTTGGCCGCCGGCTGGAGGCACCAGTCGTCGTAGACCGACAGGGCGCCCCGGTCGGGGTCGGTCTGTGACCCGCCCGCGGGACGGGGGGTGGGCGTGAACTTCCAGTTCTGGGCGACGGAGCCGTTGCAGCTGTAGAGCTGGATGGGCTGCGCGGCCGCCGCCAGACCGGACTTGAGGTCGAGGCACTTGTCGGCCAGGCCCACGTACGGGGTCTGGCCGCCGCTGCCGGCGCCGGTGATCCGGTCGACCTTGCCGTCCGGCGTCCACAGCAGCGACTGCTTGTCGCCGTTGTCGATCGACGTGACGGACTTCGTCTGGCCCGTCAGCTCGTACAGCCGCTCGGCCTCGGCCTTGACCTGCGCACCCGCGGGGGTGGTGTAGGTCTTGGAGACCTTGGTGAGGGTGTGCGGCTGGGAGCCGTCCGTCTTGCCGTAGGTGTAGTCGGTCGTGGCGTCCTTGCCGGCGTTGCCCGACAGGTCCTTCTCGACCAGCTTCTTCCGGTTGCCGAGCAGGTCGTACTCGTACTGGTGCCAGTAACCGGAGTCGTCCGTGCCGGCGGTGACGTTCAGGGTGCCGTCGGTGTTCTTCGGAGCGGTGCAGGCGGACTGGTCCTTGGAGGTCCAGGCCTCCTTCAGCTGGCCCAGCGGGTCATACGTGAAGCACTGACGCTCCTCGATCCCGGTGGCCTCCTCACGGATGCCCGTGACGTTGCCGGAGGGGTCGTAGGTGTACGACCGGTTCGAGACCAGGTTGCCCCCGACCAGACCGCCGCCGGTCTGCTCGCGGTAGACCATCTGGTTCTGCAGCTCGCCGGTGGACTCGTCGTACGAGTTCTGCGCCCACACGCGGTACGGCAGCGCGCCCAGGGTCGAGCGCATGACCTGGCCGTACGGCGAGTAGACCGTCTCCGAGCCGTACCAGTCCTTGCCCGAGATCGAGACCGGGTTGCCGTCCTTGTCGTAACGGATGACCAGCTTCTCGGAGTCGAACTTGCCGGCCTTCGGAAGAGTCGCCTCGTCCAGCATGCCGTTGTCGGAGTACTTGTAGTCGTACTGGTAGTCCGCCGGCAGACCCCACGCGGCGGCCACGGTGGACGGCAGCGACAGGGTCGTCGAGGTCGGCTGGTAGTCGCTCGTGTAGCCGTTGACCTTCTGGGTGTACGCCAGGGTGTCGGTGTAGCGGGTGGCGGAGGCGGGCATGCCCTTGCCGCCGGGGACGGTGTCGTACGCGAACGAGGCGAGCAGCGTGCCCGTGGAGCCGCCGATGCGCTGCTCCTTGGGCCGGGACAGCTCGTCGTAGCCGTTCCAGAGCGTGACGTTGCGCGCGTCGGTCGTGGTCAGGACGCGGTCACGGTTGTCGTACGTGGTCCGCGTGGTGCCCGTGTCCGGGTCGGTCGCCGTCTCCATCCGGCCACGCTTGTCGTACGTCCACGACCACGGGTGGGTCGGGTCGGCCGAGCTCGTCGCCTTCACCAGCTGACCGCGGTCGTCGTACTCGTAGCGCGTCGACGTGAAGCCGTTGGTGACCGGGTTGATGGTGTCCGTGCGGACGGTGCGGCCCAGCGCGTCGGTGAACACCCGGTAGGAGGAGTCCCCCTGCGGGTGGATCACCTTCGACCAGTCGGTGCCGTACTCGTAGCGGGTCGCCTTCTCCGGGACCTCCTGGGAGATGGCCTCGGTCGTGCCCGGGAGCTTGACCTTGAGGACCGGCATCTCGGTGAGCACGCGGCCGAGGCCGTCGTACGTGTACCGGGTGATGTTCGGGACCGTGGTGTCGGCGAGCGGCGTGAACAGCTCACCGCTCGGCTCGGCCTCGTTCAGGTAGGCGTTGTTGGTCTGGTAGACCTCGCCGGCCTTGTTGTACAGCGTGTCGGTGATCAGACGGCCGCCGCCGTCCGCCTCCTCCTGCTCCTGGCGCTCACGGCCCAGGCCGTCGTAGATGGTGACGGACTTCTCGACCCGGTCCTCGTAGCCGCGCGCGTACGTGGTGACGTACGGAGGCTTGCGGACCTTGCCGCCGTTGGGGTCGTTCGGGTCGGTCTCCTCCGCCGGGATCACGTACTCGGCGCGGAAGTCCGGCACGCCCGAACCCGGGGTGCGGCCCGGGGACCACGCCTCCGCCAGCCGGCCCAGCGGGTCGTAGACCGCGGTGCTGACATGGCCGTTGGCGTCGGTCGTCTTCAGCGTGACCGCGCGGCCCGGCTCCAGCTCCTGGACCTGGGTGTGGCCCAGCGGGTTGGTCTCGGTGACCTTGAACGCCTGACCCGTGGGCGGGTCGAAGGCGAGCGTGGACGCCTTGCCGTCCGGGTCCGTCTGCCTGATGACGCGGCCGATGGCGTCGAAGGCCACCGTGCCGCCGCTCAGCCAGCCGGTGCCGGTGCCGTTCAGCGACCAGGTCTCGGTGGCCAGACCGCGGCTGGTGTCGGCGATGGCGGTGCCGTACGCCGTGTTGTCGTACGTGGTACGGGAGCCGCCGCTCAGCGAGGTGAGGTCGGTCCAGTCGGCCGACGCGCACTTCGTCGGCGAGACGAGGACCTGCTTCGTCAGACCGATGAGGTTCTTGGTCGGGTTGTGCAGGTACTCGAGCTTGGTGCAGCTGTCGTCGTCGGGCTTGGTGGGATCGGCGTCGCCGAGGGACTCGACGAGGGTCGGCAGACCGTAGGTCGGGTCGTAGGTCGTACTCGACTTGACCGTCCGCAGCGTGCGGGTGTCGTCACCCGTGCCCGAGGACTTCGTGTACGCGATCTCCTCCGGCTCCGTCACCCGCCACGCCTTCAGCGGGGTCAGGCCGTCGCCGCGGTCGCGGCTGGCCAGTTCGGTCGCCTGCGGGACGGTGAAGCTGCGGGTCAGCCACGCGGTGTCGGCGTCCGCCGCGTCGGAGTAGGACAGCTCCTCCGCGATGCGGCCGGCGAAGGCGTCACGGTCGTACACGGGCTGCCCGTTGTACGTGATCGGGTCGCCGTTGATGTCCTTCATGGGGACGGTGTCGCCCATGCCGCGGTAGAAGCGGGTGACGGCCTTGGTCTTCGGACCGTCGACGCCGGGGACCTCCTCGGCGGGGGCGGTGCCCTCGCCGCTGTCGGCCGCGGCCTTCCGCTCGCCCGTGGTGACCGTGGTCTGCTCGAAGCCCGCGAACTGCGAGTACGTCCGGGTGGACTTCTTCGTGAACTCGGCCTCGGCCAGCTTCCAGCCGGCGTTCTTGTAGTCGTACGCGGTCAGCGTCGAGAACGAGCCGTCGACGTTCGGCAGCTCCTCGATCGAGTCGACCACGTACTTGTTGAACCAGTCGATGTCCTCGATCTCGGAGTCCGGGTGCCAGAACGAGGGGTAGCAGAGGCGGGTGTTGGCCTTCAGCGCCGCGGTGTCCGTCTTGCCCGGCAGGTTCGTGCCGGCGAGGCAGTCACCCGTGCGGTCCTTGTAGGTGACGACCGTCTCGCCGCCGTACTCGTTGACGACGCGGGCGATGCGCAGGCGCGAGAAGCCGGGACGCGGGTCGGTCAGGCCGCTGCCGCCGCGGTAGACGCGGTTGGGCATGTCGTCGGCGTTCGACTCGAACCGCACCGGGTTCAGGGTCACGGAGGCGTCGGTGGAGCCCATGCGGGCGTAGCCGGTGCGCTGGACCGACTCCAGCCACAGCGCCGTGTTGGCGCCCGTCTTCAGGACCGGGAAGCTCTGCTTGAGCTGGTACTCGTCGACGACCTGGCGCGCGGTGGTGTCGGTACGGCGCTGCGCGGAGGTGGTGATCTTGTCCAGGCGCTTGGTGGTCCAGAACGTCGGGCCGGCGTTCCAGCACTTCCGCGTGTACGTCGAGGTGACCGCCTGGCAGCGCAGGTCGGCGGGGGTGTCGTACCAGATGCGGTACTTGCCCGGGTCGGTCGACGTGAAGTTGGCGTCCGTACAGGTCAGCGCGCCCTCGTCGTAGCAGCGCTCGGCCACGGTGAAGCCGATGCGGGCCGGGGCGGTCGCGGAGAAGATCGAGTCGCTGCGCTGGCCGTAGTAGATGTGCGACAGGTAGCCGCCGCGGTCGTACTTGACCGGACCCTTGAAGTAGAAGTTCTTCGCGTAGTAGTTCTGCTCCTTCTTCCACCACAGGGACATGGCGTTGCCGTGGATGTCCTCGACGTAGTCGAGGTTCCACTGCCAGCCCTGGGTGCAGAAGGACTTCTTCCAGTCGTCGGTGGTCGGGCCCGCGTAGCAGGGCTCGCCCGCGTGGTTGCCGTAGACCGGGACCGTGAGGACGGAGTCGGTGGTCGGGTCGTCGGCGTCGGTGCCGTGGTCCGACCAGCCGGGGAGCTTGTTCAGACCGAAGTGGTACCTCGTGCCGTCCTTGGTGGTGACGACCCAGTACTCGCCGTTACGGGCACCGCTGCCGGTGGCCTGGCCGGTGACCTGCTCGACCTTCGAGCCGTCGCCGTTGGCCGTGAACCACTTGTTCTGGGTGTCGTCCCACACCAGCTCGGTGGTCATGCCGCCGAGGGACAGGGTGGCGTTGTTCGAGCCCCAGCACAGGTCCGCCGTCCGGTGGTCCTTGTTGTTGGCGCCGTCCTTCTTGGAGTCCTGGCGGCAGTTGACGTACGTCCGGCTGATCGAGCCCGGGTTGTAGTCCCAGCCGTCACCGATCCACGAAGCCTGGTTGTTCGTCGCCGAGGTGCGGCCGTCGACCGACTGCGAGTTGTACGACAGGTTCACCTTCGGCATCAGGCCGCCGGCGGTCTCCGGGGTCTGCACCTGGTACGCGTAGGTGAACGCGCCGTTCGACGAGCCGGCCGCCCAGGAGCCCGAGGACAGCAGGGGCGAGGCGGTGTAGTCGCCCGCCGCCGAGGAGCCGGTGTCCATGGCGCCGACGACCTGGCGGCCGGAGGCGTCCACGACCTGGCGGCCGTCCGTCGACGGGAAGGAGGCCTTGTGCACCGACGCGCCGGAGGCCTTCGACGACGTGCTCGTGTCCGGGAGCAGGCTGGCGACCGGGACCGTACCCGACAGGATCTGGCGGGTCGCGGACTTCCTGGTCTTCGCCGAGGCCGCCTTCAGCCCGGCCTTGGCCGCCGGCACCTCCTTGACGGTGCTGCGCAGCCGCTCGGCCTGCAGGTCCGGCTCGTCCTGGCCCGACATGGGCTCGACGCCCGTGTCCGGGGCGCAGTCACCGGTGTCCGGGGAGTCCAGGACACAGCTCGGCAGCAGCACCAGGCCGAAACGCTCGGCGGCCAGCTGGCCGTAGCGGTCCTTGAAGCCGGTCGTGTCGACGTCGAGGAGCACCTGCGCGGCCGGGTCCGCGGTCGCCGGAGGCACGACCTCCATGACCATGCCCGGCACGCCCGAATCCTCGGACGTCGTCGTCGACTTGATCGCGACCTGCCAGTCACCGGCGATCGTCGCCGGGTCCTGGCCCACCGGCACACCCACACCGACCGGCAGGAGGGTCGAGGTCGACGAGTTGACGACCTGGACCGTCGTGCCCGGTGTCGCCGTCGACGGGTCCGCCTGGCCGGCGTCCGCCGCCCAGGGGTCCACCGCCACCGGGGTGTACGCGGTGACCGGCTGCTCCGGCGCCGTGCTCAGCGTCTTCGGAGCCTCGGCGTTGTCGTCCAGCGTGGTGCTGGGCGGGATGTCGGGGAGGTCGACCTGGGAGGTCGTCTCCTCGCGGGACATCCCGTCGCCGGGGACGGCCAGGGCCTCGGAACCCAGGCTGGTCACCGTCAATGTCGATGACAACAATAGGACGATCGCCGTGCGGCTTCGCCGACGGCGCCGTCGTTGTGACTCTGTCATGGCTGGGCGGTTCCGCCCCAGCCATGACAGTGGACCTGAAGCACGCATACGCGTCGACTCCCACCCAGACGAACAAGACAACGGATGAGGTGCGGAAACACCAAAGAGCACGCGCCCGGATCAGGCGCGTGCGTGCGCACTCTCTGTCATGTCCGGCACAGACTTCAAGATCGCCAGGAAGGCCCTGAAGAGGGTTCAGGTGATCTGCGTCACACGGCGAAACGGAGTAGATCGTTCCACTGACGACCTTTCAGGTCCTTGGGCGATAGAAGGCCGAACACGATCATCACGACCCCCGAATCCCCCCGAACCGGACCCAGTTGGTTTCGCGTCGAATCAGTTCCGCGTTTGCATAACGAATTCACAACTTCGCTCCTCGTGGACGGGGCGCTTCACGTGTGTGATCGTGTGCGCGCCTTCTGCCCCGCGGCCTGCCGACCGGGGCCGCCTGTGCTGTCCTCAATCCGCTTGGTCCCCACGGGAGTAGACCGCCGTGACCGCGCCGCCCCGATATCCCCGATATCTCAGCCCATTCGTGCGCACGCGCACACGGCTGAGCATCACTCTCGGCCTCGTCCTGGCCGCACTCACCGCCGCGCTCCTGCCCTGGTGGCAGCCGAGCGCGGCCCCGACCGCCCACGGCGGCACGTCCGCCACCGACGCCCGGCAGACGTCGACCGGTCCGCTCGACGAGGCCGCCGCGCTGGCCGAGGCCAGGCGGACGGGCAAGAAGGTGCTCGTCGACTCGGCGACCACCCAGACCCAGCTCGTCTGGGCGATGCCCAACGGCAGGCTGCGCACCCAGATCGACGCCCTGCCCCAGCGCGCCAAGAACGCCCAGGGCCGCTGGGCGCCGATCGACACGACGCTGCGCCGGGCGAAGAACGCCGGCCCGCTCGGCATCCGCCCGGTGAACGCCGCCCTTCCGATCCGGTTCGCCGGCGGCACCGGGGCCGGGCGCGCCGACCGCACCCACACCCGTCTGCCGCTGGCCGGGGGTGCGGGTACGGGTGCAGGTGCGGAGCAGGAGACCCTGCTCGCCGAGGTCGACCTCGGCGGCCACACCCTCGCCTACACCTGGCCGGGCGTGCTGCCCGAGCCGGTCCTCGACGGCCCGCGCGCCCTCTACCCCGAGGTCCTCCCGGGTGTCGACCTGCTGCTCGTGGCGCGGGAGGAGGGCGGTTTCGGCCAGCTCCTGATCGTGAAGAACCGCGAGGCCGCGCAGAACAAGGACCTCGCGACCGTCACGTACGGCGTGCGCTCCAGGACCGCCGTCTTCCGCCAGGACACCAGGGCCAACCTGATCCGTGTCCTGGACAGGGCGGGCCAGGAGGTCGGCTCCATCCCGACCCCGTTCGCCTGGGACTCCTCCGGCCGCGACTCCGACGCGCCGGACGTCGCGCCGCGTACCGCCGTCGCCACCCCGGCCGACGTGCTCAGGCTGTCGGGCCTGACCGGCATCGAGCCGGGCGCGAAGTCCGCGCAGCTGCCGGTGGCGCTCGACGGTGACGGCACCGGCGACGTCCGCGTCGGTCTGAAGGTCGCCGAGACCGGTCTGCTGACGCGCGAGGACACGGCGTACCCGGTCTTCGTCGACCCGCCGCTCAACTCCGCCTGGCTGGCCTGGACCGTGGCGTACAAGAAGTACCCGAACTCCAGCTTCTGGAACGGTACGAACTTCTCCTCGGGCACCTCCGACGCCCGCGTCGGCTACGAGAGCGACACCGGCGGTCTGGCCCGCTCCTTCTGGCGGATGAACTTCTCCTCCAGCTACAAGGGCGCGCAGTTCAGCTGGGCCACCTTCAAGGTGAAGAACAACCACTCGTGGTCCTGCACCGACCGTCAGATGGAGTTCTGGCTGACCGGTGGCATCTCCTCGGGCACGACGTGGAACGCGCAGCCGAGCTGGTCGCGGGTCCTGCAGAAGAAGTCCTTCGCCCACGGCTGGTCGAGCTCCTGCCCCGACGAGTACGAGTCCTTCACCGTGACCTCCGCCGCCCAGGAGGCGGCGGACAAGGGCTGGTCGAACATCACCTTCGGCATGCGTGCCACCAGTGAGAGCGACACGCAGACCTGGCGCAAGTTCGCCGCCACCGGCGCGACCCTCACGGGCGAGTTCAACCGCGCGCCGAACCAGCCGACCTCCGGCACCTCCTCCCCGGGCGGCGCCTGTGTGGCCGGCCCGACGAACAGCGCGCTGATCGGCCGTACGACGATCACCCTGAAGGCCAAGGGCTACGACGCCGACGGCAACCTGTCCAAGCTGCGCTTCCGGTTCTGGAAGTCCACGGACACCACCAAGAAGGAGATCCTGGCCACGCCGGACTCCACCGGCTACGCCAGCGCCGTCATCCCGTCGAGCGACGCACTGCTCACCGGCATCACCACCAACACCCTCTACAAGTGGGACGTGCGGTCCGAGGACTCCACGTACCCGGACACGGGCTCCACCTCGACCTTCTTCCCGGACGGCACCGAGCCCTGCCAGCTCACCGTCGACCCGACCGCCCCGCCGCAGCCGGACATCACCAGCACGGTGTTCACCGAGGCCACGGACGACGGCAAGACGTGGGCGAAGGTGAAGTTCGGCGAGAGCGGTGACCTCACCTTCACCGCCGCCGGTGCGTCGAGGTTCCGGTACGCCTTCGAGGGCCAGGGCTACGTCGACACGCCGACGCCGGTCAACGGCAAGGTCACCCTCACCGGTGTCGCCCCGCCGCACGCGGGCCCGGTCACGGTCAACGTCTACGCCTACGACTCCAACGGCAACCAGAGCATCCGCGGGGACTACAAGTTCTACCTGCAGCCGCGCGACACCGCCGACGGCCCGATGGACACGGGCGGCGACGACATCCCCGACCTGCTCGTCCTCTACGCGGACGGCAGGCTGAAGAACTGCGTCGGCGCCCCCGCCGACCCGGCCGTCCCCGGCACCGGCGGTGAGCTCTACAACTGCCTGGCGGGGTCCTACGTCACCGCCGGCAAGAAGATCGATCCGCCGAACCACTGGATCGACACGGCCGGCACGCCCTCGCTGATCGCGCACTACGACGACGCCTACCCGGGCGACGGGTCGACCGACCTGTTCGCCGTCACCCCGGACAAGCAGTTCTGGCTCTACCCGGGCGACGGCTACGGCACCTTCAACGTGGACCAGCGCATCAGGATCCGGCTGCCCGCCAACGCCCCCGCGCCGTCCACGTGGACGGCGATGAAGGCGATCGGCGACGTCACGGGTGACAAGCACCCGGACCTCGCCCTGCGCGCCGGCACCGCGTTCTGGGTCCTGTCCGGCTACTCGGGAGCCACCTTCCAGACCGCCACGCTCATGGAGGGCACCGCCTGGGCCCGCCGCGACATCGTCAACATCGCGGACATGAACAAAGACGGGACGCCCGACCTGCTCTGGCGCAACCTGGACAACGGCAACATGTACGTCCGGCACGGCAAGCCCGGCACCGTCTCCGGCAGCGTCGACCTGGAGTCGATCAAGCTGGCGGCGAACGCGGTCGACGGCGACGTGGCCTTCGGCACCGGCTGGACCGAGACCAACATCTCGGCCGCTATCGGCATCCCCGACGTCAACAAGGACGGGATCCCGGACATCTGGGCCCGCGACGGCGCCACCGGCACCATGAAGCTGTACTACCCGTCCACCACCAACACCAACTCCCCCGTCAAGACGGTCCTGTCCACCGACTGGACCACCGTCAAGGCGTTCGGCTGATCCCCGCCGCCCGCTGAGAGAGCGAGCCCCGGTCACCTGCCTCCTGGCAGGCGGCCGGGGCTCGCCCCTTTCCCGCACCTGTCACGCGGACTCCCCCGACTCCCCCTCCGCGATGGCCTCCGCCACCTCCGCGACCCGCTGGGCCTCCTCCGCGGCGAAGCGCTCGCGGTCCAGGGCCTCCGCGATCTCCTCGTCCTGGGTCATCAGGAGGTCGAGGTTGGAGTCGCCGAGCTCGAAGACGCCCAGGTCGAGATAGGCCCGCTGGAGCCGCGGGCCCCACAGGCCGATGTCCTTGACACAGGGCACGATCCGGCTGAAGAGCAGTTTGCGGAAGAGGTGCAGGAACTCGTTCTGCTCGCTGAGCTCCTGGGCCTCCTTCCGCGCGATGCCGAAGTTCTCCAGGACCTCGACCCCGCTCAGCCGGTCCCGCATCAGGTAGCAGCCCTCGATCACGAACTCCTCGCGCTCGCGCAGTTCGGCGTCGGTGAGCTGCTTGTAGTAGTCGCGCAGCGCCATCCGGCCGAAGGCCACGTGCCGGGCCTCGTCCTGCATCACGTACGCCAGGATCTGCTTGGGCAGCGGCTTGGGCGTGGTGTCCCGGATCAGCCCGAAGGCGGCGAGCGCGAGGCCCTCGATGAGCACCTGCATGCCGAGGTAGGGCATGTCCCAGCGGGAGTCGCGCAGGGTGTCGCCGAGCAGGCTCTGCAGGTCGTCGTTGATCGGGTAGAGCATCCCGATCTTCTCGTGCAGGAAGCGCCCGTAGATCTCGGCGTGCCGGGCCTCGTCCATGGTCTGGGTGGCCGAGTAGAACTTGGCGTCGAGATCGGGCACGGACTCCACGATCCGGGCGGCGCAGATCATCGCGCCCTGCTCGCCGTGCAGGAACTGGCTGAACTGCCAGGAGGTGTAGTGCCGGCGCAGCTCGGCCTTGTCCTTGTCGGTCAGCTTGGGCCAGTACGTGGAGCCGTAGAGCACCGTCATCTCGTCGGGGGTGCCCAGCGGGTCGTACGGATCGACCTCCAGGTCCCAGTCGATGCGCCGGGCACCGTCCCACTGCTTGTCCTTGCCCTTCTGGTAGAGGGCGAGGAGGCGGTCGCGTCCCCCGTCGTACTCCCAGGTGAAGCGGGCCGCGCCGGAGGCCTCGACGGGCCAGATCGGCGGCTCGGGAGGCTGCCCGGGGACGTGGCCGGGAGTCCGGCCGGGGGTCTGGCCGGGGGTCTGCCCAGGGGGCTGGACGTACAGGTCCTGCGTCGACACTGACGGCTCCTTCCGGCGGTTTTCCACAGGCTCACACGTTGGTAGACGCAGGGTCAACAAGTCGTGCGCAAGGGATTGACCACGTTACTGACGGGGAGTCTCATAAGTGTCATGCCCCGTCTCACCGAGCCCGACTTCAGCCTCCTCCGGGACGCCCTGGGTCCGCTGCGCGACCGCGAGCAGGTCGCCGAGCGGCTCCTCGAGTCCTCGCTCAAGCACTCCTTCGACCCCGAGACCGAGCTCGACTGGGACGCGCCCTTCGAGGACGGCAAGTGGTTCTGGCCGCCCGAGCTCGTCTCGCTCTACGGCACCCCGCTGTGGCGCCGGATGTCCGAGGAGCAGCGGATCGACCTGTCGCGGCACGAGGCCGCATCGCTCGCCTCGCTCGGCATCTGGTTCGAGGTCATCCTCATGCAGCTGCTCGTCCGGCACATCTACGACAAGCCGCTGACCAGCAGTCATGTCCGTTACGCGCTCACCGAGATCGCCGACGAGTGCCGGCACTCGATGATGTTCGCCCGGCTGATCCGGCGCGGCGGCGCCCTCGAGTACCCGGTGCCGCGGATCTACCACAACCTCGGCCGCGTCCTGAAGACCGTCTCCACCACCCCCGGCTCCTTCGCCGCGACCCTGCTCGGCGAGGAGATCCTCGACTGGATGCAGCGCCTGACCTTCCCGGACGAACGGGTACAGCCGCTGGTGCGCGGGGTCACCCGCATCCACGTGGTCGAGGAGGCCCGGCACGTCCGCTACGCGCGCGAGGAACTGCGCCGCCAGATGATCACCGCGCCGCGCTGGGAGCAGGAGTTCACCCGCCTCAGCTGCGGCGAGGCCGCCCGCGTCTTCTCCACCTGCTTCATCAACCCGTCGGTGTACGACCACGTGGGCCTCGACCGCCGCGAGGCGCTGTCCCAGGTGAAGGCGAGCACCCACCGCCGCGAGGTGATGCAGTCGGCCGCGAAGCGCCTGACGGACTTCCTGGACGAGATCGGCGTCCTACGGGGCGCGGGACGACGCCTGTGGCAGTCGTCGGGCCTGCTGCCCTGAGGGCGGTGCGAGCCGGCCGAAGCCGGGGCGGTGCCGCGTCGTCACCTCCGTGTGGGCATTCGTCCCGCAGGGGCGGGACGGGTGGGCACACGGGACGGCGCCCGCCCACCCCCGCACGGTCCTCCCCCCACGGGGCGGTGCCCCGTCGTCACCTCCGTGTGGGCCTGCGCGCTGCATGGGCTGCGGCCCGTCGCCACCCCCCGTGTGGGCATTCGTCCCGCAGGGCGGGACGGGTGGGCACACGGGACGGCGCCCATGCGGGCGCGTTCCGCACCTGTGCCTGGACCCGCACCACCAGCGCGGCGCCCAACCGGTGAACGTCCAGGCACAGGGAGCCTAGGCCCGGCAAGGGGCGCCGTCCGTTGTGCCCACCCGTTCCGCCCCTGCGGAACGTATGCCCACAACGGGGGTGGCAGGGGCGCAGCCCGTACGGGTGAGCACCGCCCAGCGGGCGCAGGACCACAACGGGGGGGGCGGCGAGGCGCCCCGCAACGGGCGGGCACCGCACCGGGGCCACGCCAGGCCCCCCTGCCGCTCACCCCACCGCGTTACGCTGCCCGCATGACCAGTGCCGCCTCGCCCGCCTACCGCCGGCTCAGTGTCGAGGCGCGGCGGGTGCAGCTGCTCGACGCCGCGCTGTCGCTGTTCGCGCACCGGCCGCCGGAGGACGTGTCGCTCGACGACGTCGCCGAGGCCGCGGGCGTCTCGCGGCCGCTCGTCTACCGCTACTTCCCCGGCGGGAAGCAGCAGCTGTACGAGGCGGCCCTGCGCTCCTCCGCCGACGCCCTGGAGCGCTGCTTCGCCGAGCCGCCCGAGGGACCGCCCACCGAGCGTCTGGCCCGGGTCCTGGACCGCTACCTCGCCTTCGTCGACCAGCACGACGCGGGCTTCGCCGCCCTGCTGCGCGGCGGCAGCGTCGCCGAGACCTCCCGGACCAGCGCGATCGTGGACGAGGTGCGGCGGGCCGCCGCCGAGCAGATCCTCCTCCACCTGGGCGCCGAGGCGCCCGGGCCGCGGCTCGGGATGATGGTGCGCACCTGGATCGCGGCCGTCGAGGCGGGCTCGCTGATCTGGGTCGACGAGGGCAAGCGGCCGCCGGCCGCGGAGTTGCGGGACTGGTTCGTCGACCATCTGGTCGCCCTGCTCGCGGTCACCGCCACCGGGGACGCCGAGACCGCGGACGTGGTGACCCGGCTGCTCGCCCAGGAACGGGCCGCGGGCCCGGTGGGACGCCTCGCCCGGAGCGTGATCCCGGTGGTGAGCCAGGCCGCGCACCTCCTCTGAACCAGGCAGAGGGGACACTGGTGGGGTGAGAAGCGAGAACACCCCCTTCCGTGGCGGCCCCCTCGACGGCCGGGTGCTGCCCGTGCTCGTCGGACCGACCGGGCACCCCCCGAAGTGGTACGAGGTGCCGGTCCCGGCCCACGACGGGCACCCGGCCACGGTCCACGCGTACCGCCGCGAGCCGGCCGGCTACACCAAGCGGCTCGGGCTCCAGCGCGGCTGGGTGTACGAGTACGCGCCGGACGGGCGCGAGCGGCGCGAGCTGAAGTGGCCGTGGTCGAAGCCGTCACCGGGATCTGCTGCTCCGGACGAGTGAGCACACCGAACACCGACCCACTCGTCCGGTAATCACACCATTCGGCACGTCATCATCCACCTGGAGATCCACCTGGAGGTGATGACGTGCCGGGACGACTGCTGCGCATGGTCCGTACGGGAGCCCTCGCGGCGGCCCTGACCCTGACGACCACGCTGACCGGAACAGCCACTGCCGCGCCCGACCCCACCGGACCCGCCGGCGCCGGCTCCGTCGGCGGCCTCCTCACCCGGCTCCGCGCCCTCTACCAGGAGACCGAACGCGCCACCGAGGCCTACAACGCCGCCGACGAGGCGCTGAAGAAGCAGACCGCCGAGGCCCGGAAGACCGGCGCCCAACTGACCGCCGCCCGCGCCGCCCTCCAGAAGGGCCGCGACGAGGTGGGGCGGCTCGCCCGCCTGCAGTACCGCAGCCGCGGCGACCTCTCCCCGTACCTCGGACTGCTGCTCGCCGCCGACCCCGGGCAGGTCCTCGACGAGCACCGGCTGCTCGCCCGCGCCGCCCGCGAGCGCAGCGCCGCCGTCACCCGCCTCCGCACCGCCGAGAAGAAGGCCAACGCCCTGGCCGCCGCCTCCCGCACCGCCGTCGACCGCCGCAAGGCGCTGCTCGGCGGGCAGCAGAAGCAGAAGGAGACGGTCGAGGGGAAGCTCCGCGAGGTCGAGGGCCTGCTGGCCGCGCTCTCCCCCGACCAGCTCGCCCGGCTCTCCTCCCTGGAGACGCAGCAGACCGCGGGCGCCCAGAGCGCCCTGCTCGGCTCCGGCGCGCTCGACCACGCCCTCACCACCCCCTCCGCGGCCGGCGCCGAGGCGCTGCGCTTCGCCGTCGAGCAGATCGGCAAGCCGTACGAGTGGGGCGCGGAGGGCCCCGACACGTACGACTGCTCCGGGCTCACCCAGCAGGCCTGGGCGGTGGCCGGCCAGGAGATCCCCCGCACCAGCCAGGAGCAGTGGGAGACCCTCCCGCACGTGGCCCTGGCCGATCTGCGCCCGGGCGACCTGGTGGTCTACTTCCCCGAGGCCACCCACATCGCCCTCTACCTCGGCGACGGCCTGGTCGTGCACGCCCCGCGCCCCGGCGCCCGGGTCAAGGTCTCCCCGATCGCCGCCAACCCCCTGCTCGGCGCGGTCCGCCCGGACCCGGCGGCCCCGCCCCTGGACACGTTCGCGCCGCCCGAGCTCCCGGCGGGAGCCACGGACGGCGCGGACGAAGGTGTCTCGGGCGAGGGTTTCTCCGGCGATCAGACCCCGGAACCGGAACCGGAACCGGAACCTGCACCCGCCACCGACGCCAGGTAGGCCGCCGTCCTCTCCGGCTCGAAGAAGAAGTTCTCGAAGTCCGCCGGGTTGTCGAAGCCGTTCGCGAAGCGGTCGGCGACCGGCTGCAGCTGACCCGCCGCGCCGATCAGGTTGAGCACGTGCTCCGGCGGGACGCCGAGCATCGCGTTCGTCCACTTGGTGACGTGCCGCGCCGTCTCCCAGTAGCGGTCGAAGGTGGCCTGCATCCACGCCTCGTCGAAGGGGCGGTCGCCGTGCTCGACGATCGAGGCGAGGTACGCGGCGGCGCACTTGGCCGCCGAGTTGGCGCCCTGGCCGGTGATCGGGTCGTTCGCGACGACCACGTCGGCGACACCGAGCACCAGGCCGCCGCCGGGCAGACGCCCGATCGGGTTGCGTACGGTCGGGGCGTAACGGCCCGCCAGCGTGCCGCCCGCGTCGGTCAGTTCGACCTTCGTGGCACGCGCGTACTCCCACGGCGTGAACTTCTCCATCAGCTCAAGCGTGAGCGCCAGGTGGTCCGCCGGGTCCTTGACGCCGCGGAAGGCGTCGACCGGGCCGCCGGGGACACCCTCCCAGAAGAGGATGTCGGCGCGGCCGGAGGTGGTGAGGGTCGGCATCACGAACAACTCGCCGACGCCCGGCACCAGGTTGCAGCGCACCGCGTCGAAGTCCGGGTGTTCGGGGCGCGGGCCGAGCCCGTGCACGTACGCGACGGCGAGCGCGCGCTGCGGCTCGGCGTACGGGGAACGCTCCGCGTCCCGGCCGAACATGGAGACCAGCTCGCCCTTGCCGGCGGCGACGAGCACCAGGTCGTAACCGCGGGCGAAGTAGTCGAGGTCGCCGACGGCCGCGCCGTGGATGACCAGCTGGCCGCCGCGCTGGGCGAAGGTCTCCAGCCAGCCGGCCATCTTGACCCGCTGGTCGACGGACTGCGCGTAGCCGCCGAGCCGCCCCACCCAGTCGATGGCGCGGGAAGAGTCGGGCGCGGCGACGGAGACGCCGAGGCCCTCGATCCGCGGGGCCTGCGACTCCCAGAAGTTGAGGCCCAGGTCGCGCTCGTGGCCGAGCGCCGTGTCGAACATGCACTGGGTGGACATGACCCGCCCGGCGCGGATCTCGTCCGCCGTGCGGTTGGACATCAGGGTGACTTCGTAGCCCTTCGACTGCAGTCCGAGGGCGAGCTGGAGGCCGGACTGACCGGCCCCGACGATGAGTATCTTCCGCATGGCGGGGAGGCTCCTGTCGAACTTTCGAACAGTGGGGGCTATTCGGGGGTGGCTTCGAGGGAGTGCTCGACCATCGCGAGCAGCGTCTCGACCACGCTGTAGCGCTTGCGCGCGTCCATGATCAGGACCGGCACGTGCTCGGCGATGGTCAGGGCGTCCCGGACGTCCGGGACCTCGAAGCGCTCGGTGCCCTCGAAGTGGTTGACGGCGACGATGTACGGCAGTCCGCAGCTCTCGAAGTAGTCGAGCGCCGGGAAGCAGTCGGTGAGGCGTCGCGTGTCGGCCATGACGATGGCGCCGATCGCGCCGCGCACCAGGTCGTCCCACATGAACCAGAAGCGCTGCTGCCCCGGCGTGCCGAAGACGTAGAGCACCAGGTCGTCGTCGAGGGTGATCCGCCCGAAGTCCATCGCGACGGTCGTGGTCATCTTGTCGGGCGTCGCGGTGAGGTCGTCGGTCTCCTCGCTCGCCTGCGTCATCAGCGCCTCGGTCTGGAGCGGGGTGATCTCCGAGACCGCGCGGACGAAGGTGGTCTTGCCGACGCCGAAGCCGCCCGCGACGACGACCTTGGTCGCGATCGGGGCACGGGTGTGATCCAGCTGCCAGTCCTGGGCGCCCTCGTCGGGATCCGGCTCGGCCGCGGGTTCGGGCTCGGCGGCCGTGGGCTGGGCGGGGATGCCGGTGAGCACCGGCGCATCGGTTTCGTCGGAGACGGCAGTCGCCTCAGAGACGGCGGAGTCCACTCAGCACCCTTTCGAGCAGCGCGCGGTCGGGCTGGCC
This sequence comes from Streptomyces sp. NPDC048623, assembly GCF_040650755.1. Classification (NCBI taxonomy): domain Bacteria; kingdom Bacillati; phylum Actinomycetota; class Actinomycetes; order Kitasatosporales; family Streptomycetaceae; genus Streptomyces; species Streptomyces sp. NPDC048623. The sequence goes on from NZ_JBEZHV010000002.1 coordinate 222,262, forward strand.
GGTGCCGTGACCGGTCCCGTACACACGGATCTTTCCCTGGTCGGCCAGGTCGCTGAGCAGCACCCGGACGACTCCCAACGGCATCTTCAGGAGCGCCGAGATCTCCGCCACCGTCCGCATCCGGCGGCAGATCTCGACGATGGCCCGCATCTCCGGCATCAGACCGCGCGCGGCCGGACCGCCGTCCGTGAGGACCCTGCGCGCGGGGGCGGCCTCCAGGGCGGCCACGAAGGTCTCCACGAGGAGCACGTGGCCGAAGCGGGTGCGGCCGCCGGTGAGCGAGTAGGGGCGGACCCGGGAGGGGCGGCGCCCCTCCCCGCGTATCGGCAGCCGGTGGGCGGACGACGCGGCGGTCACCGCGCGCTCTCCACGGACTGGGCGGACTTGGCCAGTTCGCTGCGCAGCTCCGGGGTGAGCACATGCCCGGCCCGGCCCACGAAGAGCGCCATGTGGTACGCGATGACGCTCATGTCGCAGTCCGGCGTGGCGTGGACGCCGAGCAGCGAGCCGTCGCTGATCGACATCACGAAGACGCTGCCCTCCTCCATCGCGACCATCGTCTGCTTGACCCCGCCGCCGTCCATCAGACGCGCGGCGCCGACGGTGAGGCTGCCGATGCCCGAGACGATGGTGGCGAGATCGGCGCTGGAGCCGCTCGGCCCTTCGGCCCGGCCGGCCACGGGCGGCCCGGCCGGGGCGTCCGGGTCCGACGAGAGCAGCGGCAGGCCGTCGGAGGAGACCACGGCGACGGAGCGGACGCCGGGCACCTCCTCGACCAGATTGCCCAGCAGCCACTGCAGGTTGCGGGCCTCACTGCTCAGTCCGAATGTTCCGGTCGCAGTCAACTGCGTGCCTCCTCGACTGTGTCCCCCGTTTTCTCCTCGGTACGTGCTGAGTCAGCGGCGCGGATCTCGGCCGCCACGTCGCGGCGGCCGTTCTCGGCTCCTCGCTGGAAGCCGCCGAGGCGCCTGCGCAGCGCCTCCGCGTCCACGCCACCGCGTCGTATCGGCGCGGCGGGGGCACCGGCCTGCCGCACTATCCGCGGGGTGCGCTTGGGAAGTCCCTTGTCGGTGATCCGCTCCCACCGGCCGGACCGCGGCCCGGCGACGGACTCGTCCTCGGGCTCGTCCTGGGCCTCGGCGTCGGGCGCGGGCTCGGGTACGTACGCGGGCTCGGGCTCCGGTACGTACACGGGCTCGGGTACGTACGCGGGCGCGGGCTCCTGGAGCACCGGGGCCTCTGCCTCGGCCGCGCGCTCGTGCGCGTCGGGCTCGGGCGGCGGGTCGGGCAGGCGCACCTGGAGCGTCGCCTCGGAGACGGACTCACCGAGGCCGAGGGCGGGCGCCGGGGCGGGCGCCGGGGCCGGGGCCGGCTGAACCGGGGCCTCCGCCTCCGCCTCCGCGATCGCCCGCTCCGCGGCCTCGACCAGCGGGTCGCGGTGGCGCGAGGGCAGGGCGTTGGAGTTGGCTTCGGCGACCGAGCCCGGGAGGGTCAGTACCTGCGGCTGTCCGCCCGCGGCGACCGTGACGGTCGGCGGGACGGTGGCCGGCGGTGCGGAGGGCAGCAGCGGCAGCGGGAGGACCACGACGGCCGTGGTGCCGCCCTGGGTGTGTTCGCGCAGCTCGACCCGTACGCCGTGGCGCGCGGCGAGCAGCGCGGTGACCCGGATGCCCAGGCCCTCGCCGTCCGCGCCGCTGCCGGCCGGGTCCGCGAGCCGGGCGTTGAGCTCGGCGGTGCGGGCGGCGGAGATGCCGATGCCGCCGTCCTGGACGGAGAGCATGACCTCGCCGGACTCCAGGAGCCAGCCGGACAGCTGGACCTGGGTGTCGGGCGGCGAGAAGGAGGTGGCGTTCTCCAGGAGTTCGGCGATCAGATGGCTGAGGTCGTCCGCGGCGAAGCCGGCCACCTGGGCGTGCGGCGGCAGGGACTGGATGCTGACCCGCTCGTAACGCTCGATCTCGCTGACGGCGGCGCGCAGCACGTCGACGAGCGGCACCGGGCCGGGGTGCCCGTGGTGGTGCTCGTGGCCGGCCAGGACCAGGAGGTTCTCGCTGTGGCGGCGCATGACGGTCGCCATGTGGTCGAGCTTGAAGAGGGTGGCGAGCCGGTCCGGGTCCTGCTCGCGCTCCTCCAGCTTCTCGATGACCCCGAGCTGGCGCTCGACCAGGCCGAGGCTGCGCAGCGAGAGGTTGACGAAGGTGTGCTGGACGGTGCCGCGCAGCCGTTCGAGCTCGGCGGTGAGCAGCGCGTTCTGGCCCTGGAGTTCGGCGCGCTGAGCGGCGAGCTCGGCGGCGACGGCCTCGCGGGCGCCGGCCAGGTCCGCCCGCTCGCCGTCGAGCCGCCCGACCTGGGCGGAGAGCGCGGCGAGCCGGCCCTGGAGGGCGTTGAGGGACCGTACGACCTGGGCGAACTCGTCGTTGCGGCCGGTGAAGCGGATCGGCTCCTCGCGCTCGGGCTCGCCGGAGGCGGCGAGGCGCGCCGCGCCGAGGCGGACCACGGCGAGCGGCCGGGTCATGGTGCGGGCGACGTAGGTGCCGATGCCGACGGCGACGAGGAGGCAGCCGCCGAGGAAGGCGATGCGGATCTCCAGGGCGGTGACGTCGTCGGCGCGGAGCGCGGAGAGGTGCTCGACGCGCTGGGTGGCGAGGGTGGACTCGACGCCGCGCATCTGCTCGATACGGGCGGAGAGCGCGGCGTCCAGCTTGACCGGGTCGGTGTCGAGCTCGGACTCGGAGAGCTCGGGCCGGTCGGTGAGCCGGGCGAGCTGGCGCTCGGCGTTCTTGACGTCGGGGCCGGTGACGGTGGCGGCGAGGGAGTCGCGGGCCGGGGCGGTGGCGGCCTGGTCGAAGTCGGCGAGGGCGGCGAGTTCCCGGACCCGGGACTGCTGGGCGGCGGCGGTGAGCGCGTTACGGGCGCGGTCGGCGTCCTCGGCTCCGGCGGGCCGGTCCGTGACGTAGGTGCCGGTGGTGGGGTCGTAGTGGGTGCTGCCGTCGGAGTCGGGCCGGGGGACGGCGAGCGCGGCGAGCAGCAGGCCGCGCTCGGCGGAGGCCTGCTCGGTGGCGCGGCCGAGGGCGGCGGGGGCGCGCAGGGCCTCGGCGGCGCGCGGCGGGGTGCGCTCGGCGAGCTGGTCGGCGAGGGCCTGGAGCTTGGCGATGACGTCGGTGTAGGCCTTGTGGGCCTCCAGGGCGCTGCCCTTGCCGGTGAGCGCGGTGCGCCGGATGGAGGGCACGCCGGCCAGGTCGCGGCGCAGCTCGACGGGGGCGGCGGCGCGGATCTCGTCGATCTGGCGGTCGACCCGGGCGGAGCGGGCGTCGGTGATCCGGCGCTTGTCCTTGGCGTCGCCGCTCTGCTCGTCGCGGCCGGCGGCGATGTAGGCGACGACCTCGTCGCGCTCGTCGGAGAGCGAGTGGGCGAGGGTGACGGCCTGGCGGTCGAGTTCGGCGAGGGTCACCAGGTTGACCGACTCGTCGAGGTCGGCGGAGGCGGTCAGGACCATGGGGGCGCCGGCGGCGAGCACGGTGACGCCGACCAGGGCGACTCCGGCGACGAGCCGACTGCGGACCCGCTTGGTACGGCCGGCGGGGGCCGCCGGCTCCTGGGCCGCGTGCTCTTGCGCCGCGGACTCCTGCGCCGTGGGGTGTCCGGGCAGCCCGGAGCTCTGCGGGTCACCGGGGGTCTGGCTCCGCGCGCCGTTCTTGCTCCGAGGCCGCTTCTTCTGCACCGGTGCTCGCATTCTTGACTCGTCCGCCCATGAAGCAGAGGTGACGACCGGTCACATGTAAGAGCCCCCACCCCTGGTGTGTCTCACGACCATTTCAGCGGTTCTGGTCAGGGGACTGGCATGTGCCGCTCCGCCACCCGAACGAGTGAACAACACTCCCGAGTTGGCGAACAACTCCCGCCCGCGGGCGCGGGTGTGCCTCGCGTACCGCCGGTTGGATCTTCCGCGCGGGCTTTGGCAGGATGCCCGCCCACAGCTTCCCGGATCCTTCACTTCCGCCCCTCGGGCACCGTCAGACCCCTTTGGTACAGGCCATTTTCGGCCGTTTGGAGGGCATGTGAAGAAGAGATGCAGACCGGGCCGCCCGGGGGCAGACTGCGGATCATGCGTACGGAAGCGGCGACCCTCCCCGGCAGTCCCGAACGCCCCAATGAGGACTGGGCGGCCGCAGTTCTGCCCGCCTCGGGGGCGGGTGGCGCGATCGTCGTCCTGGACGGGGTGACCCCTCCGGCGGGCGACGACGGTTGTGTGCACGGGGTGCCCTGGTTCACCGCCCGGCTGGGTGGCGCTTTGACGGAACTGTCCGCTTCGCGGCGCGATCTGACGCTGGCCGGGATTCTGTCGCTGGCAATCCGGCGCACCGCGGACGCCCATCGAAACACCTGTGACCTTTCTCACGTGCGTACTCCTCAGGCGACGGTGGCCCTGGCGCGTTGGGACGAGGCCGTGGTGGAGCACCTGGTGCTGTCCGACGCGGCCCTGCTCCTGGCGGCTCCGGACGGCGCGGTACGGGCGGTGCTCGACGACCGGCTCGACCGGGTGCCGGAGGAGGTGCGGCGCTCGCTCGCGGCGACGGACCGGCTCCGCAACCGGGAGGGCGGCTTCTTCACGGCGGCCGCGGACCCGTCCGTCGCCGCCCGCGCGGTGACCGGGACGAGCCCGAGGTCCGCGGTACGGGCGGTGGCGGCGCTCAGCGACGGCGCGACCCGCTGGGTGGAGCTGTTCCGGGCGGGCGACTGGACGGACCTCTTCGCGGTCCTCGACAAGGAGGGCGCGCACGGCCTGCTGCGGCGGGTCCGGGCGCTGGAGACGGCGGACGCGGAGGCGGGCGGCGCGCACCGCTGGAAGCTCCACGACGACGCGACGGCCGTGTACGCCCTTTTTTGAGGCTCGGTTCGCCTCCGGGGCGCTTGAGCCGGACTCACAGCGCCGTACGTGCTCGCCCCCTCGTTCCTCGGGGACTGCGCGCGCTCGTCACTGTTCCCCCGGCCGCGCCCCTTCGGCTCACTCGCCCGGGGGGTCACCCTTCCGCGGAACGGATGTTGAAGTGGTGCAGGAGGCGGGCCAGTTCCGCGACCTCGGCGCGGTCCCAGTCGGCGAGCTTGCGGACGTACCGCTCGCGGCGCGCGTCCCGGACGTGCCGGAAGCGGCCCTGGCCCTCCTCCGTGAGCCGGACCAGGGAGGCGCGGCCGTCGGCCGGGTCCGGGTCGCGGGCGACGAGCCCGAGGTCCTCCAGGGCGCGCAGCTGGCGGCTCATCGTGGCCTTGCCGACGCCGAACCAGCCGGCCAGATCGGTGGCGCGCTGCGGCCCCGCCTCGTCGAGCCGGACGAAGAGACCGTAGGCGGCGGGCTCCAGTTCGGGGTGGACCTCGCGGGCCATCTCGCCGGACTGGGCGCGGGCGCGACGCAGAAAGACCGACAGTTCGCGCTCCAGGGCGAGGAATTCCTGGTCCACACCACTCCCACTCTTGGGTCCGGCTTCATTCCCCGTACCGCTTACGTGCACGTCAGCACCCCTCGCGCGCTTTCCGCTCGCTGAAAGTTTCTTACGGCGGCGGCCATCGCCGCAGCTCTTTCAGTATTTCGCAGGAGTAGACCAACGGCAGCCCCCGGGCCCTCTTCCGTCCGGTGGGTCTACGTGCGTAGCGTCGTGTCCGGCGACACCGCATGACATGTCCGCGCCATCTTTGACGCGGGCAGCTCCGTCCTGGTTCCCCCGTTCCCGCTCCCCCCCACCGAGCCCCTCGGAGGCACGCAATGCGTGTGCACAGATCCGGAACGACTCTCGCCGGCGCCGCTCTCGCGGCCCTCACCCTCGTCCTCCCCCTCACCCTCTCCGGCACCGCCAGCGCCGCCCCGGACCCGGGCGCGGGCGCGGGCGCCAAGACCGGTCAGCAGGTCCCCGCCCGCGGCTCCGCGTACATGGGCATGGGCGTGATCGCGCACGACGGCCAGGGCGCGGCGCCCGGCGGCGTCTCGATCCAGGCCGTCCAGACCGAGGGCGTCGACGTCTCCAGCCACCAGGGGAACGTCGCCTGGTCGACCCTATGGAACAGCGGGGTGAAGTGGGCCTACGTCAAGGCGACGGAAGGCACGTACTACAAGAACACCTACTTCGCGCAGCAGTACAACGGCTCGTACAACGTGGGCATGATCCGCGGCTCGTACCACTTCGCGACGCCGGACACCACGACGGGCGCGGCGCAGGCCGACTACTTCGTGAACAACGGCGGCGGCTGGTCGAAGGACGGCAAGACGCTGCCCGGCGCGCTGGACATCGAGTGGAACCCGTACGGCGCCACCTGCTACGGCAAGACGCAGTCGGGGATGGTGGCCTGGATCCGCGACTTCGTGAACCGCTACAAGTACCGGACCGGCCGCGACCCGGTGATCTACACGGCCACCAGCTGGTGGACCCAGTGCACCGGCAACTACAGCGGCTTCGCCACCACCAACCCGCTCTGGGTCGCGCGGTACGCCTCCGAGGTCGGCACCCTGCCGGCCGGCTGGACGTACTACACGATGTGGCAGTACACCTCGACCGGCCCGACGGTCGGCGACCACAACCACTTCAACGGGGACCTCTCGCGGGTGCAGGCCCTCGCGAACGGCTGACGGAACGGTACGGCGGCGGGGCCCCGGGCGAGCGGCACGCCCGGGGCCCCGCCGTGGTGCGGTTGCCGGGCCACGCCTCTTGCCTATTGGTATGGACCAATGCGACCCTCTTGGCGGCGCCAACGGGAGCCCACAACTCCTGTGCGCCGCACGTGTGTTGCTCGTCCCGTCCTCCCCCACGCACGAGAGAGAGCCCCCGCATGCCGTCCCCTCGCCGCACCACCGCCGCCCTCGCCGCGGTCTCCGCCGCCGCACTCGTCTCCCTCACCCCGACCGCCGCACAGGCCCACGGCGCGGTGTTCAACCCGGTCAGCCGGATCGCCGCCTGTTACGCCGAGGGGCCGGAGTCCCCCGACTCGCAGGTGTGCAAGGACCTCGTCGCCGACTCCGGCACCCAGCCGCTCTACGACTGGAACGAGGTCAACATCGCCAACGCCGACGGCAACCACCAGGCCCTCATCCCGGACGGCAAGCTCTGCTCGGCCAACCGCGACAAGTACCGCGCGCTCGACTGGGCCCGCACCGACTGGCCGGCCACGGCCGTGAACTCCGGCGCCTTCGGCTTCAAGATCCGGGTCACCGCCCCGCACTCCGGCACCATGACGATGTACATCACCAAGCAGGGCTTCGACCCGACGAAGCCGCTGAAGTGGTCGGACCTCGACAGCGCCCCGGTCGCCGTCTACAACACCACCCGCACCTCGACCGACGGCTACTACGCCTTCAACGGCACCCTGCCCTCCCGGACCGGCCGTCACATCGTCTACATGATCTGGCAGCGCAACGACAGCCCCGAGGCCTTCTACAGCTGCTCGGACGTGACCTTCGGCGGGACCGCGGCGGCCACGGCCGCGCAGGCCCCGACCGAGGCGGAACTCACGGCGGGCGCACAGCTGTCCACGGTCAGCCACGCGGGCCACGGCGGCGACGAACAGCCCCCGGCCCTCTCCGCCGACACGGCCGAGACCCCCGGCTCCCCGCTCCCCCTCGCCCTGGCGGGCGCCGGCGCACTGGCCGCCTTCGGCGCGGGCAGCGTGCTCCTCGCCCGGCGCCGTCACGAGGGCTGAGCGTCAGGCCTTCAGGGCGGCGACGAAGGACGCCCAGGCCGGGGCGGCGACCACGAGCACCGGCCCGGCGGGGACCTTGCTGTCACGAACCGGGACGACGCCGGGAACGTCGTCCCGGACCTCGACGCATTCGCCGCCGTCGCCGTCGCTGTAGCTGCTCTTGCGCCAACCGGCGTCCGCGAAGTCGTACGAGACCTCGACGCATTCGCCGCCGTGACCGTCGCTGTAGGAGCTCTTGAACCAGTGGGCGTTGTTCAGGTCGTAGACGCGCATCGTCTGTAGTCCTCCGCCGCCGATTCGATCAGGGCCAGGGACGCCTCCGGCGACAGCGCGGCGCTCCTGAGCAGATCGTAGGCCGCCTGACTGCGCTTCACCACCGCCGGATCGTCCAGCAGATTCCCCGAAAACAGCGCCTCCGTATAGACCGTTGGAGGCTGGTCCTCGAACTCCATCATCTGAATCATCTTCCCCATCTGGGGGTACGCGCCCGCCGCGTACGGCAGCACCTGGACCAGCGCCTTGCGCTCGCGCACGTACGCCGCGATGTGGTCCAGCTGCTCGGCCATCACCGCCGGGCCACCCACCGGGATGCGCAGCGCCGTCTCGTGCAGGATCGCCCAGTACACCGGCCTCGTCTCGTCCTTGAGGATCGCGGCCCGATCCATCCGCCCCTTGACGGTGTCCTCGACGTACTCGTCGGTGGCGAGCGGGTTGCTGGCGAGAGTGACAGCGCGCGCGTAGGCGGGCGTCTGGAGCAGGCCGGGCACAACGGTGGGGGCGAAGGCACAGATCTTCGTCGCCACGGCCTCCAGCTCGGCCGCCGCCTGAAAGTACGACGCATACGGCGACTTGTTGATCAGCCTCCGCCACGTCTTCTCGAAGAGGTGCCCCGTCTTCAGCACCTCGTCGAACATCGTCGCCAGCTCCAGTTGCGGCTTCCGGACCCCCTGCTCGAAGAGCCCGATGTACGCCCCCGAGACGAACACCCGCGCACCCAACTCGCTCTGCGTGAGCCCCGCCGCCTCCCGGTGCTCCTTCAGCAGCTCGCCGAAGAACTCCCACGCTTCCTGCCGTTTAGCTTTGGCCATGGTTTAACTCCCCCAACCCGCAGCGTAGTTGCCACCCCCGTAGCACTACCGACTGTACGGATCCCCCCTCACCCGCAGTCACCGAAGCCGAAGATTCCCCCGAACGGGTTCTGTGGCCGCTGCTAGCCTCCCGTCCATGATCAAGGGCGGATTAGCAGGTCGAATAGGTCGGATGGCGGGGGACAGCAGGCCGGAGCGTGTGCTGATCGCCGCCAGTTTCGTCAACCGGGTCGGCAACGGTCTGTTCAACGCGGCGTCGGCGCTCTATTTCACCTTGGTCGTGGGCCTGCCCGCGGTGCAGGTCGGCGCCGCGCTCACCATCGCCGGAGTGATCGGTTTGTGCGCGGGAATACCTGGGGGCCATCTCGCCGACCGGCGCGGCGCACGCGTGATCGTGATGCTGACCCTCGTGGTCCGGGCGGTGTCGATGGCGGCCCTCGTCCTCGTCGAGAGCTGGACCGCGCTCACGATCATCGCGACGGTCGACCAGATCGCCGCGGCGGTCGGTGGGGCGGCCTGGGGCGCTCTGGTGGTCCGGGTCGGGGGTGCGCGCCCGGCCAGGTTCCGCGCGAAGTTGCGCACCTTCGTCAACCTGGGCGTCATTCTCGGAACGGTGGGTGCCGGGCTGGCGCTGGCCGCAGGCACCCGCGGCGCCTACGTCACGCTGATCCTCGGCAACGCGGCGAGCTTCGCCCTGTGCGCGCTGCTCCTGCTTCTGCTGCCCCGTTATCCAGTGCTGGCGGCACCGCCGCAGCAGCGACGCTGGCTCGCTCTCACGGACCGCCCGTTCCTGACGTTCACCGCCCTCTACGGGGCCATGGGACTGCAGTACCCGGTGGTCTCCCTGCTCCTGCCGATCTGGATCTCCGAACACACCGAAGCGCCGCGCTGGACGGTGGCCGCACTGTTCGCTGTCAATGCCGCCTTCTGCGTGCTGATGCAGACCAGGATCGGCTCCCGTATCGAGACCCCGCACGACGGCGGCCGGGCCTTTCGCACCGCGGGGCTGCTCTTCCTCGTCAGCTGCCCGATGATGGCGCTGGCGGCGTACACCCCTGTCTGGGCGGCGGCGGGACTGGTCCTCGCCGCGATCTTCGTCCATAGCCTGGGAGAGGTGTGGGAGTCCTCGGCGGGCTTCGCCCTGGGATTCGGTCTCGCCCCCGACCATGCCCAGGGCCAGTACCAAGGCGTCCTCGGCCTCGGCTTCAGCGCGGGCCAGGCTCTCGCCCCCGCGATTCTCACGACGGTGGTGCTCGGCCTCGGCACGGCAGGCTGGCTTCTGCTGGGGTTGTTCTTCGCGGCGCTGGGTGCTGCCGGTCCGTCTCTCGCCCGCTGGGGCATCCGCACCCGCCCGCAGCCGGGCGTTGCCGCGGTCTAGTTCACGCCATCCGCACCAGGACGGGTGGGAGCGGATGCTTCCGCGGAGATGCTTCGGAAGAGCTCTGTTCGAACGGCCGTCCGTGCCCCGCCGCCCGCCGCCCGTGAAGGAGTGCCTTCCATGCGCGATCAGCAGCCGTGGACCTACCACCGCGGAGAAGGGCCGCGCACGGTCGGTGTGGAGGAGGAACTGCTCCTCGTCGATCCCGAGACCGGGGTCCCCCGACCGGTGTCCGGTGCCGTCACCGAGATCGCCGCGTGGCATGCCGATGTCCTGCGGCCGGCGGAACGGGGCGAGCCGGCGCAGCGTGAGTTGTTCTGCGAGATGGTGGAGATCGCCACGCGCCCCTGCGTGACCTCGGCCGAGCTCGACGAGCAGCTGCGGCGGGCGAGAGGGGCCGTCGTGGCCGCCGCCAAGGAGGCGGGGGCGGCGGTGGCGGCGCTCGCGACCGCGCCGGTGCGCTTCGACCCGGTGCTCAATCCGGCGGACCGGTACCGGCGCATCGAGGACCGGTTCGCCCGGGTCGTCGACGACAAGCTCACCTGCGCCTGTCACGTCCACGTCCACCTCGCCTCCGCGGAGGAGGGCGTCGGGGTCCTCGACCGGCTTCGGCCCTGGCTCGCGCCGCTCCTCGCGCTGAGTGCCAACTCGCCGTTCTGGCAGGGCCGGGACACCGGTTACGCGAGCTGGCGCCACCAGCTGTGGTCGCGCTGGCCGATGAGCGGGCCGAGTGAGCTGTACGGCGACGTCGAGGCGTACGAGGAGACCACCCGGGCGATGCTGGCGAGCGAGGTGCTCCTCGATGAGCACATGGTCTACTTCGACGCCCGGCTGTCCCGTCGCTACCCGACGGTGGAGGTGCGGGTCGGCGACGTCTGCCAGCACGTCGAGGACGGGGTGCTCCTGGCCGTCCTCGTCCGTGCCCTGGTGGAGACCGCGGCCCGGTCCTGGTGGGCGGGACAGGACGCCGATCCCGTCCCGACCGCTGTTCTGCGCCTGGCGGCCTGGCGGGCCAGCAGATACGGGCTGCGGGGCGAGCTGCTGCACCCGCTGACCTGGCAGCCGGCCCCGGCGGGCGCCGTGATGGAGGCCCTGCTCGACCATGTCGCCCCGGCCCTGCGGGCCACCGGCGACCTGGACCGGGCCCTGCGCGGCACCGAGCTGCTGCTCTCCCGGGGCACCGGGGCCGATCTTCAGCGGGCCGCGCACGGTGACGCCCCGGACCTGTCCTCGGTCGTCGCCGACGCCGTGCGCCGTACCGCCCCCGCGTGAGAAGGCGGTGGGGCGCCCTCCGCACGGGAGGGCGCCCCACCGGACGAGCCGTCACGCCGCCGCGCTCACCAGCACCTCCGCCGGGGCCAGGGCGATCTCCAGGACCTGGCGGACGTCCGTGACCGGGTGGACCTCCAGCTTCTCCAGGATCTCGGCGGGGACGTCGTCCAGGTCCGCCTCGTTGCGCTTGGGGATCACGACGGTCGTGATGCCCGCGCGGTGGGCGGCGAGGAGCTTCTGCTTCAGGCCGCCGATCGGGAGGACCCGGCCGGTGAGGGAGACCTCGCCGGTCATCGCGACGTCCGTGCGGACAAGCCGGCCGCTGAGCAGCGAGGCGAGGGCCGTCGTCATCGTGATGCCCGCGCTCGGGCCGTCCTTCGGGACCGCGCCCGCCGGGAAGTGGATGTGCACGCCGCGGTCCTTGAGACCGGTGACGGGCAGCTCCAGCTCCGCGCCGTGCGAGCGGAGGAAGGAGAGCGCGATCTGCGCGGACTCCTTCATCACGTCGCCCAGCTGACCGGTGAGGGTCAGACCGGCCGCTCCCGTCTCCGGGTCGGCGAGCGACGCCTCCACGAAGAGCACGTCACCGCCCGCGCCGGTCACGGCGAGTCCGGTGGCGACACCGGGCACCGACGTGCGGCGCTCGGCCGGGTCCTGGGCGGACTCGGGCACGTGGTGGGGCCGTCCGATCAGACCGCGCAGGTCGCCCTCGCCGAGGGTGGCCGGCAGTTCCCGCTCGCCCAGCTCGTGCTGGGCGGCCACCTTGCGAAGCAGCCGGGCGATCGAGCGCTCCAGGGTGCGGACGCCCGCCTCCCGGGTGTACTCGCCGGCCAGCTTGCGCAGCGCCGACTCCTCCAGGACGACCTCGCCCTCGGCCAGTCCGGCCCGCTCCAGCTGCCGGGGCAGCAGGTGGTCACGGGCGATGACGACCTTCTCGTCCTCGGTGTAGCCGTCGAGGCGGACCAGCTCCATGCGGTCGAGCAGGGCCTCCGGGATGGCCTCCAGGACGTTCGCCGTGGCCAGGAACACCACGTCGCTCAGGTCGAGCTCGACCTCCAGGTAGTGGTCGCGGAAGGTGTGGTTCTGCGCCGGGTCCAGGACTTCGAGCAGGGCCGCCGCCGGGTCGCCCCGGTAGTCGGAGCCGACCTTGTCGATCTCGTCGAGCAGGACCACCGGGTTCATGGACCCGGCCTCCTTGATCGCCCGCACGATCCGGCCGGGCAGCGCCCCGACGTACGTACGCCGGTGGCCGCGGATCTCCGCCTCGTCCCGGACGCCGCCGAGGGCGACCCGGACGAACTTCCGGCCCATCGCGTGCGCGACGGACTCGCCGAGCGAGGTCTTGCCGACACCGGGCGGGCCGACGAGCGCGAGCACCGCGCCGCCGCGCCGCCCGCCCACGACGCCCAGGCCGCGCTCGGCCCGCCGCTTGCGGACCGCCAGGTACTCGGTGATGCGCTCCTTCACGTCCTCCAGGCCCGCGTGCTCGGCGTCCAGGATCGCCTTGGCGCCCTGGATGTCGTACTGGTCCTCGGTCCGCTCGTTCCACGGCAGTTCGAGCACCGTGTCGAGCCAGGTGCGGATCCAGGAGCCCTCCGGGGACTGGTCGCTGGACCGCTCCAGCTTCTCGACCTCCTTGAGGGCCGCCTCGCGGACCTTCTCCGGCAGGTCGGCGGCCTCGACGCGGGCACGGTAGTCGTCGGACTCGTCGGCCGCGTCGGCGTTCTCACCGTTGAGCTCGCGCAGCTCCTTGCGGACGGCTTCGAGCTGACGGCGCAGCAGGAACTCGCGCTGCTGCTTGTCGACGCCCTCCTGGACGTCCTTGGCGATGGTCTCGGCCACGTCCTGCTCGGCCAGGTGCTCGCGCAGCTGCGCGGTGGCGAGCTTGAGGCGGGCGACCGGGTCGGCGGTCTCCAGGAGCGCGAGCTTCTGCTCGACGGTGAGGAAGGGCGAGTAGCCCGAGTTGTCGGCGAGGGCGCCGACGCCCTCGATCTGCTGGACGCGGTCGACGACCTGCCAGGCGCCGCGCTTGCGCAGCCAGCTGGTGGCCAGCGCCTTGTACTCCTTGACCAGTTCGGTCACGGAGCCGGGCAGGGGCTCGGGCAGAAACTCCTCGACGAGGGCGCCCTCGACCCACAGCGCGCCGCCGGGGCCAGTGGTCCCGGCGCCGATACGGACGCGGCCACGGGCGCGGATCAGCGCGCCGGGGTCGCCGTCGGACAGGCGTCCGACCTGCTCGACGGTGCCGAGCACACCGGTCGCGGCGTACGTCCCGTCCACCCGGGGCACCAGCAGCACCCGCGGCTTGCCCGTGGTGCCGCGCGCGGCGGCCTGTGCGGCCTCGACCGCGGCCCGTACATCGGCGTCGGACAGGTCGAGCGGCACCACCATTCCGGGCAGCACGACCTCGTCGTCGAGCGGCAGCACAGGCAGAGCGATCGGCGCGGACGCCATGGACTCAGAAGCCATGATCTCCCCTTCGGCAGTCAAGTTGAGCTATGTGGACTCAATGCACCTGCGCCCCCGAATGTTCCCCACCCCCGTTCGCTCTGAGCGATCACTTCGTCGCTCCGCCTGCCCCGCCCCCGCCGTACGGGCATGCTCGGTCCATGGAGCATGTGAAGCGGTTCGGAGCCGCGGCCGCCCTCGCCGCGGTCGTCCTCGTCACCGGCTGCGGCCAGGCCCCGGCGGCACCCCCCGACAGCGCGGGCACAACCAGCAGCAGCACCGCGGGCCGGGACGAGCAGCCCGCGCCCCAGGACGTCCTGGTCGAGGTCGCCGTCAGCGGCGGCTTCGCGGGCGTCCGCAACAAGCTGGTGGTCCACTACGACGGCTCGTACACCCTCCGCAAGGGCACCGGCGAGCCGACCACCGGCCGGATGACCCCCGACGGCGTCGCCGCGCTCCGCGCCGCCCTGGAGGACCCGGCCTACGCGCAGGTCCCCGACCGCCCCACCGGCCGGCCCGTCGCCGACGGATTCGAGTACGCCGTCACGTACGCGCACCGCCTCGTCCTCACCCGCGACGGCGAGGACCGCCCGCCCGCGCTCCAGCGGGTCTTCGACGCCCTCCCGGACGGCGGCCCGCCGACCGCGCCGTAACCACGCACGCCGTAACCACGCACGCCGTAGCCACGCACACGCACGCGTACGCACCGAGCCAGGAAGTGAGCAAGCATGGCAACGCCCGTCACCCTCGACCGCCGCGAGGGCCCGTACGGAGAGGTCGTCCTGCGCCAGCGGGACGGCGAGCACGCCGGGGACCGCGCCCACTACGAGATCATCGCCAACGGCACGTTCCTGATGGACACCTCGGACGGACGTTCGGAACGGCTGCTCGTCGACGCGGCGATGGACGCGCTGCCCGGGGAGCGGCGGCAGGGCGCCGCCGTGCTGATCGGCGGGCTCGGCGTCGGTTTCTCGCTCGCGCACGCCACCGCCGACCCCCGCTGGGGACACATCGCCGTCGCCGAGCGCGAGGAGGCCATCATCGACTGGCACCGGCGGGGCCCGCTCGACGCCGTGTCCGGTGCGGCGCTCGCCGATCCGCGCACCGTGATCCTGCACACGGACCTCGTCGAGTACGTCCGCACCTCCTCCGACACCTATGACGCGCTCTGCCTGGACATCGACAACGGGCCGGACTGGACGGTCACCGAGGACAACGAATCCCTTTATTCCGCCGAGGGTTTGGCGGCCTGCGCGACCCGTCTGAACCCGGGCGGAATCCTCGCGGTGTGGTCGGCCCAGCCCTCCGCCGATTTCGAAGGGTCGTTGTGGAATGCCGGATTCAGCGGGGTACGGACCGAAGAGATCCCCGTTGCCCGGGGCGTCCCCGACGTGGTGCACCTCGCCGTCCGTCCCGCCTGATCTCCTGCGTAGCCTTGACGCCGCCGCTGCCTCTAGGCTGCTGCACCGATGTTGGCGACGCGAGGCGGGGCAATGGAGCAGACACACACCACGAACCACGGTGCGACGACTCCGGGAGCCCAGCGCAGAGTTCTCGTCGTCGAGGACGACGCCACGATCGTGGAGGCGATCTCCGCCCGGCTGCGGGCCGAGGGCTTCCTGGTGCAGACCGCGACCGACGGCCCGGCCGCCGTGGACGCCGCCGAGGCGTGGCAGCCGGACCTGATGGTGCTCGACGTGATGCTGCCCGGCTTCGACGGCCTGGAGGTGTGCCGCCGGGTGCAGGCCCAGCGCCCCGTCCCGGTCCTGATGCTCACCGCGCGCGACGACGAGACGGACATGCTGGTGGGCCTCGGCGTCGGCGCCGACGACTACATGACGAAGCCGTTCTCGATGCGCGAACTGGCCGCCCGGGTGCATGTGCTGCTCCGCCGGGTCGAACGGGCCGCGCTCGCGGCGGTGACCCCGCGCAGCGGGATCCTGCGGCTCGGCGAGCTGGAGATCGACCACGCGCAGCGCCGGGTCCGGGTGCGGGCCGACGACGTGCATCTGACGCCCACCGAGTTCGACCTGCTCGTCTGCCTGGCGAACACCCCGCGCGCGGTGCTCTCCCGCGAGCAGCTGCTCGCCGAGGTGTGGGACTGGGCGGACGCCTCCGGCACCCGGACCGTGGACAGCCACATCAAGGCGCTGCGCCGGAAGATCGGCGCCGAGCGGATCCGTACGGTGCATGGCGTCGGATACGCCCTGGAGACCCCGGCGCCGTGAGACGGCGGGGGCCCAGGAGGCCGGACGGACCAGGCGCACGCGGCGGACCACCGGGCCTGCGCGGCGGAGCACCGAACCTGCGCGGCGTGCCCGGCGCCCGGGGCGGACCACCCGGCCTGCGCGGCAGCGGGCAGCGCCCGGGCGGGCCGCAGAGCCCGGGCGGGCCGCGGCGGCACCGGATAGCGATCTCGATCAAGACCAAGCTGGGCGCCCTGGTGGTCGGCGCGGTCCTGCTGACCTCGGGCCTCGCCCTGGTGGCGATCCGCACCTCGACCGAGTTCCGCTACATCACGATCTTCGCGATGATCGCGACCCTGCTGATCACCCAGTTCGTGGCGCAGTCCCTGACCGCTCCGCTCGACGAGATGAACCACGTCGCGGGCTCGATCTCACGCGGCGACTTCAGCCGCCGGGTGCGGGGCGCGGACCGCCGCGACGAGCTGGGCGACCTGGCCTCCACGATCAACCGCATGGCGGACGACCTGGAGGCCGTGGAGCGGCACCGCAAGGAGTTGGTCGCCAATGTCTCGCACGAGCTGCGCACCCCGATCGCCGCGCTGCGGGCGCTCCTGGAGAACGTCGTGGACGGCGTCTCCGAGGCCGACCCGGAGACCATGCGGACGGCCCTGAAGCAGACCGAGCGGCTCGGCCGGCTCGTGGAGACGCTGCTCGACCTGTCACGGCTGGACAACGGTGTCGTCACGCTCCGGCGCACCCGGTTCGAGGTGTGGCCGTATCTGTCGGGCGTGCTGCGCGAGGCGAATCTGGCCGCCTCCCAGCGCGGCCTGTCCTCCACCTCCGGGCTGCACCGGCGCACCGACGTGCATCTGCGCCTGGACGTCACCCCGCCCGAGCTGACCGCGCACGCGGACGCGGAGCGGCTGCACCAGGTGATGGCCAACCTCATCGACAACGCCGTGAAGCACTCCCCGCCGCACGGGCGGGTGACCGTACGGGCCCGGCGCGGGCTGTGCCCCGGCTCGCTGGTCCTGGAGGTCGAGGACGAGGGCCCCGGCATCCCGGAGGCCGAGCGGCACAAGGTCTTCGAGCGCTTCAACCGCGGCACGGTCCCGGCCCAGCAGGGCCCGGGCAGCGACGGCGGCACCGGTCTGGGCCTGGCGATCGCGCGCTGGGCGGTGGATCTGCACGGTGGCCACATCGGCGTGGCCGAATCGTCACGCGGCTGCCGCATCAGGCTCACTCTTCCGGGGAGCCT
Source organism: Streptomyces sp. NPDC048623 (assembly GCF_040650755.1). Classification (NCBI taxonomy): domain Bacteria; kingdom Bacillati; phylum Actinomycetota; class Actinomycetes; order Kitasatosporales; family Streptomycetaceae; genus Streptomyces; species Streptomyces sp. NPDC048623. The sequence continues at coordinate 239,575 of NZ_JBEZHV010000002.1, forward strand.
TCCTCCACGCGATTGACGTAGGGTTCGAACCGGAAGCCGAGGTTCTGCGTGTACGTGTACGAGTTCCCGTACGGGATTCGCACACGGTGCGTACGAGATGCGTACGTCGTGCGTACGTGTCTCGTACGGGAATCGCGCGGAGCCCGGTCAAGGGTGCGGTCCAGCGGGCCGCAGCCGCGGTTCTCCGTACCCTCGCAAGAGCGGAACCCCGCTTGTTTCCCGCCATTCACAGCGGCGAAACACCCCGTCAAGTGTGACTTGCGCGACGTTGGAGTGCCCGGCCTGCACCTCCCGGCCAGGGAGGCGTAGCCTTTATTTCCGCTGTCCATCACCTTGTGAAGCGGAAGAGGGCGGTTGCCGCCGTGTCGTCTCAGTCCCCCAGTACCCCGAGCTCCCCGACCGATCAGGACGGGCAGGGGAAGTCCCCCGCCGCCGCCTTCGGTGCCAATGAGTGGCTCGTCGACGAGATCTACCAGCAGTACCTCCAGGACCCGAATTCGGTCGATCGTGCCTGGTGGGACTTCTTCGCCGACTACAAGCCGGGTGGTGCGGAGACCCCCGCGCCGGCCGCCACCACTCCGAGCGCGCCCGCCGCGCCGCAGGTGAGCCCCGCACAGGCCGCACCTGCCGCGCCCGCCGCTCCGGCCGCCGTGCCCGCACCGGCCACCCCGGCTCCGGCCCCCGCCCCGGCGAAGCCCGCGGCCGCCGCCCCGGCTCCCGTGAAGGCCGCCCCCGCCGCCGCGGCCCCGGCGAAGCCCGCGGCCGCCGCCCCGGCCACCGCGGCCACCGCGGCGCCCGCCGGCCCCGAGCTGATCACGCTCCGCGGCCCGGCCGCCGCCGTCGCGAAGAACATGAACCTCTCGCTGGAGATGCCGACGGCCACGTCCGTCCGCGCCGTCCCGGTGAAGCTGCTCTTCGACAACCGGATCGTCATCAACAACCACCTCAAGCGCGCCCGGGGCGGGAAGATCTCCTTCACGCACCTGATCGGCTACGCGATGGTGCAGGCGATCAAGGCCATGCCGTCGATGAACTACTCCTTCGCGGAGAAGGACGGCAAGCCGACCCTGGTCAAGCCTGAGCACGTGAACTTCGGTCTGGCGATCGACCTGGTGAAGCCGAACGGCGACCGCCAGCTCGTCGTCGCCGGCATCAAGAAGGCCGAGACTCTGAACTTCTTCGAGTTCTGGCAGGCCTACGAGGACATCGTCAAGCGCGCCCGTGTCGGCAAGCTGACGATGGACGACTTCTCCGGCGTCACGGTCTCCCTGACCAACCCCGGCGGCCTCGGCACCGTCCACTCCGTGCCGCGTCTGATGCCCGGACAGTCGGTCATCATGGGCGTCGGCTCGATGGACTACCCGGCCGAGTTCCAGGGCACCTCCCAGGACACCCTGAACAAGCTGGGCATCTCCAAGGTCATGACCCTGACCTCGACGTACGACCACCGGGTCATCCAGGGCGCCGCCTCCGGCGAGTTCCTGCGCATCGTCGCCAACCTCCTCCTCGGCGAGGAGGGCTTCTACGACGACGTCTTCAAGTCGCTGCGCATCCCCTACGAGCCGGTCCGCTGGTTCCGGGACATCGACGCCTCGCACGACGACGACGTCACCAAGGCGGCGCGCGTCTTCGAGCTGATCCACTCCTACCGGGTCCGCGGCCACGTCATGGCCGACACCGACCCGCTGGAGTACAAGCAGCGCAAGCACCCCGACCTGGACATCACCGAGCACGGCCTCACCCTGTGGGACCTGGAGCGCGAGTTCGCGGTCGGCGGCTTCGCCGGCAAGTCGATGATGAAGCTCCGCGACATCCTCGGCGTGCTCCGCGACTCGTACTGCCGCACCACCGGCATCGAGTTCATGCACATCCAGGACCCGAAGCAGCGCAAGTGGATCCAGGACCGCGTGGAGCGCCCGCACGCCCGCGTGGAGCGCGAGGAGCAGCTGCGCATCCTGCGCCGGCTGAACGCCGCGGAGGCCTTCGAGACCTTCCTGCAGACCAAGTACGTCGGCCAGAAGCGCTTCTCGCTCGAGGGCGGCGAGTCGGTCATCCCGCTGCTCGACGCGGTCATCGACTCGGCGGCCGAGTCCCGCCTCGACGAGGTCGTCATCGGCATGGCCCACCGCGGGCGCCTGAACGTCCTCGCGAACATCGTCGGCAAGTCGTACGCGCAGATCTTCCGCGAGTTCGAGGGCAACCTCGACCCGAAGTCGATGCACGGCTCCGGCGACGTGAAGTACCACCTGGGCGCCCAGGGCACCTTCACCGGTCTCGACGGCGAGCAGATCAAGGTCTCCCTGGTCGCCAATCCCTCCCACCTGGAGGCGGTCGACCCGGTCCTGGAGGGTGTCTCCCGCGCCAAGCAGGACGTCATCAACAAGGGCGGCACGGACTTCACCGTCCTGCCGGTCGCCCTGCACGGTGACGCGGCCTTCGCGGGCCAGGGCGTCGTGGCCGAGACCCTCAACATGTCGCAGCTGCGCGGCTACCGCACGGGCGGCACGGTCCACATCGTCATCAACAACCAGGTCGGCTTCACCGCCGCCCCGGAGGCCTCGCGTTCCTCCATGTACGCGACGGACGTCGCCCGCATGATCGAGGCGCCGATCTTCCACGTGAACGGCGACGACCCGGAGGCCTGCGTCCGCGTGGCGCGGCTCGCCTTCGAGTTCCGCCAGACGTTCAACAAGGACGTCGTGATCGACCTCATCTGCTACCGCCGCCGCGGTCACAACGAGGGCGACAACCCGCAGTTCACCAACCCGCAGATGTACACCCTGATCGACAAGAAGCGCTCGGTGCGCAAGCTGTACACCGAGTCGCTGATCGGCCGTGGCGACATCACCCTGGAAGAGGCGGAGCAGGCGCTCCAGGACTTCCAGGGCCAGCTGGAGAAGGTCTTCGCGGAGGTCCGCGAGGCCACCGCGGCCCCGGCCCCGGCGCAGGTCCCGGACGCCAAGCCGCAGTTCCCGGTCGCCGTCACCACCGCGGTCTCCCAGGAGGTCGTGAAGCGGATCGCCGAGTCGCAGGTCAACATCCCGGACCAGGTCACCGTCCACCCGCGTCTGATGCCGCAGCTGCAGCGCCGCGCGGCCTCGATCGACGACGGCACCATCGACTGGGGCTTCGGCGAGACCCTCGCCATCGGCTCCCTGCTGATGGAGGGCACTCCGGTCCGCCTCTCCGGCCAGGACTCCCGCCGCGGCACCTTCGGCCAGCGCCACGCGGTGCTCGTGGACCAGGAGACCGGCGAGGACTACACCCCGCTGCTCTACCTGAGCGACGAGCAGGCCCACTTCAACGTCTACGACTCGATGCTCAGCGAGTACGCGGCGATGGGCTTCGAGTACGGCTACTCCCTGGCCCGCCCGGACTCCCTGGTGGTCTGGGAGGCCCAGTTCGGTGACTTCGTCAACGGCGCGCAGACCGTCGTCGACGAGTTCATCTCCTCGGCCGAGCAGAAGTGGGGCCAGACCTCCGGCGTCACCCTGCTCCTGCCGCACGGCTACGAGGGCCAGGGCCCGGACCACTCGTCCGCCCGCCCGGAGCGCTTCCTCCAGATGTGCGCCCAGGACAACATGACGGTCGCCATGCCGACGCTGCCGTCGAACTACTTCCACCTGCTGCGTTGGCAGGTCCACAACCCGCACCACAAGCCGCTCATCGTCTTCACCCCGAAGTCGATGCTGCGTCTGAAGGCCGCGGCGTCGAAGGTGGAGGAGTTCACCACCGGCGGCTTCCGCCCGGTGATCGGCGACGACTCCGTGAACGCGGCGGACGTCCGCAAGGTCGTCTTCTGCGCCGGCAAGGTCTACTACGACCTGGAGGCCGAGCGTCAGAAGCGCGGCGCCACGGACACGGCGATCATCCGTCTGGAGCGTCTGTACCCGCTGGCGGGTGCCGAGCTGCAGGCCGAGATCGCCAAGTACCCGAACGCCGAGAAGTACCTGTGGGCCCAGGAGGAGCCGGCGAACCAGGGTGCCTGGCCGTTCATCGCGCTCAACCTGATCGACCACCTGGACCTGGCGGTCGGCGCGGACATCCCGGCGGGCGAGCGCCTGCGCCGGATCTCCCGCCCGCACTCCTCCTCCCCGGCGGTCGGCTCGGCCAAGCGCCACCAGGCGGAGCAGGCGCAGCTGGTCGCGGAGGTCTTCGACGCCTGATCCCAGGCGTACGGAGCGGCTGTACGTACGGAGGCCCGGCACCCCGAGGGGGGTGCCGGGCCTCCGGCGTTCGGCGAGGGGCTGCGGGCCTAGAAGTACGTCTAGAAGTACGCCTCGAAGTCCCAGTAGGGCCGGATGCGCTGACGGGCCGACAGGGTGTGCGGGTGCTGCGCGCCCAGCGTGCGGGTGAGGGTGAGCAGCGCGTCCTCCTCCAGCTTGCCCGCCTCCTCGGTCTCCCGCAGGCCGCGCAGATCGGTGGCGAGCGCGATCTGGCAGGACAGGGTGAGCGGGTGGTCGTTGCCGAGGGTGTGCCGGGCCCGGCGCAGGGTGTCGCGGCTGAGCTCGGCGGCGTCGGCGACCCTGCCGTTGAAGTTGCGTGCGGCGCCCGCGTTGAGCGCGCAGCCGAGGACCCAGGGGTGGTCGGGGCCGAGGGACGCGGTGAGCCCGGCGAGGGCCGCCTCCAGCATGGCGAGGGCGTCGGCGCGCTCTCCGGACGCCTGCATGACGAGCCCGGTGCTGCAGAGCATGCCGGTGGAGAAGGGGTGGGCGGGGCCGAGGAGGGCGCGGTAGCCGGCCTCGGCCTCGGTGATGAGCTCCTTGGCCTTGGACAGGTCGCCGTGCTCGCGCAGGAAGTTGCCGAAGTCGTTGATGAAGGCCAGCGTCACGTAGTGGCCGCGGCCGTGGACCTGTTCCAGCTGGTCGAGCGTGGTGGCCATCATGGCGCCGATGTCCTGCTGGAAGCCGCCCTCGCGGCGCCGGCACAGGGTGAGCTGGGCACGTGCCTTGAGGGTCTGCGGGTGCAGCGGCCCGAGCACCTGGACGTGCATGCGCAGATTGGACTCCTGGCGGGCCAGGGCGTCCCGGTAGCGGCCGAGGAGCCGCAGGTCCTGGGCGCAGGCGATGCCGGAGTTGAGGGTGTTGGCGTGCCGTGTGCGCAGCACGGTCTCACGGGTGGCCAGGGTCTCGATGTCGAGGTCGTACGCCTCCTGGTAGCGGCCGAGGAGCCGGAGTCCGAGGCCCAGGTTGAAGCGGGCGACGAGGCTGACGAAGTCGGTGTCGCCGAGCATGCGCCGGGCCTCGTCGAGGACCTCTCGCTGGAGGGTCTCGGCGTCGGCGTACTGTCCGAGGTGGCGCAGGTCGCTGGCGATGGCGCCCTCGCAGAGCATGATGCCGAGGTCGTTGGCCGGGCTGGCCTCGCCGAGCCGCAGACGCAGGGCGTGGTCCAGCTGGTGGGCCTCGCGGAACCGGCCGCTGGCGCGCAGGACGTTGCCCTCCTGGGTGGTCAGGTCCAGCATCGGCTGGGCCAGCGGGTCCATGAACCCGCTCCAGCTGGCCCGGATCTTCTCGGCCAGCCTGGCCCCGGCCTTGAACTCGCCGCTGCGGTAGCAGTAGCGCAGGCAGTTGAGGACGGCGTTCTGGATGCGCGGGTTGCGGCTGGTGAGTGCGCCCGAGGGTTCCAGATGGGGCAGCAGCTCGGCGTAGCGGGGCCAGTGGCGGCTGTCCATGGGGTTGCCGGGGTCGGCCTCGGCGAGCAGGGTGCGGACGGCCTTGCGGTGGGCGTCGCGGTGGGGGCCGTCGGTGAGCCGGGCGACGATGTCGTGGACGAGCCGGTGCATGTGCACGGACTCCTGGTGCGGACCGGTCTCGGTGGTCGGACCGCGCATCTCGCGGGTGAGCACCGAGTAGTTGACCAGGGTGTCCAGGGCCCGGCTCCAGGTGGGCAGGTCGGTGGTCATCCAGCGCAGGTCCTCGGGGAGTTCGGCCTGCGGGTAGGCGCGGATGACACCGAGGGGGATGCGTCCGGGGGCGAAGGAGGCGCACAGGCTGAGGATCTCGACGGCCTGTGGCTGGGTGCGGCGGAGCCGGTTGATCAGTATGGCCCAGGAGGTGAGGGAGGCGTGCGGGTAGCCGTGGGAGGCGGCGGCCTCGTCGACGGTGGAGAGCCGGCCCTCCCGCACCATGCGCAGGTACTCGGGAACCTCCATGCGGGACTCGCCGAGCCAGGCGGCGGCCTGGACGAGCGGCAGGGGTACGTCCCCGAACTCGGCGGCGACCTCGTCGGCCTCGGCGGCGGAGATGTGCGGGGCGCGCCGCATCAGATAGCCGGTGGACTCGGCCCGGTCGAAGCTGGGCACCTGGACGATGTCGGTGTGCTCCCCCCAGGCCCGGTTGCGCGAGGTGATCAGGACGTGGCCCGGGCCGTGCGGGAGCATGATCTCGGCGCCGTCGGTGTCGTCCCAGCCGTCGAAGATCACCAGCCACTTGGACTGCGGGTCGCCGCGGCGCAGGGCCTCACGGACGGCGCGGATGCGTTCGCCGGGCTCGTTGCCGGTGGCGAGGCCGAGGGAGGCGGCGAGTTCGCCGAAGCGGTCGCGCTGCACGTTGCGGTCGTCGGAGCTGACCCACCAGACCACGTCGTAGTCGGGGCTGAAGCGGTGGGCGTACTCGGCGGCGATCTGGGTCTTGCCGATGCCGGACATGCCGAGCAGGGTGCAGGCGGCGTTGCCGCGCTCGGCGTCCATGAGACGTTCCTGCAGCTCCGTCAGCAGGTCGTCGCGTCCGGTGAACCGGGGGTTGCGGCGCGGGACCTCGCCCCAGATCTCGGGGGGCGTGTCGGGGTAGCGGACGAGCGAGCCCGGCGGGACGCGGCGGGCGGCCGAACGGCGCGGCCCGATGCCGAGCCGGCTGAACAGCCGGGCCTCGGCGTCCTCCTCGCCGACCCCCCAGAGACTGACGGGTTCGAGGACGGCGGTGGCGGGCAGCAGCGGCCGGTTGGTGAGGTTGACGGCGGCGAACCGGTCGGCCTGGGACGCGACGAAGCCGCGCAGCACGTCGTTCCACTCGCCGGCGGGGCGGGGGCCGAGTTCGAAGAACCAGTCGTTCAGGACGAGGAGGACCTGTCCGCGGGCGAGCAGCAGGTCGCCCAGGGAGTCCTCCAGGGGCACCTCGCGCGGCGGGTCCCAGCGCTGCAGGGTGCTCCGGATGCCCTGGAGGTCGAGCCGCTGTGCGATCCAGGTGGCCCAGGGGCGGTGATAGCCCGGGAAGACCACCAGGACGTGTTCCGGTCCGGTCGCGGCGCCGGACCGCCCTTGCTCCGCCATCGTTGCTCCCTCATCACTCATGCGACTCATGCATGCGACTCATGTGCCACGGTGTGTCACATCTCTGTGGCACAGTGTCACCCAAGGGGTCCGCGCACCCTGCCGAGGCTCGCATGATGCCTCTGCATGTGTCGGGCGAACTCCCGTCCTGCGATGGTCAGTTCATCGGATTCAAGCAGGATCTCCAACGCCGCGCCCACCTGAACGTGGAAGCGCTCGAACCGCTGTTCCGCGCGCGTACGCCACGCCCTCGGCGCGCCGTCCGCGGCGACCGCGCGTCGCCACAGGTCGGTGAGGGCGAGGTGGGCGTACACACCCTGGTAGACCCCGGCGATGGGCCGGGGGTCCGAGCGCCAGCCGACCCGGTGCAGGGCGGACCTCTCCCGCCGGTGCAGGGGCACGAGTTCGTTCAGGGCGGCGAGTTTGCTGTGGTGCACCTCGTGTACGAGGGTCTCGGCCATCGCCCGCGGGCTGGCGGGCAGCGAGGCGAGCACGGCGCCGGGGGCGGCCCGCAGGGTCGCGCTCATCGGCACGGTGAGCGGGCCGTCGAGGCTGAGCGGGACGACGGTCCGCACGGCGCGGCGCACTTCGGCGGAACGCGCCGGGTCGATCCGGTTCAGCAGCCGGTGGGCGACGCGCCAGCGCTCGTGCCAGGCCTCGGAGTCGATGGCGGTGCGGTCGGCGGCGGCCCGGGGCGGGGCGCCCACACCGCCGGGCGGTACCCGGTACGGATCCAGGTCGTCCAGCAGGGCCGTGGTGCCGGGCAAGGGGCGCAGGGCCGCCCAGCCGGGGCCGAGTCCGGTGAGCCTGCCGCGCCCCGGGCGGGCGAGGACCAGCCCTCCCCGGGCCGTGCGGGCGTCGTCGGGGACGATGCGCACCACCCGGGCGCGGGCCCTGATCCGTACCCGCTCCGCGCCGACGCTGCCGCGCCCGACACCGGTCAGGGACAGGGTCCCCTGGGGGGCGACGGCACTGAGGTCGAACGTGCAGCCGGCCCGCAGCGCCGCGGTGACGGCTATGGATTCCAGCCGCTCCAGGCGGTGCTCCAGCTCGGCGCCGGCGGCGGCGCCGAGGGCGGCGGCGAGCCACGCTCCGGTGGTGGGGTAGTCGAGCACCTCCCGTGCCGTCACCGGCCGGGCGCGCTCGGCCCGTTCGAGCAGCTCCCAGGCGTTCTCGAAGCGGCGTAACACGGCCGGGTCCACCACGTCCCGCTCGCGCTGGACGCGGATGAGCAGCGCCTTGAGCAACAGCGACCGGTGCCCGCGCAGCCCGGCCCGGAGCGTCGCCATGCCCGGGACGGCCGGGCCCGTCCTGGCCAGTTCGGCGAACTGGGCCTCGGTGAGGAGGCCGGTCGTCAGCACGCGCCCGCTCCGCCGGCGGGCGGCCGGTGCGGAAATCCGGCCGAAAAGCGCCGGTGGCGGCGCGAGGTGTCAGGGGTTGCCCTCACTGACCCAGGACTCGCCGAGGTCGAGCGGCCGGCCGAGCACCCGCTCGGCCTCGGCCACCAGAGCGGGATGGTCCACGACCCGAAGGGTGTGCAGGTCGACGGTGGCGAGATCGGGCGGGGGCGGAGGCGTTCCGGCATCCCGGCCGGCGCCGGTCCGCCACTGCGTGTGCTCCAACACCCTCGACTCCTCCTCACCGGCCCCAGGCCGTGTCGTGCGGATCCTGCCGGGCTCCCGCCGCCCGGCACATGGGGCCTCCCCAGGCCCGCCAGGGCCTGCGGGAAGCCTCGCCGCGTCGTCATCGGTCGCCGACGTCCCCCTGGGCTTCGCCCGGGAGGTGCCCCCACCGCGTCGTCCCCCTCTTCCGCCTTGCGATCCGTCCCCTCGGCCCTGGCGGGCCTGGGGAGGCCCCAGCCCTCGGCTCCGGCAGGCCTGGGGAGGCCCCAGGCCTCGGCCCTGGTGGGCCTGGGGAGACCCCAGGCACCGAACGCCGCTCGCTGATCCGGCCTGATCCACACGACACGACCTCGTCCCCCACAGGCGTAGCGGCGGAGCGGTTCTTCCCGACCTCGCAAACCCAGAAACCCGTTCGACTCAACTGCGCCCATGCGCGCCCCCGTTATCCAGCCGTTCCGATTCCGTCCCGGCGGTCTACGCCTCCGCTTCCCGCCAGGGCCACCACGGTGGCGCGAGGAGCTTCCGCTCCTGCGCGGAGAGCCGGGCCGGCTGCGGGCGGGGGCTCGCCGTCAGGGTCGCGAGCAGGCCGCGGGTGCGCTCCACGTCCGCCCAGTCGAGCTCCCGCATGCCCGCGTCGAGACGGTTCCACTGCCCGGTGGCGGCGCGCAGCGCGGTCACGGCGGCCGACAGCCGGTCCATCAGCGCGAGCACCGCCCCCTGCCCGTGCAGCGCCCGCGCGAGCGTGAGCGTGCCGGGGGTGTCGCCGTGGGCCGTGCGGCTGTCCTCCGCCGCGCGCTGGTAGGCGGTCAGGGCGGTGGGCAGCTGCCCGTCGTGGGTCGTCTCGCTCAGCCGGAGCCGGACCCAGGCCAGTTGGAGCCAGACCTCGGCCCGGGCGGCCGGGTCGCGGGTGGCGCGGACGGCCTGGTCGAGGAGGTGACGGCTCTCGAAGAGGTCGGGCAGGAAGCCCGCGCGGTCGTAGCGGAGCGCCAGGACGCTGCCGATGAGGACGACGGCCCGGGAGCGGACGCCCGCCGTCGCGGGCAGGCAGGTGAGGGCCTCGCGAAGCACCGACTCGGCACGGTCGACGGGCGCGGTGCCGGTCGCGGCGGCGGCCCGGCGCAGCAGGGACTCGCCCCAGGTGAGCAGGAGCCGGCCGCGCTGTTCGCCCTCGGCCGGGGTGAGCAGGGTGGCGCGCTCGTAGGCCTCGTCGGCGGCCGGGCCGTCGCCGGTGGTCTCGTACAGGCGCGCCCGCGCGGTGGTCCAGCGCAGCCGGAGCGCGAGGGAGTCGCCGAGCAGCGGTTCGGCCCGGTCGAGCGCGTCGGCGACGCTCTCGGGCGGGGCGACGGCGAGGTGCAGCGCGTCGGCCAGGTCGAGCAGGTCGAGCACGACCGGGCCGCCGGAGGCACCCGCGCCCGCGGGCGAGAGGGCGAGGGCCGCGGTGAACTCGGTGGCCGCCTCGGCGCCTTCGCCGCGCGCGAGACGCAGCCGCCCGCGTCGTACGAGCAGCGCGTGCCGGTGGCTCTCGGGCCAGCCGGCCGGGTCCCCCGCGAGCGGGGCGAGGGCCGCGTCGAGCCGGCCGGCCTCGCCCGTGTGCCGCCACAGCGCGTGGTGGGCGGCGGCCTGTTCGAGCCGGGCCTCGGCCCAGTCCTGGCCGCCGGGCGCGGCGAGCTCCCCGGCACGTACGAGCTCGGTCAGGGCCCGGTCGAGCAGTTCCCGGCGCTGCCCCCGGTCCCGTACGGCCGCGGTGCCGGCCTGTGCGTACAGCACCTGCCCGAGCACCAGCCGGGCCCCGGCGACGTCCTCGGGGCGGGCGGGCGGTCCCTCGGCGCCGAGGCCCTGTCCGAGCGCGGTCTCGACGAGCTCGCGGGCGGAGGCGAGCAGCGAGGGGTCGGACTGGCCGCGCCACTGGTCGAGCAGACGGCGGGCGGCGGCGAGGGGTTCGGGGGTGACGAGGTCGGGGTGGTAGAAGCGCAGCACGCGCGCGGGGATGCGGGCGAAGAGCTCGGAGGCGGCGCCGGCCGGCTGCTCCTCGTCCTCCCGGGGGACGGCGACCGCGGCGGTACCGCCGGCCGGGTCCTCCTCGGCGCCCTGTCCGGCGAGCCGGGCGGCGGCGAGGGCGGGGAAGTTCCGCATGCCCTGGCCGAAGTGACGCTCGACGAACTCGGAGCAGTGCTTGAGCACGAGCGCGGCGGCGCCCCGGTCGAGCGAGCCGAGGAGAAGGTCCTGCACGGCCGGCGGATAGCTGAAGCAGGGGTACGGGGTCGGGTCGGGCAGCCGCCGCAGGAGGCCGCTGAGCAGCACCTCGGCGAGCTCCATGGGGCCGGTGTCGGGAAGCATGGCGCGCTGCACGAGCTGCATGACGGGCAGCGCGAGCGGGGCGGCGGCGAGGTGCACGGCGAGCCGGACCGCCCCGGGGGAGGCCCCGGCGCGGAAGGCGCGTAGGAGTTCCTCGTCGCCGCGCCGGGCGCCGGCGGCCGCCCTGACGCCGGTGCCGGACCGCGGGGCCCGGGAGGACTGAGCGGATCCGTACGGCACGGGTCCGGGTGCGGATCCGTATCGTTCGGACACGGGTCCGGCGGGTACGGGGCCGATGCGCGCCGCCCAGCCGCGTACCGCTCCCCCGCCGTGCCCGGTGAGCAGCCGGGCCCAGGAGGCGAAGGCCTCGGGCGTGGGCGTGAGCACCGGCACGGCCCGCAGGCCGGCGGCGGCGGGCTCCCAGTCCGGCTCGTCGGGTTCGAAGCGGACGTGCCCGCCGGGGCCGCTGGGCCGCTCCAGGGTGCCGGGTTCGACGGGGAGCGCGGTGCGCGGCCACAGCCGGGGCGGCAGCGGCTGGACGAGGGCGAGCGGGGAGTGCCGGGGCCACTGGTGGATGAGCTTCTGGGCGGCGCCGCGCTGCCAGAGCGGGCCGACGCAGTCGGTGACGACGAGGGTGAGGCGGCGCCCGGTGGGGTCGTGGAGCTGGTCTCCGGGCCGCAGCCGGGGCCGGCCGTCGGGGCCGCTGGTGGTGGTGACGAGCGGCAGGCCCTCGCCGGTGTCGTGCAGCCGGTGCACCTGCACGTCGCGGAAGGCGCCGGACTGCTGGCAGGCCTGGCGCAGTTCCTCGACCATCCGGGTCCAGACGACCATGGCGGGCCCGGTGTCCATGAGCAGCTGGATGTCGGGGCGCAGGCCGGCGGCGGGGCGAAGGACGGGGGTGAGGATGCCGGAGGCGGCGCTGCGCTCGGCGGTGGCCTCCTCGTCGAGGCGTTCACCGCCGGGGCGGGCGGGCAGATGGGCGGCGTAGTGGCGCAGTGGCCGGAGCGCCTTCTGCAGACCGAGGAGGCCGGGAAGGGCGTTGGCGCCGGGGGCCCGGACGGGCAGTGCGGCGCCGCCGCCACGCGCGCGCGTGGCGAGTCCGCCGCCCTCGCCGCCCGACCCGGGCATCAGCAGGTCGACGGTCTCGGCGGGCCGGCCCGGCGGTGCCGCCGGTGCGTGTGTGGCCTGTGCGGCGTCCGGGGCGTCCGGGTCCGGTGGGGCGTCGGTGGCGGGTGTGCCGGTGGCACCGGTGGCCGGATCTCGCCCCTCCACCGGGGTGCCGGCACCCGGCGGACCTGGCGGCGGGTCCCCGGCCCGGCCCGCCGGGTCGGTGCGCGGCAGCCACTGGGCGAGCCACACGGCGTCCGCGATCTCCTCGGCCGTCGGATCCTGCCCGCCGGCCCGGAGTCTGCGGGTGAGCTCCTCCAGATGCATCCGGCGCATCCGGCCATCACCTCGGCTGATCGAGCGGCTGCATGAGCATGTCCGCGATGCGGTCCCGGGTCACCCGCTCGGCGCGGGGGGCGTGCTGGGTCAGATAGAGGGCGTTGAGCAGCTGGTCGGTGGCGATGACCTCGCCCGGCTCCCGGTCGAGGAACCGGGCCACGAGTCCGGGTTCGGCGGCCGCGGCGTCCGCCCCGAGATGCGCCTCGATCATGGCGTTGAGCTGCTCCTCGCCGGGTGCCTCCAGCTCCAGGCGGATGCAGCGGCGCAACAGGGCGGCGGGGAAGTCCCGTTCGCCGTTGGAGGTGAGCACGATGAACGGGAACGTGGTGCAGCGGACCCGCCCGCCCCGCACGGGCACCTTGCGCCCGTCGTCGGTCAGCACCTCCACGACCGGCTCGCGGTCGGCGAGCCGCTCCAGCTCCGGGATGGCGAACTCGCCCTCCTCCAGGGCGTTCAGGAGGTCGTTGGGCAGGTCGAGGTCGCTCTTGTCGAGTTCGTCGATGAGCAGCACGCGGGGCAGCTCGGAGGGCAGCAGCGCGGTGCCGAGCGGGCCGAGCCGCAGATACGAGCCGATCCCGGCCGCACTCGCGGCGCCGCCGCCCGCCCCGGCGTCCGCGCGGGCGTCCGCCCGGGCCCGTTCCAGCTGCACGTCCTGGAGCCGGCCGATGGCGTCGTAGCGGTAGAGGCCGTCCTGCAGCGTCGAACGGGAGACGATCGGCCAGCGAAGCACCCGGCCCAGACCCAGCTCATGGGCGACGGCGTGGGCGAGCGTGGACTTGCCGGTCCCGGGGTTGCCGGTGACGAGCAGCGGCCTGCGCAGATACAGCGCGGCGTTGACGGCGTCGGTCTCGGCGGGCCGGGGGTGATGGTTCTGCACCAGCCGCCGCCGCACCCCGAGCCGCCGGTCGGAACCGGCCAGCGTGTCGTCGACCCCGCCCGCGGAGAAGTCCCGCCAGGGCGGCGGCGGGGGCAGCCGGTGAATCTCGTCATGCGGATGGCCGGCCCCACGGTAGATCCGCCAATCGTTCACGCCTGACCCCTCCTGGCTGTGATGGCTGTACCGACCCCCGTCGACCGTACCGCCCCCAAGTCCCCTCCGTCGCCGGACAATCCGGCCCCGTCGCCCCCTCCCCCGGCCGAACCTGCCCGTCGACGACCGGATTGATGCGAGGGCCCGGAGCCCGATCCCGTACGGGCGGAGTCACGACGCCCCGAAACGGCGCCGCCGGGGCGCGTACGGCAGCGCGCAAGGCAGCCGGGCACGCGGCGCGCCGCCCCGGCGACGCCTCCCGGGCCACGGCCCGCGGCGCGGGTGCGTGGCCCCGGCGGTCCGGGTGCGGAACCCGACGGCAGCCGGTCGGGCACGGCCCGCGACCCGGTGCGGGACCCGGCGGCGGCCGGTCGGGGTCGGCCTTCGACCCGGCTGCCCGGCGCGGCAGCGGCCGGGCGCGTACGGCTCGCGACGCGAACGTCAGACCCGTCACCCGTCGAACCCGCCCCGCCGAGGGCCAGTTGGATACAGCCGCCGCAGGCCGGCGTCATGCGGCCTGCGGCCCTGGGGCAGGACCCGGCGGCGGCGCGGGTGCGTGGCCCGACGGCCCGGGTGTGAAACCCGGTGGCGGCCGGTCGGGCACGGCCCGCGGCCCGGCGGCGGCGCCCGGCAGCAGCGGGATGCGTGCAGCTGGCGGCACAGCTGCCCGGCCCGGTGGCGGCCGGTCGAGCACCGCCCACGGCCCGGGTGCGGCGCCCGACGGCAGCCGGTCGGAGTCGGCCTGCGACCCGGCTGCCCGGCGCGGCGGCGGCCGGGCGCGTACGGCTCGCGGCCCGGCTGTCCCGCCCGCCGGGGGCGGGGCGCCCACGTCCACCCCGCGGCCTCACTCGCCCTCCCCCAGCAGCGGCGGGCCCTCCAGTGGGGGCTCGAAGGGTGGGCGGTCCGGGGGGTCGTAGAGGACCGCGAGGTCCTCGGCCCAGGCGTGTTCGGCGCGCTCCGCCGGGTCGGCCTCGGTGTCGCCCGCGCGCATGCGGAGGATGCGGACGGGGCGGTGGAGTGCGTCGGCGCCGGTGGTGGCCGCGAGGAGTTCGCCGGCGCGGTGGTGGAACTCGCCGCAGTCGGCGTGGTCGCGGACGGTGCGGCGCCAGAGGGCGATGGGGTGCCCGGCGGCGAGGGCGGCCTCCATGGCGCGCTGGCCGGCGCCGCCGCCGACGGGCCCGCAGTAGACCGGGACGCTGCCGTCGGGGACCGCGTCGAGGCGTTCGTACGCCGTCATCCGGCTCTCCTTGCGGACGTGCGGCGCGTGCGCCTCCGCGCCCGCAGTAAGCACCTCCGCGCGCAGCGGCACGGCCCGCAGCGGGCCGCCCTCGCTGCCGCGCCAGCGCCGGCGCCACTCCGGGGACGGCGGAAACCGGCTGCGGTTGCGGTCGCGCAGCAGCACCGCGCGGCGCTGCCCGAGCGGCAGGGAGCGCTCGCCGAAGGGCTCCTCCTCGGCCGAGAGGCGCCAGGTGTCGAGAGGTTCGTCGAACAGCTCGCGCGGCAGCGCCACTTCCACGGCGGCGAGGTGGTCGCCGCTGTCACCACGGCGCAGTGCGTCGGCGATCGGAGCGCGCAGGGCCTCGCGGAGCCTGTCGCGGCTGACGCCGGCGTCGTCGCTCTTCAGCGGGCTGACCGTGCGCCCGTCGAAGAGCAGCATGACGCGCCAGCCATAGCGGCGCGGGCTGCTGTACGGGACGGCGTCGATCTCGATCCGGACATCGGCGCGGGCCGCACGCGCGGGTGCGGGCGGGCCGCCGGGGCCGTCCGGTTCGGACGGCGCGGGGGCGAGCAGCGCGGCGATGTCCTCGCGTACGGCGGCGTGGACGTCGCCGGACTCGCCGGCGATCCAGTCCATGAGGCTGCGGACCGCCGCGTCGATCCCGGCAGCGGTCATCCCGGCACCGGCGGCCCGGGGATCGCCGGTCCCAGGATCGCCGACCCCGGCGCCCCTGCTCCCGACCCCGACCCCGGCCCCGGCCCCTCCCGCCGCCTCGGAGCCGTACCGCTCCGCGACATGCCGGGCCACCTGCGCCGCGTACAGCAGCACCGCGTCGAGTCCGAGGTCGGTGCTGCCACGGCCCTGCTCCTGCTCGGTGGCGTGCAGTTCGTGCAGCAGGCCCACACCGTCGCGCCACGTGCGGGCGTCGGTCTCCAGGACGGCCTGGTAGTCGGGGTGCAGGACCCGGCGCTTGACCGCGTCGACGAGGGCCATCACCTCGCCGGGGCCGGTGGGCGACGGGAGTTCGGCGAACAGGCCGTACAGATGGGTGCGACGGGACGGGCTGACCCCGCGCGCGGTGGCGTTCCACACCCGCATCTGGGCGGCCGTCCAGTTGGTGCCGACCGCGCCGAACAGGCTGTTCCTGGCGAAGTGGTGACGGTCGTGGGCGCGCAGCACCTCGTGCAGCACCTGGCCGCCGGGCACGTCGTACAGCTCGCGCAGCGAGGTGAGCGGGACGGCGGCGCCCTCGTTGTCGCCGCGGCCCTTGTTGACGCCGATGACGGCGACCCGGCCGAGGTCGACGACGGGGCCGCCGGAGCAGCCCTCGACGGGCAGGCCGCCGGTGAGCAGCAGTGCGCCGCCCTCCGAGCCGTTGACCTCGGCGCGTACGCTCCGCACCTTCACCTCACCGGTCTGCCGGGCCCAGCCGTGCAGGCTGACCTGGGTGCCGACGGTCGCCGGGCGCTCGCTGAGCCGTACGCAGGCGGCGCCCTCGGCGCCCTCCACACGGACGAGGGCGAGGTCGGGGAACTCCCAGAAGGGCAGCTCGTCGTCGGGCTTGGCGGGGCGCGGCTTGGCGAGCACGACCTGCCCGGTGGTGCGTCCGCCGTCCCAGGTGATGCCGACGGCCGGCTCCCTCCTCCACACCGCGCTACCCCCCTTGGCCACGACGTGGGCACAGGTCAGCACCCAGCCGGGGGCGATGAAGAATCCGGTGCCCCAGAACGGGTCGCCGTGCGGGTCATACCCGTCGCCGGGAGCGGCGATGCGCACGAGGGCGGGGCGCACGAGAGCGTCGAAGGCGCTCATACGGCGCCAGGGCCGCGCTCCGGGGAGACGGCGGGTGCGGGGACGGTCGGCGGGGCGGGTACGGCCGGGGGCTCGGGCGGCATGGGCGGTACGGCGGCGGGCGCGCCGGCCATGGGCGGCACGGCGGCAGGCGTACCGGCCGCGGGCGCGGTGCCGGTGGGACTGCCACCGGGTGTGCCACCGGGAGCACCGACAGAGGCACCGACGGAAACGTCCTCGGCCGGGGTCCTCGCGACGGAGCCGGCGGGCGGCGCGGCACCCTCGTCGGCCGGGCGGCCCGGCTCGGTCCAGGTCAGGGAGACGTTGACGGAGGCCTTGCCGCCGCCGTCGGCGAGCACGCCGATCACCTTGCCCGCCTGCGCCGAGAGTTCGATGCCGAAGCTGACCGCGACCTCGACCGAGCCCTGCGGGTCGAGTCCGGCCCGCAGCGAGCCGACCACCCCGCGCACCACGTCGGTCAGACCGCCGGCCATGGAGACCACCCGGTCCCCGAGCCCGGTGTCCTGGAACCCGCCGCCCCGGCGGAGTTCCTCCGCCGCGCTGACCCGGGCCCACACGGGCGTGCCGTCGTCCAGCCGAATCCGAGCGATTCCATCCGTCACAGCGGCCCCCGCTCCCCGAAACGATGATGAAAGAGGCTAGTCCGTGGGACGTGAGAGGAACAGGGGACGCGGTCGGCTCCGCGGACCACGGCCTATTCTGATCGCATGTACTTCACCGACCGTGGCATCGAGGAACTGGAGAAGCGGCGCGGCGAGGAGGAGGTCACCTTCGGTGAGCTCGCCGAGCAGCTGCGCACGTTCGTCGACCTCAACCCCGACTTCGAGGTGCCGGTCGAGCGCCTCGCGACCTGGCTGGCCCGGCTCGACGACGAGGACGACGACGAGTAGGCGAGCCCGCCGGACGGATGGATAGCGGCAGTCTCCATACGGGGTACGGGGTACGGGGTACGGGGGCTCCCGGTACGGGGTACGGGGCTTCCGCGCGGTTACGGTTTCGGCGCCTCCCGCAGGCGGTCGCACAGGCGCTCGTAGGCGAGGCCGAGCGCCCCGTGGGCGACGAGCAGCGCGCCGGCCGTCGCCCAGCCGCCGCTGCGGCGGCGGATGCCCCAGGCGAGCAGCGGCAGCCCGGCCGCGAGCTGGACGGCACCGAGCACGCGGGCGCGCGGTCCGAGCAGATACGGGCCCAGGCGGCTGTCCTCGACGGCGTCGAGTTCGGCGCGTACGGCGTCCCGCCAGCCGGACCATTCGAGGGGTTCGGCGCCCTGGGCGCGGGCCACGGAGCGCAGCCGGTCGGGGTTCTCGCCGGGCGCGAGGCCCGTGGGCAGGGCGAGTCCGGTGCGGGCGAGGACCGCGGTGAGCCCGACGAGCCGGGCGTGGGCGTCGGCGTCCGGGTCGGGCCGGGTCAGGGGTTCCAGGGCCTGGACGTCGAGCACGGGGTCGAGCGCGAGCCGGGCGGCGAAGGTGCGCATGGCCTCGTCCTCGCCGACCGGGGTGCCGTCCGCGAGCCAGGTGTAGCCGACGGTGCGGCGGAAGCCGGCGGCCAGGGTGAATCCGGCGCGGTCCGCGTCCCACCACAGGGCGAGAACCGGCCAGGCGGCGCCGACGGCGAGGGCGGTGGCCCAGCCGGTGACGACCCGTTCGACGGGTTCGCCCTCGTCGAGCCAGGGCTTCCCCTCCGGGACGAGCACGCTCCAGTCGGGTCCCGCGGGTGCGAGGAGGAGCTGTTCGCGGAGCAGCTGGGCCGGCGGGCGGACCGCCGGGGGCTCGGCGCGGCAGAGCAGCAGCGCTCCGGCGGAGCGGGATCCCGATGTCGCAGTCATGCCCACCAACGTAGGCCAATTGTCCGCTTTGGGTGCGTAATGCCCTCGCCCCCGGCCCGAGCCGGGCTCCACCCCTCACCCGACCCTGTCAGGGGAGAGTCGGGGTTGACTTGACCGTACCGCGATATATCGTGTCTATCGGAAGACGCGATATGTTGCGTCGACTCGACGTCGTCTCGATGTCGTGACGCACGCGAAACGGGAGGTCAGCACCATGACAGAGTGGTCCGTCACCGAGCCTCGGAAGATCCCGCTGACCGACCCCGTGCGGCGGCTCCAGGTCCGGGTGGTCAACGGAGTGGTGAACGTGGTGGGCACGGACGAGAGTTCCGCGCGCCTGGAGATCTCGGAGATCGAGGGCCCGCCGCTGATCGTCTCGCAGGAGGGCTCCACGCTGACCGTGACCTACGAGGACCTGCACTGGAAGGGCCTCCTCAAGTGGCTCGACCCCAAGGGCCACCGGCGCCGGGTCGTGGTCTCCGTCGCCGTGCCCGCCGGCACCGAGGTCGAGGTCGGGGCGATCGCCGCCGAGACGGTGATCTCCGGCGTCAAGGGGCGCACGGCGGTCCGCGGTGTCACGGGCGACACGACGCTCGTCGGCCTCGGCGGCCCGGTCCGCGCCGAGACCGTCTCCGGGAACCTGGAGGCGCAGTCCGTCACCGGCGCCCTCCAGGTCAACTCGGTGACCGGCGACGTCACGGTGATCGACGGCGCCGGGTCGGCCGTGAAGGCCGAGACGGTCAGCGGGGACATGGTCATCGATCTCGACCCGGCGGCCGGCCTCGACGGGCCGCCCGCCGACATCCGGCTGGCCAGCGTCTCCGGCGAGATCGCGATCCGGCTGCCGCACCCGGCGGACGCGCGGGTCGAGGCGACCACCACCAGCGGCTCGGTGTCGAGCGCGTTCGACGACCTGCGGGTCGGCGGCACGTGGGGCACCCGGTCGATCACTGGCACGCTGGGCGCCGGCCAGGGCGCGCTGAAGGCGACCACGGTCTCCGGCTCCATCGCCCTGCTCCGCCGCCCCGAGCCGGAGCCCGAGCCGGACGGCGACGGCACGGCCGCCTCCCCCTCCCCCACGTCCGGAAAGGTCCTCTGACATGGCGCCCGTCTTCGCCCACGGCCGGCTCCGGCTCTATCTCCTCAAGCTGCTCGACGAGGCCCCCCGCCACGGGTACGAGGTGATCAGGCTCCTGGAGGAGCGCTTCCAGGGCCTGTACGCGCCCTCGGCGGGCACGGTCTACCCGCGGCTCGCCAAGCTGGAGGCGGAGGGACTGGTCACCCACGCCACCGAGGGCGGCCGCAAGGTCTACTCGATCACCGATGTCGGCCGGGCCGAGCTGGCCGGACGCGGGGGCGAACTGGCCGATCTGGAGGAGGAGATCCGCGAGTCGGTCTCCGAACTCGCCGCGGAGATCCGCGACGACGTGCGTGGCGCGGCCGGGAAGCTGCGCAGCGAGATGCGGGCGGCCGCGACCGCGTCCCGCTCGACCACGACCTCGGCCTCCTTCGACGCCCGTGAGGAGCTGCGCAAGGCCAGGCAGGAGCTGAAGGAGCAGACCCGCCAGGCCCGTGCCGAGGCCCAGTCGGCCAAGCGGCAGGCGAAGGAGTACCAGCGGATCGCCAAGGAGCTCCAGGAGCAGTTCCAGGAGCGGCTGAAGGGCGGGGACTGGCCGAAGGGCGTCTGGGAGGGCATCTCCGACATCACCGTGCAGCTGGGCAGCCTGGTGACGGGCACGGGCCACGGGCAGGGCGCCGAGCGCCCGGGCGCGCCCGGGCAGGCCGTCTCCGACTGGGCCAGGGACATCGACGGCGCGGCCGAACCGGCCCGCGAGCTCGACCGGCTGCTCGACCGCTTCCGTGACGACGTCCGCGACGCCGCCCGGGACCACGGGGTGAGCCGCGACCAGCTCACCGAGGCCCGCCGCCACCTGGCGACGGCGGCGGACAGCATCCTGTCGCTGCTGTCCCCGGACCGCAGCAGGCCGTAGGCCGTAGGCCGCGAGCCCTGCGCGGCAAGCGGCCGGCGGCGAACCGCGTCCGGGGCATCCGCCGGCCCGGGCGGCGGGGCCGACCCCCGGCCGCCGCGGCCCGGGGTCTGCCCCTCTGTCCCTCACCGCCCCGGCCCCCGCTGGCGCCGCCCAGGGCCGCCGGCTGCCGGCCCCGCCTCGTCCTTCGCTCAGCCCCGGCCGGTGGCGGTCACCGGGAGGCCGTCACCGTGACCGTCACGTGGGCGCCCGGGGTGGCGAGAACGAGGGCCCTGCCCAGGGACGGGCGGAGCACGATCGCCCTCCCCCGGGTCGCGACCTGCCACGCGCCCGGGGGCAGGGAGAGTTCGGTGACGCGGGAGCCCCGGCGGCCGGCGTCGTACTCCAGGCGGTAGACACCGGCCGCGGAGTCGTAGGAGGACGCCCGGACGGTGCCGGCGACGGCCTCCGCGTAGGGCTCGGCGGTCAGCTCCTTGTTCGTACGGAAGGAGCCGTCGCCGTCCACGGCGCAGTAGCCACCGCCGTAGCACCACTCCCAGCCCGCCCAGCCGGAGCCGTAGCGGCCGAGCGAGGCCATGGCCTCGCGGTAGAAGCGGTTCATGTTCGGCAGGGAGTTGTTGAGCGGGCCCCACTCCCCCACCACCACGGGGACCTTGTACTCCTTGGGGTACTGGGTGACGGCGGCCTCGTAGCTCTCGATCCAGCCGGCCGAGGGGTCGTAGTCGGCGCCCGCCTCCATGCCGGTGTTGTAGAAGTGCGGGGCGTACACGATCTTCGGGTCGTCGATCCGGCCGAGGCCGGTGGGGACGCCCTCGCCGACGATCGGGGTCGGTTCGACGAAGACCCAGCCGTCCCGGTCGGCCGCGCGGATCGCGTCCGCGAGGCGGTTGTACATCGGGGTGAGCTGCTCGCGCTCGATACGGCGGGCGGCGGTGGGCAGGTCCTCGCCCTCGCGCATCTCTCCCATGGGCTCGTTGATCGGGTCGTAGCCGAGGACGGCGGGGTGGTCGCGGAAGCGTTCGGCGAGCACCCGCCACATCCGGGCCTGGGCGCGCTGGAGGTCGGCGTCCTCGTAGAGGTGGGTGAAGGCGCGTTGGACGGCGGGCTCGAAGTACTGGGAGAACCAGTCGTCGGGGTGCGGGGTGAAGGGCAGCCCGTCGGTCCTGGTCGCCCACTCCGGAATGCCCCGGGAGCCGAACGCGGGCCCGAACACGTCCTGGTGGGCGTCGAGGACGACCTTCACGTCGTACTTCTCGGCCCAGTCGAGGACGCGTTCGATCTTGCGCAGGTAGTCCTGGCTGTACCGGCCGGGCGTGGGCTCCAGGTCGTCCCAGAAGACGAGCAGCCGGGCGAAGCCGAAGCCCTGGGCGCGCATGTCGCGGAAGTGCTTCTCGGTGATCCCGGAGAGGGCCTGGTCGCCCCGGTGGGACTTGTCCGCGAGGTTCCAGCCGCGCAGGGTGAGGGTGCGGCCCCTGGCGTCGGTGAGGGCGGGGATCGCGTCGCCCGTGCCACCCGTGTCGGCGCGGGCGGGGACGGGGGCGGCGGTCGGGACGAGGAGCGCGGCGGCGAGGGCGCCCGCCGCGAGGGTGGTACGCAACAAGGGGGACCTCCGGCAGGCGATGTGAGCGTTGTTCACCTTTTCGCGGTGCCGGAGATCCCATCAGGACAAGCGTCCTGGTTCAAGGGTTCGGTCGGAAGGACTTCAGGAAGTCCTGAAAGGCCTTCAGGAGTTCGTCAGGACGATCTTGCCGAAGTGCTCGCCGGACTCCATCCTCGCGAAGCCCTCGCGGGCCCGGTCCAGCGGCAGCACCTCGTCGATGACCGGCCGCACGCCCGTGGCCGCGCAGAAGGACAGCAGGTCCTCCAGCTCGTCCTTGGTGCCCATGGTGGAGCCGACCACCTTCAGCTCCAGGAAGAAGATCCGGGTGAGCTCGGCGTGCGAGGGGCGGTCGCCGCTGGTGGCGCCGGAGATGACCAGGGTGCCGCCGGGGCGCAGGGACTTGACGGAGTGGGACCAGGTGGCGGCGCCGACGGTCTCGATGACCGCGTCGACCCGCTTCGGCAGCCGCGCGCCCGGCTCGAAGGCCTCGACGGCGCCGAGCTCGACGGCCCGCTTGCGCTTGGCCTCGTCGCGGCTGGTGGCGTAGACGCGCAGCCCGGCCGCCTTGCCGAGGGCGATCGCGGCGGTCGCGACACCGCCGCCCGCGCCCTGCACGAGGACCGAGTCGCCGGGCCGCACCCCGGCGTTGGTGAAGAGCATCCGGTACGCGGTGAGCCAGGCGGTCGGCAGACAGGCGGCCTCCTCGAAGGAGAGCTCCTTGGGCTTGGGCAGCACGTTCCAGCTGGGTACGGTGACCCGCTCGGCGAAAGTGCCCTGGTAGCGCTCGGTGAGGATGGAGCGCGGCTCGTCGGGGCCGACGCCGTGTCCGGTCTGGCCGATGACGGAGTGCAGCACGACCTCGTTGCCGTGCTCGTCGATGCCCGCGGCGTCGCAGCCGAGGATCATCGGCAGCCGCTCCTCGGGCAGTCCGACCCCGCGCAGCGACCACAGGTCGTGATGGTTGAGGGAGGCGGCCTTGACGGTGACGGTGGTCCATCCGGGCCGCACCTCGGGCTCGGGGCGTTCGCCCAGTTCGAGGCCGTTCAGCGGCTGGTCGCGGTCGATTCGGGCGGCATAGGCAGCGAACATGGCCCCGACCCTAGGCGCGGACCCGGTGATCGCGTAACCACGCACCGCTGTGACGCGCGTCCCTCACCGGCCCCGGGCAACCCCGGGCACCCGCCCCGCCCTGCATCCGCCGGGCCCGCGCATGCCTGGCCCCGCTCCGCCCGCCGGGCCCGCACCCCTCAGCGCCGTACCCCTGCCCGTACCGCCGCTCCCCCGCCCGTACCGCACAGAGCCCCGCCCGGGTCCGGTTCTCACCGGCCCCGGGCGGGGCTCTCCGTCGTCTCGCGTCGCGTCAGCGGCGGGCGACGCCCTCCGCGCGGGCCGCGGCGGCGACCGCGGACGCGACGGCCGGGGCGACCCGCTCGTCGAACGGCGACGGGATCACGCAGTCAGCGGACAGGTCGTCACCGACCACGCCGGCGATGGCGTCGGCCGCGGCGATCTTCATGCCCTCGGTGATCCGGGTGGCCCGGACCTGGAGCGCGCCGGCGAAGATGCCGGGGAACGCGAGGACGTTGTTGATCTGGTTGGGGTAGTCCGAACGGCCGGTGGCCACGACCGCCGCGTACTTCCGCGCGACGTCCGGGTGCACCTCGGGGTTCGGGTTGGCCATGGCGAACACGAAGGAGTTCGGCGCCATGGCCGCGACGGCCTCCTCGGGGACCGTGCCGCCGGAGACGCCGATGAAGACGTCCGCACCGGCCAGGGCGTGGGCCAGGGAGCCGGAGAGGCCCGCCTTGTTGGTGAGCCCGGCGATCTCGCGCTTGACGTCCGTGAGGTCGGTCCGGTCGCTGCTCACGATGCCCTTGCGGTCGGCCACGGCGACGTCGCCGATGCCCGCCGACAGCAGGAACTTCGCGATGGCCACACCGGCCGCACCGGCGCCGGAGATGACCGCGCGCAGGTCGCCCAGGGTCCGGCCGGTCAGCTTGGCCGCGTTGCGCAGAGCGGCCAGCGACACGATCGCCGTACCGTGCTGGTCGTCGTGGAAGACCGGGATGTCCAGGCGCTCCTGGAGCTTGCGCTCGATCTCGAAGCACCGGGGCGCCGAGATGTCCTCCAGGTTCACGCCGCCGAAGGACGGGGCGAGCCGGACGACGGTCTCGACGATCTCGTCGGCGTCGGTGGTGGCGAGCGCGATCGGGACCGCGTCCACGCCGCCGAACTGCTTGAAGAGGATGGCCTTCCCCTCCATGACCGGGAGGGAGGCCTCCGGGCCGATGTCGCCGAGGCCGAGCACCGCCGTGCCGTCGGTCACGACCGCGACGACCTGGGACTTCCAGGTGTAGTCGTTGACCAGCTCGGGCTGCTCCGCGATTGCCGTGCACACCTTGGCGACGCCGGGCGTGTACGCGAGGGACAGGTCGTCCTTGTCACGCAGCGGCACCGTGGCCGAAATGGCCATCTTGCCGCCGCGGTGCAGCGCGAACGCCGGGTCGAAGGGCTCCTCGGTGGCCCCTTCCGTACCGGTCTCGCTGCGAGGATTGACGATCTCCGCTGCCATTGGGTTGACCCCTTAAGTCTTCTTCATTTGAGGGTGGCCACTCCCGGTTGAGGAGGGGTGGCGTGGGTCCCGCGGCCGCCTTGTCTGGCAGCCGCGCGGGCGCGCCGCACAACGCGCCCTGAGCCCCGGATGAGGGGTGTAAGGATCCTTCTTACCGGACGGACGGGTCCGGAGACGAGTCGATTGCCCCTCGGTGACGTGACTCATACCGAGTGCTACCGGCCCCCGACGGAGCACGGATAGAGAATGACTCGTCACTCGATGTCCGGAAAGATGCTTCAAGCACCCGAATAGCCGCCTTCATGTCGTCCGAATGGCGAGATGAACAGAAGAATTTGCGGTCCCATGGGCACCTCCCCGCAGAAGGTTTCGCCTTGGGGGGACTGGTCATCGCGATCCGGCCACGACCCGTTATCCGATTTTGACATCCTTGGCCGTCGGATTGCGGCGGTCCGAATGGCAAGATGCCGTAATCACACGAGGTCGCGGCACTCGAAGCTGCGTGCGCGGCCTAAGGCAACTCCCTCACCTGCCGGAGGAACCCGACCATGACCGCACGCTCCACGCGCCGTACGACCGCTGCCAAGACCCGCACGTCCCGTCTTGCCGCGGTCGCCGCCATCGCGGTCGCCGGCTCGATGCTGCTGACCGCCTGTGGCGACCAGACCAACAGCGGCGGCGGCACCCAGACGGGCGGCTCCTCCGCCCCCGCGGCCTCGAAGGCCCCCCTCTTCGCCAAGCTCCCGGCCGACATCCAGAAGTCCGGCGTCATCAAGGTCGGCACGGACGCCTCGTACGCTCCGATGGAGTACACCGAGGGCGGCAAGATCGTCGGCATCGACCCCGACATCGCCCAGGCGCTGAGCAAGCAGCTCGGCGTGAAGTTCGAGTTCACCTCGGGCACCTTCGACGGCCTCATCACCTCGATCTACACCGGCCGCCAGGACCTGATCATGTCCGCGATGACGGACAACAAGAAGCGCCAGGAGGGCCTGGACGACAACGGCAAGAAGATCGGCAAGGGCATCGACTTCGTCGACTACTTCAGCTCCGGCGTCTCCCTGCTGGTCAAGAAGGGCAACCCGCAGGGCATCAACTCCCTCGACGACCTCTGCGGCAAGACCGTGGCCGTGCAGCGCGGCACGATCTACGAGGACACCTTCAAGGCGCAGGCCACCAAGTGCGGCAGCAACAAGCTGACGATCCAGGCCTTCGACACCGACGCCGAGGCGCAGACCCGCGTCAAGGCCGGCGGCGCCGTGGCCGACCTGAACGACTACCCGGTCGCCGCGTACATCGCGAAGACCTCGGGCGGCGGCAACGACTTCGAGGTCGTGGGCAGCCAGAGCGACGTCGGCCTCTTCGGCATCGGCGTCGCCAAGGAGAAGACGCAGCTGCGTGACGCCGTCAAGGACGCGCTGGACGCGATCATCAAGGACGGCTCGTACGCTGAAGTCCTGAAGAAGTGGAACGTCGAGGGCAGCGCCGTCCAGTCGGCCACCATCAACGCCGGCAAGTGACCTCCTCGTTCCACTGAAGGGCAGTCGTCATGACTGACAAGATCTCCAAGGAGCCGGAGGACGCGCGTCCGGCCGGCTCCGGCCCCTCGGGTGTCCCGTACGAGGCGATCAAGGCCATCCCGGTGCGCCACTACGGGCGCTGGGTCAGCGCCGTCGTGGTGGTCGCGCTCCTCGGGTGGCTGATCTACGCGTTCTCCCAGGGCAACATCATCTGGGACACGGTGTGGGACAAGCTGTTCGACCCGTCGGTGATCGACGGTCTCGGCAACACCGTGATCATCAGCGTCGCCTCGATGGCGCTGGGCCTCGTGCTCGGCATCCTCTTCGCGGTGATGCGCCTGTCGAAGAACCCGGTCACCGGCGCGGTCGCGTGGCTGTACATCTGGTTCTTCCGCGGCACCCCGGTGTACGTGCAGCTGCTGGTGTGGTTCAACCTGTCGCTGATCTTCCAGTACATCAACCTCGGGCCGATCTACAAGAACGAGACCGTGGACGTCATGACGCCGTTCATGGTGGCGCTGCTCGGCCTCGGCCTCAACGAGGGCGCCTACATGGCGGAGATCGTCCGGGCCGGCATCCAGTCGGTCGACGAGGGCCAGACCGAGGCGTCGCACGCGCTCGGCATGTCGCAGACGAAGACCATGTGGCGGGTCGTACTGCCGCAGGCCATGCGGGTCATCGTGCCGCCGACGGGCAACGAGTTCATCAACATGTTGAAGACCTCGTCGCTGGTCTCGGCCGTGCAGTACACCGAGCTCCTGCGGGCCTCCTCCAACATCGGCACCACGGCCGGCGCCGTGATGGAGATGCTGTTCGTGGCCTCGATCTGGTACCTCGCGCTGACCAGCGTGTTCAGCGTCGGCCAGTACTACCTGGAGCGCCGCTTCGCCCGCGGCTCGCTGCGCAGCCTGCCGCCCACCCCGTGGCAGCGGGTCAAGAAGAACATCCTCACCTTCAAGCGTTCCCCGGAGGCAACGGCATGACCGGTCAGCCCATGGTCAAGGCCGAAGGCGTCCACAAGTCCTACGGCGCGGCGCACATCCTCCGCGGCATCGACCTGGAGGTCCAGAACGGCGAGGTCTTCTGCCTCGTCGGCCCCTCCGGCTCCGGCAAGTCCACCTTCCTGCGCTGCATCAACCACCTGGAGCGCATCGACGGCGGCCGGCTCTCGGTCGACGGCGAGCTGGTGGGCTACCGCCAGAAGGGCGACAAGCTCTACGAGCTGAAGGACAGCGAGGTCGCGGTCCAGCGCCGTGACATCGGCATGGTGTTCCAGCGCTTCAACCTGTTCCCGCACATGACGGCCCTGGCCAATGTCATGGAGGCGCCGGTGCAGGTGAAGGGCGAGGCCAAGGCCGTGGCGCGCGAGCGCGCCGAGCGGCTGCTCGACCGGGTCGGCCTGCGGGACAAGATGGGCAACTACCCGTCGCAGCTCTCCGGCGGCCAGCAGCAGCGTGTCGCCATCGCCCGTGCGCTGGCGATGGAGCCGAAGCTGATGCTCTTCGACGAGCCGACCTCGGCGCTCGACCCGGAGCTCGTGGGTGACGTCCTCGACGTCATGCGGGACCTGGCCGAGTCGGGCATGACGATGATCGTCGTCACGCACGAGATGGGCTTCGCGCGGGAGGTCGGCGACTCGCTGGTCTTCATGGACGGCGGTGTGGTGGTGGAGTCGGGCCACCCGCGGGAGGTCCTGACGAACCCGCAGCACGACCGGACGAAGGCGTTCCTGTCGAAGGTGCTGTAGGGCCGTAAGGCCGTAAGGCCGTAGCAGGCGACGGGAAGGGGCGGTACGGGAGACCCGTACCGCCCCTTTGCCCTCCTCGCCCTACTTCACGGCGAGGAGGAGGGTGTCGGAGGGCGAGGCCCAGACGGCGCGGGCCTCGGCGAAGCCGGCGGCGCGGAGGGTGTCGGCGTGCCAGAGGGGCGCGGGCATGTCGCCGTCGGCGTGCTCACCGTAGATCTCGAAGCGGCGGGCGGTGGGCCCGGCGAGCACCGGGTCCTTGGCGGCGAGCGCCCACCAGTCGGCCCAGTCGAGGACGCCGGCGGCCTTTTCGGCATCCATGCGCGCGTGCCGCTGGGCGCGCTCGGCGGCGTTGATACGGGGCGTGGTCGGGTCGATCATGTGGTCGGCGTTCATGAGGACGCCGCCGTCACGGACGAGGCCGGCGAGCTGCCCGTACAGCGCGGCGAGGGGTTCGCTGTGCAGCCAGTGGAGGGCGGTGGCGGTCAGGAACACCCTCTAAACACACACTCTACCCAGAGAGCGAGTGCGGGAACACGGAAACCCCGCCCATGCACCACGGGGGTAGCGCACGGACGGGGCCGATCATGGTTCAGCGGCGTAGGTGCCGGGACTCGTGCAGCGCACGGAGTGAGGGCATGAGCACCGGCCGGTAGCCGGGGCAGGGACGCTCAGCCGGCAGCACCCACACGTGCCAGCACGACAGGCAGCGGATCACCCGTTCATGCTCCGGGTCGGGTACCGCATCGCTGCCGCAGCGGGGGCACTCATGCACGGCGTCTCCCTAGGCCGACAAGTCGAACTCTCCCACCTTCGCACCGGCCAGGAAGTCGGTCCATTCCTCGGCCGTGAACTCGACCGCGTGGCCCGTGACGGAGCTGCGGACAGCCACCATGCCGGGCACGTTCGTGGCGACCTCGACACAGCGCGGGTCGTTGTTGTTGTACTGGCACGCGCTGGACGTGCGGAACTCGAACTCGGGAACTGCGCTCATGGTGCTGACTTCCCTTCCCTCGCGTCTCGGGGAATCGGTCCCCGCACCGTCTTGCTGACCGTCCCGGCCGCCCGCCCTTCCTGTAGCTGAGCGACCGGAACGGCGTCTGCTCTCCCGCTCCCACCACGCCGCGCCGACGCGGTCACGGGAGGGGCGGGAAACCTAGCGAGCCGCTGCGAGGACGTACCCCAGGAACCCCCACAGCGAGAGCGCGGCAAACCGCCAGGCGTACCGGCTCACCATGGGATGCGCTCGGCGTCGCCACCGACACAGACCGGGCACGGCCGCCTGTACGTCCAGCGGCACAGTTCGCAGCCGGCGAATCCACAGCAGCCGTCGCACCAGATTGCACGCCACCCGGCACAGAGGCCGCAGTAGGACGCTGGGCGGGCCGACACGGGAGGTTCCGAGGGTTCGGCCGTCCGCTTCCGCCGGGGCCGCCTACGGGCCCTCTGCGGCTTCTCCGGGGCCGTCGTCACCTAGTGCCCCTCGGGGTGCTTCCGCATCAGGACATTGCAGTCAGAGACCGTCGTCCAGTCGCCACCAGCGCGGGCACGCGTTCGGACGTTGTCCAGCTCGCGGCACCCCGCGCACCCGGTTGCAGGGGTCGGCTCCGTCTCGGCGGAGCGGTCCGGAAGCACAACGGGTTCGGTGTGGTATCTCGTCGGCTCGGTCATGCCCTGCCCACCCCTTCGCAGTCGTCCGTGTGACGACCAAGCTAGGGAGAGCGGAACCCCAACTCACAGGCGATTGCACGGGGTTGCACGCGAGTTATCCGAGGGCATCCAGCGCCGATGTGATCAGCGTACGAGCGGTGGCCCCGTAGACGGCCAGTGCTGCCAGTTCGGCGAACGTCTCCGCGTACATGGCTACTTCGCTGGGCTGCGTGATCGTGAGGTAGCCCGAGATCAATTCGACGTTGACCTGTGCCGTGTCGTAGATCCAGAACCCCTCAGCCGGCCAGCGCTCCCGGTCCGGCCGCATGGGTACAACTCCCAAGCTGACGTTGGGAAGTGAGGCAATCGAGATCAGGTGGCCGAGTTGACCGGACATGACCTCGGTACCGCCGATCCCGGCCCGCAGAACGGACTCTTCCACGAGGAATGCGAACCGTCGCTCACCCTCGTACAGCACCCGCTGACGTTCCATGCGGGCTGCCACGGCGTCGGCCACGTCGTCCACCAGGCCGCGCCGCCGCTGGATCGCTTGGAGCGCTGCCGTGGTGTACGGCTGCGTTTGGATCATTCCGGGCACGAGCCATGACGAGTAGGACCGGAAGCGGCGGGTTCGCTGGTACAGCGGCAGGCGTGCTTCCTGTGCCTGCTTGAGTCCGATCCGCTCCATGCGGCGCCAGTTGACCCACATGCCCTCGGCCGTGCGCAGCGAGGCAATCAGGTCCTCGGCCTGATCCTCGGCGCCGCAGGCCTGACACCAGGCCCGAATGTCGTCCGCAGACGGGGGCGTCTTGGCGTTCATGATCCGGGACGACTTAGACCGGCTCCATCCGCAGCGTTCGGCTAGGTCGAGACCGGTAAGCCCGGCATCCCGGCAGAGATCCGCAAGACGTTTCGCGAGAGCCTGCCGGGCCTGCTGGGCACTGGAAGATGCAGAGACAGCCATGGGTGCGTGATCAGACGGGCCGGTACTCCGCGTGAGGAATCGCGCGCTCCCATGCTGCCTCATACGCGCTGGCGTACTGCGCGGCCAATGCCGGGTCGTGCACGACTTCCATGCGCGGACCGGTCCACTGACCCTCGCCGCTGAAGTGGTGGAGAATCACGGTTTCCTCGTCCATGACCCAGCCGTCCAACGCGGGGAGCAGCAGATCCCGCGCTCGCGAGCGAGGCAGCCAACGGACGTCCTCGCCGGCTGCCACGTTCGTAAAGGTGCCGTCGTACTCGTACCGGACGTAGTCGCTCAGCGGCTCGGAAACCACCCGCAGACGGCGCATGACGACACCGCGGCTCGTCGTCTCGGCTACCACGTCCAGCCACGAGCGCCACCACGACTCGCGGTCAGCAGGGTCGTACCGGTGCCCTTCCTGCCAGCGGATGAACTCCGGGTCATCCCGCATGTAACTGTCCCGCATCTCAAGGTGCATCGCCGAGCGCTGCGCCTTAGCAAGGCATTCACGTACCGCTGTTGCCACCGTTGCCCTCACTGTCCGGACGGGGGATGAACTGAAGCATGTTCGCAGGGAGCCGGATCACGGTCTCGTGCTCCGGAACATCCGTCGAGTGACCCGGCACCGAGCCGACTTCCTGCGCCTGCCGGATCGTCTCGTCGTCCGCCTTCCACGACTGGATGATGAGGTCACCGGTCGTGTCGTCCAGCCAGATCGTGGGCGAGCCATCATCGGGGGTGTTGGGCCAAATCCCCAGGAACTTTAGGGCCATTGGGCACTCTCCTAGCGAGTCGGTTGCACAGGCGTGCACGAGCCTCACCCTGACGCGTGACCATCGTCAAGGGCGCATCGAGACAGGTCGGACGCGGACCTCAGGTCGCGGTCCGAGCCCGGGACGCACGGAAGCCCCGCACCCGCTACCCCGAGAGGGATGGCGAGTGCGGGGCTCATGTTGTGTGTGCGTCAGCCGTTCTTGACTCCGATCAGACGCGCGGCAGCCTTGCCGCCGAACAGCGCGATTCCGCAGTAGAACTCGATACGGGTCCGGTACACCGGCTTGTCGTGCGCCTCCCCGAGATCAGTCGCCTGGATTCCGCCGTTGGTCAGACCGGTCACGCCGGCGTCCGCCTCGGAGGAACCAAAGCGGACGGCGTAGATGTCACCGGTCTCCTTGCCGTCCGCACCAGTCGCGAGCGGGAGCACGTCGGTACCGTCCAGCTTCTGGCCCGGGTCGAGCATCGGAATGCCGTTCCACATCGTCGCTTCCTTGCCGTGGATTTCGGTGGTCAGCAGCTCTGCACCACCGAGCCGGCGGAATCCGGAACGGATCTTCGCGAGGATCGCGCCATTCATGTACAGCGCGCCGTTCTGGCCGTTGATGCCTCGGACCTCAGCGGTAAGCGCGTCAAGTGCATCAAAGAAGTCGTAGCCGTTGGCGACCGGGCCCACACCCTTCGCGTCAAGAACCTGTCGCCCAATGAGTCGCTTGCGCAGACCGTCGAACCCCAGAGGGTTTATAGCGGTGTCGCCATTGAAGAACTGATCCGAGAAATGAATAGACGCGGCCTTGATCTTAAGCGTCTCCTGGATGGCCCGCTGCTCGTTCATGCTGCTACGCGTCTTCACGATGAACTTGTCCACATCGGAGTCACCTCCGAGGATGGCGAGGCTTTCAAAGCAGGAGTTTACGGCCCCGACACTCTCCGGGTACGCCTCGTTGATCGCGCGGAAGGAAACCCCCGGCAGGGTGGCCTCTTCGTTGTAGCGGTATCCCGTTCCCTCGAACTGGATGAGAGGGAGTCGGTCGAGAATCGGAGACTCCTGGATGAAAGTCTCCACCACTCCGCGCTGGAGGTTGTCGGTCGCGAACTTCGCGGATTCAGCAAGGGTAAGTGCCATTTTGATTCCTTCTAGGTTGTAGATCTATTCGGCGGGACAGCTCAGTCCCAAATATCGGAGTCTTCGTCCGAAGTTTCTGGCGCCGTGATAGCGGTGCGGGAACTTGGGGAGAGTCCGAGTTCCCGGATGTACCGGGCCAGTTGTGTGCGGTACTGGGCGGCGATCGTGGCCGCTCCGTTCTTCACGGTGCCGCGCTCTGCCGTGACCATGAGCCCGCGTTCCGACAGGTCACGCTCGGCCTGGTCGATACGGGCCACGCAGACACAGAGATCCTTCACCGTGGCGTGGTCTACTTCGCCGATTCCTGCGGCGACTCCCAAGACGGGGACCACTCGCCGCCATTCTGCCGCTGCCACTTCCCGGCAACGGATGTTTGCTTCATTGACGACAGGATCGGGCGAGGACTTGAAAACCTCGACCCAGTTCGGCTCTACGAGGATCGCACGGGGTACTACAACACCCTCTTTGATCCTGGACTTTGACGGGTTTCCCTCACGCGCCCGCTGCATGGCAGGCTTGGGTCGATATCTATCGGCCATGAGTCCTCGATTCTGTTGCGGTGACCAAATTCCGGGCCTCCCAAAAACGGCCCCTGCCCCGGCGCGAGTTTTTTGCCTCCCTGCCGTGCTTCCAGGGCTCGGGGAGGGGGTCACCCCCTGGTCGGGGGCTCGGGCAAGCGAGGACGGACACGCTCGGCAGCCCATCCGCCCGGCTGGTGGCGTGCGGTCTCGCGGTTGTGGCACGACGTGCACAGCGGACGCAGCCGCGACCACGCATCCGGATCGGACACGCCACGTGCGAGCAACGCACGGCGCGACTCCGGGAAGTGGTCGGCCACCGTCGCCGGCTTCGTGCACAGCACGCACCACGGATGTGCGTAGAGGTAGCGGCGCCGGATGTTCGGCCACCGTCGCCCGTACGCGCTCGTCCCTGGTGTCTCCCGTAGTGCGGTCGCCTCACGCTCGTGAGCGGCACAGCGGCCATCACGGCCAGTCAGTTCGGGGCACCCGGGTACCGAGCACGGGGGGCGGGGTCTTCGAGGTATGACGGATCACCTCCCGTTGGGTGGGGTTTGTTCGCTGCCGATGACAACTGTCCGAGGGGTAGCCCGCCGGGGGCCACGGGCGGGGTGACGTGCGCCCCTGGTGCGCCTGCACCGTGGGTTAGGTCACGCTTATGCCAATTTTTCGAGTGGGTACCGGCGGGGCACACCAGGGGCATGACCCAAGTGACAGAGAACGCAAAGCCCCCACAGGTAGAGGTTCGTTGGGGCGGCTTCCACCTGACCGTGCAGCGCATCCCCGGATGGCTCGTCGCCCTGGTCACCACCGCCGGCGGGGCAGCAGGAACGTGGTGGGCACAGCGGTAGCGGTCGTGAGGGGCCTGCTCGTGCTCCGCTCGGGTGAAGCCCGATACCGAGCGCGTGGGCGGGGTGGTTGGGACATCGGCCAACTTTGCTCGAACCTGGCTTGTCAGTCGTGCCAGCTAGACTCGCAGCGAACGCACTACTCGCTCAAAGGGAGGTGCAATGAAGGGGCATGAGCCCGATGCGGAGCGTTTCGATTGGGCCGCTACCGTTCGCTTGGATGCACCGCCACTCCTGGTGATGCCGATTAGCTCGTACTCGCAGAGTCTCGACCTTGGGCAACGCTTGGGCCATGTGTTGCAGCGAGCGGGCCGTCTTCAACGGTGGGACTGGACCGCCAGTGCTGACCTCACCTTGCGTGATCTGCGTACGGCCGCCGCAGTCCTCGACCTTTCCGAGACCGGTCAAGCTGAACCAGCCGATGCGCGCACGCGCGTCAGGGCTGCCGCCGAAGAACTGCGGTCAGCGTCCACGGCGGAAGAACGGCGCACCGCTGCACGGAACTTCCTCTCCGCGCTGGCAGCCTTCTTCGTCTGCCTGCTGCGGTTCCTCGTACGGGTCTTGATCCTGCTTCTATCGCGCTTGCTCGGCCGCGTAGCAGCCGACGACGTTCCCGCGTGGAAGCCGGACCCCATCGACGCAGCACCAAAGATCACACCCCGAGGACCGAACACCGTCTTCCCCGTGGCTACTTACCGGGGCGGGCGTCACAGCAGCGCGCAGGGGAGCGCCGTACTCGCTGCCTAGACAGCCCGCCGACCTAAGCTCAGGTCGGAAGGCTCAAAAGATCATGTTGAACCTGTTGGAGAGCGCCCCTTGGTGGGCCTTGCTGCCCCTCGCCATACTCCTCGCCAGTATCCGGCTCGTACGTCATGTGTGGCCCCAGAACAGCCGGGACCGTCGAGCCGTTATCGAAAGGTGGCAGCGCGACCGCGCCACGCGGCGGCAAGCACGCACCGAACGTGACCGCCAAAATCGCTAAGCGCCGGTCCCAAACTCCGTGCTCGTCTTGAGCTGGTGACACCCCCGGCACAGCACTTGAACGTTGCCGTCCGTGTCGGTCCCTCCCATCGAGAGGGGCCGCACATGGTCCACGTCCACGTCTGCCGTGGGGAAGTCGTTCAGGCACCAGTCACACCACGCGGTCCCCTTCCGCTCGATGACCCGGCGGAGCCGTGCCGCAGCATCGTTCCGGGCCGCTCGTCGTCGGCCCCGGGCTCGCCGGGTCCGGACGGTCGGGCGCCGCTCGTACGCCCCGTGATGGGTCTTGCAGCGTCGGCGGTGCGTCGCCGGCTCCGTGCAGTCGATACAGCGCATGGCGCCCCCTGTGTAGTAAGGGACAGCGAATTCCCATGCTCGGTGAGACCAGGTGGGAGAGCTGGTATGAGAGCCAGGCGCTCGTCCGCCTAGATCCTCCTTCCGGAAGTAGTAGGGACGGACGGATTCCCGCGCCCCTCTGACGCCTCTCTTCCCGGTCCGAAAGTAGTGGGGACGGAAGGTCGCCCGCGTCTGTGTCGATGTGCTTGCGCGACCTGTCTCATCCCTCATAGCCCTGTAGGGACCATGGCATTCCCGATTCTGGGCACGACCGGATGGCGTACCGTTCAGCCGCTCAGTACCTATGGGGAGCAACAGATTCCTGCGCCACCTGCCCGGTTGCGAGTCGGGCCCTCCCGCCCCTCACTGTGTTGTGGAGGCCAGTAGATTCCTGCGCCGATCGAGCATGACGGGATGACGTTCGGATGCACGGTTCGGTTTTCTCTATATTTTTTTCTTGTGCATACGAAAAACACCCTCTAACCGTCATACCGTCATGCTCCGCCCGCTGGTCGGCCCCGCTGCGGGCACAGCAAAGCCCCGGCGGTCCACGAGGGACTACCGGGGCCAGTCTGTGTCAGGACTGCGTATCAGTCGTCAGCGTGGGCATCTTCCAGCGCGGCCAACGCGGCCGTCTCCGCGTCGTCTCGCGCCGCCCTCTGCGCGTCCGCCCGCTGTTCCGGGTCGAGCCCGGTCACACGTACACGGTGCTTGGCTCCTCGCGGGTGCAGCGTCACCCGCACGTCGTATTCGTTCAGGATCTCCCTGCGGGCAGCGTCGTCCGGGGCGGTCTTCCAGTCGTCCGCGATCGTCCGACCAAGCGGCATCCACCGCATTCCTGCCGGGCGCTCGGGGAGTCCCTGCAACTCTTCGATCTCCCGAGTCATGCGGGCGTACTCGGTGCGGTACCACTCGGTGTCGCTCTCCGACTCGTACAGACCCGCCTGACGGTCTCCACGGAGCCGCGTACGGTCCGCTTCGATCTCGGCAATGCGCGCGGCGTAGCCGGTGCCGGGATCGAACTCCTTGCGCATCACCTGGTGGTCCCCGTACTCAGCCAGGAACCACGTCCCCACATGCTCGTCCAGCATGGGGACGGACATGGTGGGGGCGGGCTTGCACCCGGCGGATGACGGGATGCCGCGCAAGCGCGCTGTGCAGACGTACGCCGGGTTCTGTCCCGTGCGCCCCATCGCATAGAGCCGTTGGCCGCACCCGCCACAGAACGCGATTCCCGAGAGCAGACGCACCCCCTTCGGCGCGCGGGTCCCAGTCCTCTTCGCGGCGGTCTTCTGGATCAGCGCGTCACGGGTGGCGTGGTCCCACAGCGGGTCAGCAATTCGCACGGCATGCCCGTCCGGGCCGATCACGGGACGCTCGTCGTGCATGAGGTAGCCCAATGACGCTTCGCTGGTGAGCATCCGCTTGAGAGCCTTCGCGTTCCACAAGGTCCCCTTGGGCTTGCGCCCGTACATCACCGATCGGTGGTCGGCGGGTGACAGCACACCCGCGCGGTTCAGGCGCGCGGCCTCGGTGTGCACGGTCACCGTGCCTGTCTCGTCGGCAAGGATGCGCTCCGCCACGTCTCGCAGGATGAGCGAGGCCACGGGGTCCAACTCGACGTGATCGACCTTGCCCGTGGGGATGATCCGCACGAACTGGTACCCGTACCGGTTCTTCTGCTTCGGCTGTCCGGCGCTCCGCGCCCGCTTCGTCTCGTCCCGGTTGCGCTTCTGGATGGCGCGCAGCTCCATCTGCGCGCCGAAGGACTCCATGGAGAGCCGCATCTCGTCGGCAGGGTCGTCCAGGTTCCACGGCCCATCGTGGCCGTAGGTGATCAACAAGCGGCCCGACTCGTGGACCATGTACGCCGTGTTCAATACGTCCCGCTGGTTACGCCCGATCCGGTCGACCGCCGAGCCGGCGATGCCGTCGTACGGACCCATCTCGTCCCGGAGCCAGGGGCCGAGCTTCGGACGCGTCACGGGATCGGTCGCACCCGACACCTCCCAGTCGTCCGCCCACGCGATGACGTGCCCGCCGACCGCTTCCACGGCGCTGAGCACCTGGCCGAGCTGCCTTTCCGGGCTGTTGGTCGAATCGGTCTTGCGGGAGAGGCGACGAACCCCCACCAGGCACTTACCGCACCCGTCGTACTCCGTCGTGATCATGCGATCCATCTTGCGCGAACTCCGCTTCCGCACGCATGTGCGTTTTGCGGGCGTTCCCGGTGAGGACGGCGTCGTACGAGTCGTACGGCAGCGCCTCGGTCCAGGCGGGGTCCTTGAGGTCGGCGGTCACGAAGGTGACGCGGGCGTCGCCGGCGAAGGTGCCCTCGGCGATGGCGAGGAGGGCCGGGTCGAGGTCGACGCCGGTGCTGGTCGCCCCGGGGAACCGCTGGAGCAGCCGGCTCGTGATACTCCCCGTACCGCAGGCGAGGTCGAGCACACGGGGCTCCGGTCCCACGAGCGCCTCGACCATGTCGAGCATCACGCGGAAGCGTTCCTCGCGGTCGGGCATGTACCACTCCTGCTGACGGTCCCAGCTGCGCTGCCAGGCCGCCCAGTCGGTCCCGGTCGTGGTGTTCGCACCCGTGGCGTCCGAAGCGCCTGTGGTGTCCGAAGCGTTCGTGGCGTTCGTGGCGTTCGTGGCGTCCGTCATGGGTCTGCCTCCACCCTCTTCGCATGACTCGTAATACCCTCGGAGGGAAGGCGTCGCTTACCCTTCCCCGCCCCGACCCTAGCCCGCCGGAGTAAGGACTACAAGTGGAACTGGCCTATTACTCGGACTACGCCGTACGTCTGGTCAACACCGAGGAGCCGGCCCGCAACAAGGACTCCCTCACCTCGGTCGAGGCGGTCCGGGACCTCTTCGGCGCGGCCTCCCAGATGGCCCGGCGGGTGACGGACGCCGACGTGACCCGCTTCCGTTCGGTACGGGCCCGGCTGCGCGCGGTCTTCACCGCGGCCGACGAGGGCGACCACACCGGAGCCGTGGACCTCCTCAACTCCCTCCTCCTGGAGTTCCCGGTCAGCCCGCAGATCTCCGGCCACGACTACCTCGACGAGGAGGGCCGGCCGCGGTGGCACATGCACCTGGCCGATCACCCGTCGAACGCGACCGCGGGATACGCGGCGATCGCCGCGATGGGCCTGGCCTTCCATCTGACCGAGTTCGGCGCGGACCGCCTCGGCCTGTGCCAGGCGGCACCGTGCCGCAACGCGTACCTGGACACCTCGACCAACCGCTCCCGCCGCTACTGCTCGGACCGCTGCGCGACCCGCGCCAACGTGGCGGCCTACCGCGCCCGCAAGCGTCAGGAGGCGGCTCTGGAGGCCCGGGAGGCCCTGGAGGCCGAGCGCACGGGCCTGACGGCGGAGAAGAGCCAGGAGAGCACCACGCCGGCCGACCGCTGACGCCCGGGGGTGACGGGCCGGTAGCGCACCCGCACCCGCCCGAGCACCAGATGCGGCGGTACGACTCCGAACACCCGGCTGTCGCCCTCGGCCTCCGGGTTGTCCCCGAGCACCCACCAGCCGCCGTCGCGCCGCTCGGCAAGCCGCTTCACGATGAGCAGGTCCTGCTGGAGCGGGTGCCGCAGAACGGCCACGTTCCCGGGCCGCAGCCGCGCCCCGTAGTGCACGAACAGCTGATCGCCGTGGAGCAGCGTGGGCACCATCGACACCCCCGTCACCTCGGCGATCCCGAACGGGGCCCCGGGCTCCCGCCCCGGCGCATGCCCCGATTCCACCATCCGGCACCTCCTGGTCCCATCGTCCACGAGTCCCATGGTGACCCTGGACTTT
This sequence comes from Streptomyces sp. NPDC048623, assembly GCF_040650755.1. Lineage (NCBI taxonomy): Bacteria > Bacillati > Actinomycetota > Actinomycetes > Kitasatosporales > Streptomycetaceae > Streptomyces > Streptomyces sp. NPDC048623. The sequence goes on from NZ_JBEZHV010000002.1 coordinate 278,518, forward strand.
TGTCCTAAGCACCAGGGGGCGCTCGCGAAAACGCGCTTCTCACCGAGTAATGTCCCACCTGAGAAGACGATCACGAGGAAGGACAGCAGCATGCTCTCCCGCCTGTTTGCCCCCAAGGTCAAGGTCAGCGCCCACTGCGACCTCCCCTGCGGCGTGTACGACCCGGCCCAGGCCCGCATCGAGGCCGAGTCCGTCAAGGCCGTCCAGGAGAAGTACCAGGCGAACGAGGACCCCCACTTCCGCGCCCGCGCCGTCGTCATCAAGGAGCAGCGCGCGGAGCTGGCCAAGCACCACGTCTCGGTCCTGTGGAGCGACTACTTCAAGGCCCCGCACTTCGAGAAGTACCCCGAGCTCAACCAGCTCGTGAACGACACCCTGAAGGCCCTGTCGGCGGCGAAGGCCTCGACGGACCCGAAGACGGGCGAGAAGGCGCTGGAGCTCATCGCCGAGATCGACCGCATCTTCTGGGAGACGAAGAAGGCCTGATCCGGCCTCTCTCCGCTCGATCCTGCATCGCAGGTCAGAGGGCAGACAGAACGGCCCGCCCGGTAACTCCGGAGCGGGCCGTTCGACTTTTCAAGATCCAATGGGAGACGAATGGGAGACGAGATGGGAGCCGATCCCCCAGAGCGGCGATGTGCCCAGTTCTCCCCCACCGTCTCCTCGGCGCCCTGCCCCCCACAGCTTCTGGAGCCCCTGGGCGATGGCAAGTTCCATCTTCCCGGAGGTGTGCGAGCAGGTGCCCTCCACGCCCCGCATCAAGGTCGGCGACGTCGCCGGCGCGGTGCCCGGCAGCGTCGGACTCGGCAGAGCGATCGATCGGCGCGGGCCTGGAAGATCCGCGTCAGCCACTACCTCGCCCCGACCCAGACCGCCGACTACAAGGGCCGCTGCCGCCGCCCTCGTGTAGGCGCCACCACGCCGGCGGGCAGACACTGCAGGTGGCCCGAGACGATTCCCCGGGCCGTCCAAACCGATGCCGGTGGACTTGTGTCTTTCCTAGACCCAGTTCGCCCAGCCGAAGGTGAAGAGATAGGCGCGGCGACCTGCGTCCAGCCCCCGGATGCCGCGAAGGAGCATGACAGCCAGAGCGCCGAGGAACAGAGCGGCAAACGATCCAGCCACGAGGACTCCAGTGACGGGCCCCGCGAACAGGCCCACAACTGCACTCGCCACGATGACGATTCCGAAGCCGAGGTGCGCGCCAGGCAGGTCGGCCCTGATCACGTCTCGCAGAGCCTGGCGCTCCGCCCGCATATCGGAGCCATAACGCTCCCGGGCAGCCTCCGGGTCAGCGGCGGTCCCCTCAGGCCACGGTTCCATCATCATCACCCCCGAATTCCGTTCGAGCGGAGCCTAACGCCTGGACTCCGCCGGGGGAGATCAGCTGAGACAGCCCATGGGACGCGATCGCACTCGCCCCAGGCGGACCACCACCGGATCGGGCAACAAGGCGCCCGCCTCCGCGTTGCGCATGCAGCGGCAGGGAAGTGCTGTACGACGGCGAGCACCAATACGACGTCGTCCTCGGGGAGCAGGCTCTCTACACGAACATCGGTGGACCCGACGTCATACGGGAACAGATCGAGCGCCTCCTGCGAGAGCTCGGCCTGGCCTCTCTCACCCTCGGGATCCTTCCCTCCACCGCACCGGTGGATCTGTTCCCCGTCCACGCATTCAATATCTACGGCGAGGGCGACCGGGCCCATGTCGAACTCGTCTCCTCCTCCGTGGACATCACGGAACAGAGCGAACTCGACCTCTACGACAAAGCCTTCGCTGCGCTGAGCGCTGCGGCATCGTACGGCGACGCCGCCGGGGAGCTCTTGAGGAAGGCCCACGCCTTCTGGACCAAGACTCCGCCTCAGGAGTAGGCGCACCACCGCATCCGCGGCGAAGCACCGGCCTCTGGGGGTGTCGCCTGCACAGGCAGAGGTTTCGCTGTCCCCCGGCCGATGGAGGGTCCGCGCCGTCCACACCCAGGCCGATGAGGGGAACTGGGTTGACCTGGTACAGCTCCTGGCCGTCGCTGACTGAGGCGTCGTGTCGTTCTCGCCGGCACTTCACTGCCGGGTGGTGACCCGCCGCGTCGCTGCTCTCCGCGGCACGCCAAGAGCTCATCCAGCCCGCCTACGGCGATGACAACCGTTATATGCCGGGTTGTGGATGGCGAGAGCGCGGGTCGGGGAACCGGTCGGGATCATTCGGTGGCGGGGCCTTCCGCGGGTGCGCTCAGGCCGACATCAGGCACGGCCCCGCCGTTCCTCCCGCGCGGAGCCAGCGGCGGTACGGGGCGGCGCGGAGGGCGGCTTCGCGGTAGGCGGCGGTGAGGGCGGCGTACGGGGGGTCGAGGGGGACGCCGGGGGCGGCGAAGAGGAGGAGGCGGACGGCGAGGGGGTCGCCGCGGAGGGGGCGGATGGCCATGTCCTCGCGGGGGCCCGAGGTGGGCTGGCAGGGGGCGACGGCCTCGCCGAGGACGATGAGCGAGGCGGCGGTGTGGTAGTCGGCGTGCAGCAGTGGCGGGTCGAGGCCGGCCGCGCGGAGGACGCGGCGCAGGCCGTCCCATTCGCCGTCGACGGCCGGGTCCACCGTCCAGCGGTCGTGGGCGAGATCGGTGAGGTCGACGACCTCGTGCGCGGCCGCCGGGTGGTCGCCGGCCATGGAGACGAACTGCGGCTCGCGCTCCACCAGGACGCGGCCCCGCAGCCCGTCCGGCACCCGTAACGGGCAGCCCTCGACCTCGTGGACGAAGGCCAGGTCGAGGTGTCCGTCCGCGACCGTGCGCAGCAGCGTGTGCGCAGAGACGTCCACCCGTAGGGCGATGTCGGTGCCGGGCAGGGCCTGCCGGAGGCGGCGCAGCCAGCCCGGCAGGGCGCGGCTCGCGGTCGAACCGACGCGCAGCACCGGGCCGTCGGCGGCCCCCGCCGCGGCCGCCGCGCGGGTCTCGCTGACGAGCGCGGTCATGCCGTCGACCAGCGGTCGCGCCCGGCCGATCACGGAACGGCCGAGCGGCGTGGGCAGGCAGCCGGTGCGGCCGCGGGTGAAGAGTTCGGCGCCGAGCGCGTTCTCGATGCGCCGCAGCTGGGTGGTCAGCGAGGGCTGACTGACGCCGAGCCGGCGGGCGGCCTTGTGCAGGCTGCCGGTGTCCGCGATGGCGCAGAGCGCCCGCAGGTGCCTCACCTCCAGCTCCATGGGTCCGAGGTTAGGGCGGCTCCGGGGCGCGCACCAGGCCGCGCCGAGCACCCCTGTACACCCCGGTACGAGTGTGTCAACTCCCCGGCGATATCACCGAGTTATCGGCGGATGACATCATTCCCCGCCCGCACCCCGGTCCCCCACACTCTCCTCCAACCCCACAGGAGGAGCCCCCATGCGACACCCGAAGATCCTCACGTCCTTACTCACCGCCGCCCTCGGTGCCGGTCTCACCCTCTCCCTCGGCGCCGCCCCGGCCTCCGCCGCACCCACCGACCGGGCCGCACACGCGGGTTACTCCGGTTCGGCCCAGGAGGCCCGGGCCAACCAGGCGTTCTTCGACGCCGTCGTGAAGTCGGTCGCGAAGAAGCGGGCCGCCGCGCCTGGTGCCACCGCCGTCACCGTGGTCTACAGCACCGCCAACGCACCCAGTTTCCGCAGCCAGATCTCCCGTTCCGCGCAGATCTGGAACAGCTCCGTCGTCAACGTACGCCTGGTCGAGGGCTCCAACCCCGACTTCGCGTACTACGAGGGGAACGACTCCCGCGGCTCGTACGCGAGCACCGACGGACACGGCAACGGCTACATATTCCTCGACTACCGGCAGAACCAGCAGTACAACTCCACCCGCGTCACCGCCCACGAGACCGGGCACGTGCTCGGGCTCCCCGACCACTACAGCGGCCCGTGCAGCGAGCTGATGTCCGGCGGCGGGCCCGGCACGTCCTGTCAGAACGCCACCCCGAACTCCCAGGAGCGCTCCCGCGTCGACCAACTGTGGCGCTACGGGCTCGCCTCGGCGTTCAAGCTGGGCTGAGGGCCGGAACGAACGACCTGAAGGGCGGGAAACTGCCTGAAGGGCGGGGGCGCCCTCGTTGCCCCCGCCCTCCTCGGGCGGCCCTCCGCCCTCCGCGTACGAGCCCCAGCCCTCTGCGTACCGCCTCGGTCAGGCCGCCTGCAGCAGTCCCCGGCCGAACTCCGTGCCCGGTGGCAGCTGGCGGCGCAGCCGGGCCAGTGCCTCCTCGAAGTCCCCGCCCGCGATGCCCGACTCGAACGCCGCGCCGCCGTAGTGCAGCGTCAGGCTGAGGTCGGCCCGCTCGCCGAGGGTCAGCAGGCAGCTGAGCGTGGCCTGCTGGGTGGTGCCGTCCGTGACGACGGGGAGTGGCAGATCCCACTCCAGGACGCACCCGGTGAGGGCCTGCCCGCCCTCGTCCGCGGCGCTGAGCGCGGCGAAGCTCGCGCCCGTGTACTCGATTCCCCTGATCCGGGTGGCCACATGGCTCCCGGCGGCCGTGATGACGATCGCTTCCGCACCACGGCGGTCCCGGTACCAGCCGGTCCAGACTTCCGTCGACTCCGATGACATGCGGCGGACTGTAGCGGTATGACCGGCTCCGGCGCGCGGCCGGTCACCCAGGGGCCGGACTTCTCCCGGTCTCGCCGTTCTTGCCGGTCACGTGCGTGGTAGTGGCTTCCGCACCGGGGTCCGGGGCGGAGCCGGGGGCCGGGTCCGGGTCGGGGGCCGGGCGTTGCGCGGAGGAGGGTCCCGCCGCCGCGCCGCCGCCCTCCGGCTCGTACAGCTCGCACTCCGGGTTACGGCACGGCTGCACGGCCCATTCCGGCACCCAGGCCCCGAGGACCTTGTGCCGTTCGGCCAGCACCTCGCGGGGTCTCCCGCAGGCCGGGCACGGGTGCTCGGCGACGGGGTCCCGTGTGGTGTGCGGCGTCTCGCCCACCATGGCTCCAGCCTAGGCCGGGCGGGGCGGCGGCGCCCGCCGGGTCACCGCTTCCTGGTGTAGGTGCGCACGACGACGCCGTTGGTGAAGCTCCGTACGTCCTGGAGCACGTAGTCGTGGGCGGCGAAGTCCGAGCCGAACATCGGCATTCCGGAGCCGTAGATCTGCGGGTAGGACTTGACGACCAGCTCGTCGACCTCGTCCACGAGCTGTCCGGCGACCTGTCCGCCGCCGCAGAGCCAGATGCCCAGCGGGCTGTCCTCGGCCTTGAGTTCGCGGACCCGGGCGGCGAGGTCGCCGGCGAAGAGTTCGACGTTGGGGTCGGGCGACTCGGTGAGGGAGCGGGTCGCGACGATCTCCCGGAGGTGTGCGTACGGGCTGGGCATCCCGGCCTCCAGGCCGAGGCGGTACGAGCCCATGCCCTGGATCACCGTGTCGAACCGCTTGTTGGGCACGCCGGTGAGGCCGGAGGCCTCCCGGAAGGCGGTGGGCACGGTCTCCGGGAACTCGCTGTTCATCCAGGAGGCGTACTCCTCGTCCATGAACCGGAACATGGACGAGGCGTCGCCGTGCGGGTCGCCGATGAAGCCGTCGAGGGAGCAGGCGACGTAGTACGTGAGCTTGCGCAAGCCGGGTCTCTTTCCGTAGGAGGCATGACCGGTGGCCGTAACCACTGCGCCCATAGTGCTCCGTGCGTAGTGGTTACGCAAGCCCTTATCGGCGGCGCTTCCGGAGGAGTCGAGGAGTCGAGGAGTCAGCGACTGCGGCGCGTCACGAACTCCGCGAGTGCCAGCAGATCCCCCGCCGCCGACAAGTCCGGGACCGCCCGCGAGAGTTGCTCGACCGCGCCGGCCATCCGCTCGGCCGCCTGACTCTGCGCCCAGTCCCGGCCGCCGGCCCGCTCGACGGCGTCCGCCGCGGCGCGCGCCGCCTCGGCGTCGAGGACGGGGCGGGCGTAGAGCTCGGCCAACTCCTCGCCCGCCGGGGTCCCGGAGGCGAGCGCGGCCACCACGGGCAGCGACTTCTTGCGGGCGACGAGATCGGCGCCGGCCGGCTTGCCCGTACGCCCCGGGTCGCCCCAGATCCCGATCAGGTCGTCGATCAGCTGGAAGGCGAGGCCCGCCTCCCGCCCGAACGCGTCCAGGGCCGCGACCGCCCCCTCGTCCGCCCCCGCGTACAGCGCGCCCAGCGCGCAGGCGCAGCCGAGCAGCGCCCCGGTCTTGGCGGTGGCCATCGCCACCACCTCGTCGAGCGACACTTCGCGGGGGCCGCGCTGCTCGAAGGCGCAGTCCGCCTGCTGGCCCGCGCACAGCTCGATGACACAGGCGGCGAGCCGGGCCGCGGCCGCCCCGGCGGCGGGGTGCGGGTCCTCGGCGAGCAGCCGCAGCGCGAGCGCGTTCATGGCGTCGCCGGCGAGCAGCGCGTCCGGGATGCCGAACACCTTCCAGGCGGTGGGCCGGTGACGGCGGGTCGGGTCCTCGTCGACGATGTCGTCGTGGAGCAGGGTGAAGTTGTGCGCCAGCTCCACCGCCGCGGCGGCCTTGACCGCCGGGCCGGGGTCGGCGCCGAGCGCGCGGGCGGCGGCGAGGACCAGGGCGGGCCGGATGGCCTTGCCGCTCTGGCCGCCCTCGGCCGGGGAGCCGTCCGCCTCCTCCCAACCGAAGTGATAGGCGGCGATGCGCCGTACGGAGCCGGGCAGGGACGCGACGGTCGTCCGGAGCTGGGGGTCGACGACGCGGCGCGTCCGGTCCAGGAGCAGCACGGCGCTGCGTCCACCGCTCGCGGCGTCCGCACTGGTCATGAGCATCTTGTCGGTCACTTTCCTCAGGGGCCTGGTGGCCTGGTGGGTGGGGTGGCGGGCACCGGGGGCGGGGACCTGTCGGCCTGACCCCCGCCCCCGGCACGGATGCGGTGCTGCAACAGCGCGGCGGACTCGGCACCTGCGAGAGAAAGCCTCCAACACACAGCGTGCGCACGCCATTACACAAAAGAGTGGGACTCGACGGCGGCAGGCTGGGCATTGGCGCGCGATTTCGCCCGCAACCACGGCCCGCCGCGCAGCACCCCGGCCCACCGCATCCCCACCCACCCCCCAGCCCGCTTTAACGATTCGTCCGGATCGGCTCGCACACGAACCGAACGCCGAGCAGCGGAGGGGATGACTCCGGTACCCCGGTGGAAGGGGATCCGGAGAAACCGGAAGACCGCAATCCCCATCCCGGAAGGAGCCGGTCATGTCCACACCCATGTCCGCGAGCCGTTTCCTCAGCGCACTGCGCGGTGAAGGGCTGACGGTCGTCGAGGTCGGCGACTGGCGCACCCACAACCGCAACCACAAGGGCCCCTGGGGCCCCGTGCACGGCGTGATGATCCACCACACCGTCACCCGGGGCACCGCCAACACCGTCCGCATCTGCCGGGACGGCTACGCGTCCCTGCCGGGCCCGCTCTGCCACGGCGTGATCGCCAAGGACGGCCGGGTGCACCTGGTCGGCTACGGCCGGGCCAACCACGCCGGCCTCGGCGACGACGAGGTGCTGCGGGCGGTCATCGCCGAGAAGGGCCTGCCGCCTGACGACGAGGCCACCACCGACGGCAACCGGCACTTCTACGGCTTCGAGTGCGAGAACCTCGGCGACGGCGTCGACCCGTGGCCCAAGGTCCAGCTGGACGCCATCGCCAAGGCCGCCGCCGCGGTGTGCCGGGTGCACGGCTGGACCCAGCGCTCGGTCATCGGCCACCTGGAGTGGCAGCCGGGCAAGATCGACCCGCGCGGCTTCACCATGGCGTCGATGCGCCAGCGGATCGCCGACCGGCTGCACTAGGACACGCCCAGGGCTCTGTCCGTGTCCGACGCTGATCCACCGGGCCGACCCCGGCCCCACTCAGCCAGAGGTCAGCCACCGGCGACAATGGCCGGGTGAACGCGTTCGATCCCGCCCGGCTGCACCCCCGGCTCCCCTCGCCCCTGGAGCCGGTCGAGGACGAGCGCTTCGCCCGGTACGGGCTGACGCTGCTGCTCAAGCGGGACGATCTGATCCATCCCGCGCTGCCCGGCAACAAGTGGCGCAAGCTGGCGCTCAACCTGACGGAGGCCGCCGGGCGGCCGGTGCTCACCTTCGGCGGCGCCTACTCCAACCATCTGCGGGCCACGGCCGCCGCCGGCCGGCTGCTCGGCTTCCCCACGGTCGGCGTCGTCCGCGGCCACGAGCTGGCCGGCCGGCCCCTGAACCCCTCGCTCGCGCGCTGCGCGGCGGACGGGATGCGTCTGGTGTTCGTGGACCGCGCCACGTACCGCGTGAAGCACGAACCGGACACCCTGGCCCGGATTCTCGCCCTGGCCGAGATCCCAGAGGAGACCTACGTGGTACCGGAGGGCGGCAGCAACGCGCTCGCCGTCCGCGGCTGCGTGGAGCTGGGCCGGGAGCTGTCGGGCCGGGCCGAGGTGGCCGCCGTGGCCTGCGGCACCGGCGGCACCCTGGCGGGGCTCGCGGCCGGTTTCGACGGGCGGGCGCTCGGCGTTCCGGTCCTCAGGGGCGGCTTCCTCGGTGCCGAGGTACGGGCCCTCCAGGAGGCGGCGTTCGGCGGTCCGCGGGGCGACTGGCGGCTCGACGAGCGCTTCCACGGCGGCGGCTTCGCCCGTACGACCCCCGAGCTCACCGCCTTCGCACGGGATTTCGAGTCGCGGCACGGTGCCTGGCACGGACTCGCCATCGAGCGACTGTATGTCGCCAAAATGCTCTACGGACTGGTGACCCTGGCGGCGGAGGGCGCCTTCGCGCCCGGCACCCGTATCGCGGCCGTGGTCACCGGCGCCCCCGAGCCGGGCGCGGAACCGGACGCGGAACCGGACGCGGAAGTCTCCGGACCGGGCGCGTAAGCCCCCCGGACCGGGCCCGGAGCCTGGTCCGGAAGCCCGGGACCCGCCTCAGCCCGCCTCCTCCCGGTAGGCCGCCGCCTCCTCCAGGTCGAGCCGCCGCAGCAGAGTCCGCATCATCTCGTCGTCGATCCGGCGCGCGTTGCGCTGCCGCACGAAGACCTCGCGCTCGGCGTCGATCATCTCGCGCGAGAGCCGCCGGTAGGTGTCGTCCGCGGTCTCGCCGGTGAGCTCGTTGACGGTGCCGAGGCGTTCCCACACGGCGTTGCGGCGCCGCTCCATGACCGTGCGCAGCCGGTCGGCGAGCGGCCCCGGGAGGGCGTTGCGCTCGTCGGCGAGGAGCTCGTCGAGCCGGGCCTCGGCGGCCTGCGAGGCCTCGCTCTGGGCCTGCGCCTCGGCGAGGGTGTCCTGGACGCGGTCGCGGCCGGGCAGCTTCAGGGCCCGGATGAGCGGCGGCAGGGTGAGGCCCTGGACGACGAGGGTGCCGATGACGGTGGTGAAGGTGAGGAAGAGGACCAGATTGCGGGCGGGGAAGGGGACGCCGTCGGTGAGGCGGGGGATGGAGAAGGCGATGGCGAGCGAGACCACACCGCGCATGCCTGCCCAGCCGATGATCACCGGTGCCCTCCAGTCCACCCCGGACTCGCGGGTGCGGACCCGTGGGGACAGCCAGCGGGGCAGGAAGGTCGCGGGGAAGACCCAGGCGAAGCGGACCAGGACCACGAAGACGAAGACCCCGGCCGCGTACCAGGCGGCCTCGCCGATCCCGTACGGGCCGAGCCCCTGGACGACGAACGGCAGCTGGAGGCCGATCAGCGCGAAGACGGCGGACTCCAGGACGAAGGCGACCATCTTCCACACCGCCTCTTCCTGAAGACGCGTGGCGAAGTCGACCTTCCAGTTCTTGTGCCCGAGGAAGAGGCCGACCACGACGACGGCGAGCACCCCGGAGGCGTGCACCTGCTCCGCGGCGGCGTACGCGAAGAACGGGATGAGCAGGGAGAGGGTGTTCTGCAGCAGGGCCTCGCGCAGATGGGTGCGCAGCCAGTGGATGGGGACCATCAGGATCAGGCCGACGCCGATGCCGCCGACGGCGGCGAGCGCGAACTCCCCGAGGCCGCCGGCCCAGCTGATGCCCTCCCCCACGGCGGCGGCGAGGGCGACCTTGTAGGCGGTGATCGCGGTGGCGTCGTTCACCAGGGACTCGCCCTGGAGGATGGTGGTGATCCGGTGGGGCAGGCCGAGCTTGCGGGCGATGGCGGTGGCCGCGACCGCGTCCGGCGGGGCGACGACGGCGCCCAGGACCAGGGCGGCGGTCAGCGGCAGGTCGGGCACCAGGATGTACGCGAGCCAGCCGACCGCCACGGTCGCGAAGAGGACGTAGCCGACGGAGAGCAGCGCGACCGGCCGGATATTGGCGCGCAGGTCCAGATAGGAGGCGTCGACGGCGGCGGTGTAGAGCAGCGGCGGCAGGACGAGCGGCAGCACGATGTGCGGGTCGAGGGTGTAGTCCGGCACGCCGGGCAGATAGGCGGCCGCGAGGCCGACGGCGACCAGGAGCAGCGGGGCCGGGACCGGCGTCCGGCGGGCGAGGCCCGCCACGGCGGTGCTCGCCGCGACCAGCCCCACCAGTTGCACTGCGTCCATGCCCCGCTCCCCGTCTCGTGCGCCGTCTCGTGCGCCGCACCGTCTCGTGCCTGCCGCGTGGCTTGCCTCGCGCCTGCCGCGTGGCCTGCTGCGTGGCTTGCCTCGTGCCTGCCGTGTGCCTGCCTCGTGCCTGCCTCGTGCCCGTCCGTCACTCCGGCCACGACGTAACCTGGCCATCATGAGCGAGTGCCCGCACGTTGCCGAAATGCCGCGCCCCGAACCGGCGCCGCTGCACGACACCTGTCCGGAGTGCCTGGCGGACGGCACGCACCCCGTCCAGCTGCGGCTCTGCCTGAGCTGCGGGCATGTGGGCTGCTGCGACTCGTCGGCGGGGCGGCACGCGACGGCGCACTTCCACACCTCGGGGCACCCGGTGATGCGGACCTTCGAGCCGAACGAGCGCTGGCGCTGGTGCTTCGTGGACAGTTCGATCGTCTGACGGCCCGGGGACGGGGTTCGACCGGCCTACGGCTGGGTACGTCACCCCTCCGCGGGTTCTCCGCGGCCGCCGGTGCGTACGGCGGGCCCTTCCGGACCGGACCCCGCGGGGGCGGTCCTGCCGGGCCCCCGGCGACACGGCGGGACGGATCGCGATAGCGTCTCGGCGGACTGCAGATCCGACTGCGTACCGCCTGGTCCGGAGCTTTTCCGCCCCGGACCCCCGAAAGAGTTTGTGCCACCTTGGAGGTGAGGGTGTCCCAGATCGCAGGCGAGCCCGGGACCCAGGACTTCGTGGAAGTCCGGCTGCCCGCTGCGGGTGCCTACCTGTCCGTGCTGCGTACGGCCACGGCCGGTCTCGCGGCGCGCTTGGACTTCACCCTCGACGAGATCGAGGACCTGCGGATCGCGGTCGACGAGGCGTGCGCGATCCTGCTCCAGCAGGCGGTGCCGGGGTCGGTGCTGAGCTGCGTGTTCCGTCTGGTCGACGACTCGCTGGACGTCACGGTGTCGGCGCCGACCACGGACGGGCGGGCGCCGGAGCGCGACACGTTCGCGTGGACGGTGCTGTCGGCGCTGGCCGGGAAGGTGGAGTCGTCGGTCGCCGAGGACAAGACTGTCTCCATCAGCCTGTACAAACAGCGCGGCGCGGGGCCAGGCCCGGCGTGAGGAGCGGGGACGCGACGGCCGGCATCCCTGAGCAGCAACGCGCACGGCCGCAGGGGGCGGCCGGTGTCGAGGTCGAGATCGAGGTCGCTACGGAGCAGGCGGACCAGATGAGCGAGCACGAGCAGCACGAAGAGGTCCCGGACGCGGCCGGGCCGCGGGCGGTTCCCGATCAGGCGTCCGATCACGACTCCGGCGAGGACTCCGATCAGGCGTCTGGTCACGACTCCGGCGAGGACTCCGATCGGGCGTCCGGCCATGACTCTGGCGAGGACGCCGACCAGGCCTCCGATCAGGTCCCTCATCCGCACGACCGCAGCGGTGCCCGGGCGCTCTTCGTCGAGCTGCGCGGCCTGCCGGAGGGCTCGCCGGAGAAGGCGGCGCTGCGCGACCGGCTGGTGCGGATGCACCTGCCGCTGGTGGAGCACCTGGCCCGGCGCTTCCGCAACCGGGGCGAGCCGCTCGACGACCTGACGCAGGTGGCGACGATCGGCCTGATCAAGTCGGTGGACCGGTTCGACCCGGACCGCGGGGTGGAGTTCTCCACGTACGCGACGCCGACGGTGGTGGGTGAGATCAAGCGCCACTTCCGTGACAAGGGTTGGGCGGTACGCGTCCCCCGCCGCCTCCAGGAGCTGCGGCTCTCGCTGACGACGGCGACGGCCGAGCTGTCCCAGCAGCACGGGCGGTCGCCGACGGTGCACGAGCTGGCGGAGCGGCTCGGGATCTCCGAGGAGGAGGTCCTGGAGGGTTTGGAGTCGGCGAACGCCTACTCGACGCTCTCGCTGGACGTGCCGGACACGGACGACGAGTCGCCGGCGGTCGCGGACACGCTCGGCGCGGAGGACGAGGCCCTTGAGGGCGTCGAGTACCGGGAGTCGCTCAAGCCGCTCCTGGAGGACCTGCCGCCGCGCGAGAAGCGGATCCTGCTGCTTCGCTTCTTCGGGAACATGACCCAGTCGCAGATCGCGCAGGAGGTCGGGATCTCGCAGATGCATGTCTCCCGGCTGCTCGCGCGCACGCTGGCGCAGCTGCGGGACAAGCTCCTCGTGGAGGAGTGAGCGAGGAGTTGAGCGGCGCGGATTCCCGTACGTGACGGAGGGGCCGGGGGTGATCCCCCGGCCCCTCCGTCATGCACGGCAGGTCATGTACGGCAGGTGCGTTACGAGGCGTCCTGGCCCGGGCGGCGGATGCCGAGCGCCGCGGTGGTGGACGGGCTCACCAGGAGGACGAGGCCGGTCACGGCGAGGACCGCGAGGGCGATGCCGGCCGGGATCATCACGCTGTTCGCCTGGAGGAGCTGCCAGGCGACGGGCAGCGCCAGGATCTGGGTGATCACGGCGGGGCCGCGGCTCCAGGACCGGCGCAGCCACAGGCCGCGGGCGGCGACCAGCGGGATGAGGCCGAGGGCGACCAGGGTGACCGCGCCCATGAGGGCCGAGGCGGGGTCGTCGGGCCGGTCGCCGAGGCTGGTGACCAGGAGGGCGAGGCCGCCCGCCACGAGGGCCAGGCCCTCGACGCCGGCCACCACCGCGGCGGCGGTGAGCCGCCCGGGCCGGGAGACCGGCTCCGTCGGCTGCTCGGGACTGCTCGTGTCGGCGCTGCTCGCCCTGCTCGCACTGCTCATGCAAGGCAGGGTAGCCGGGGCGGGTACGGGGCGGGGCGCCCAGGCCGTCACACCGGTGCCGCACGGCAGCCGCCGGCCGGTGCCGCGACCGGCCCACCCGTCGCGGGCTCGACCTTGATCGACCAGCCGAGGCAGGACCCGGCCGTGCCCGAGGACAGGACGAGACGCGTCCGAGGGTGAACCCGAGGTGAGCCCGCGGCAGGACCAAGGGCGTGGCCGGGCCGGGGGCCGGGCGTGGCCGGGCCGGTGGGCAGGACCAAGGCGTGCCCGAGGGCGTCCCCGACGCCGGACCGGCACGTGCCCCAGGCAGGACCGCGGCGTGGGCGCGGGCGGGATCGAAGCGTGCCCGGCCCTGTCCGAGGGCAGGCCCCGAGGCGTGCCCGAGCCTGTCCGAGGGCAGGGCCCGAGGCGTGCCCGAGTCGGCACCGAGGGCAGAACCCGAAGCGTGGCCGAGCGCTGGATCGAAGCCTGCCCCAGCCTGCACCGAGGGCAGGACCCGAAGCATGCCCGAGCCGGCACCCAGCGCAGGCCCGCGGCGCGCCCTGGGCAGACCCCGAGGCATGCCCCATGCGCACACCCGGGGCGCGCCCCGGCGCAGGACAGAGGCGCGCCTCAGGGGACACCCAGGGTTCGGTCCGGGGCAGGTCAGGGAGGCCGGGACTGGGCCCGGTACCCCCGGGTAGGTACGCTGGCGGGCATGCGCGCGCTTCTCGTGGTCAATCCGGCAGCAACCACCACCAGTGCCCGCACACGGGACGTTCTGATCCACGCGCTCGCCAGCGAGATGAAGCTGGAGGCGGTGACGACCGAGTATCGGGGTCACGCCCGTGACCTGGGGCGCAGGGCCGCCGAGTCGGACGACATCGATCTCGTGGTGGCGCTCGGCGGCGACGGCACGGTCAACGAGGTGGTCAACGGGCTGCTGCACGCGGGGCCCGATCCGGAGCGGCTGCCGGGGCTCGCGGTGGTGCCGGGCGGCTCGACCAATGTGTTCGCCCGGGCGCTCGGTCTGCCGAACGACGCGGTGGAGGCGACCGGCGCGCTGCTCGACGCGTTGCGCGAGCGGCGGGCGCGGACGGTCAGTCTGGGTCTGGCGTCCGGGACGCCGGGCACGGACGACGAGGGTGTTCCCGAACGCTGGTTCACGTTCTGTGCCGGCTTCGGTTTCGACGCGAGCGTGATCGGCCGGGTCGAACAGCAGCGCGAACTGGGCAAGCGTTCGACCCATGCACTCTATCTGCGCCAGGTGGTGCGCCAGTTCCTGGGCGAGCGGAACCGGCGGCACGGCACGATCACCCTGGAGCGGCCCGGCGAGGATCCCGTGCGGGATCTGGTCCTCTCCATAATCTGCAACACCTCCCCCTGGACCTACCTGGGGAATCGTCCGGTGTACGCGTCGCCCGAGGCCTCCTTCGACACGGCCCTGGACGTGCTCGGGCTGACCCGCCTGTCGGCTCCTTCGGTCGCCCGGTACGGCACTCAGCTGCTCACTTCGAGCCCCGAACGGGGGCCTCGCGGGAAGCATGCGGTGACCCTGCACGATCTGACCGACTTCACCTTGCATTCGAAGGTCCCGCTGCCGCTCCAGATGGACGGTGACCACCTGGGGCTGCGTACGAGCGTGACGTTCACAGGCGTACGCCGTGCACTGCGTGTGATTGTGTGACCAGAAGGACCGAAAGTCCTTCCACTCGAACGTTTAGGCTGCCCTCCACCCCCTAGAAGTACGGCTGTGACGGAGCCGACACCGAGGAATCAAAAAAAACTTTCCAGAAGGGGTTGTATCCGTTGCTGGGGTTTGGGAGTCTCTTCTTGGCGATCGGGACGGCCCGCAAGACCGGCCTCCACTGAGAGCCAGAACCCCACCCCAGTGACAAGGACCACGCCAGTTCGTCTGGCAGTCGGCCCTTCCCCTGCGGGGGGATTCGTGAAAGCGTTCACATTCACAAGCAACTTGCACGTAACACCTGAGAGAGGTAGCAGCCATGGACTGGCGTCACAACGCCGTTTGTCGTGAGGAAGACCCCGAGCTGTTCTTCCCCATCGGCAACACCGGTCCTGCGCTGCTGCAGATCGAGGAAGCCAAGGCCGTCTGCCGCCGCTGCCCCGTCATGGAGCAGTGCCTGCAGTGGGCGCTCGAGTCCGGCCAGGACTCCGGCGTCTGGGGTGGCCTCAGCGAGGACGAGCGCCGCGCGATGAAGCGCCGCGCCGCCCGCAACCGGGCGCGCAACGCGAGCGCCTGAGCCACCTGCACAGTCTGAGGCAAGCGGCGCGTACACCGTGTGCGCAATCACCGCCCTTGAGCCGCAGCGCGCGCAGTAACCCACAGCATTCGAGCCCCGGACCGATTCCCTTCGGTCCGGGGCTCGCTGCTGTACGGAAGGTTCCACACGGACCCCACGGGCCCCACGGGCCCCAACTCCCTCTACTTCTGCGGCTGTACGGGAATGTCGAGGACCACCCGGGTGCCGCCTTCCGCGCCGCGCTGCATGTCGAAGCTGCCGCCGAGCTCGCCCTCGACCAGGGTCCGTACGATCTGCAGCCCGAGGTTGCCGGCCCGCTGCGGGTCGAAGCCCTCGGGCAGACCGCGGCCGTCGTCCGTGACCGTGATCAGCAGACGGGCGTCGGCACGGGGCTCGCCGCGGACCGCGGTGACCTCGACCGTGCCCGTCTCCGCCGGCGCGAAGGCGTGCTCCAGGGCGTTCTGCAGGACCTCGGTGAGGACCATGGAGAGCGGGGTGGCGACCTCTGCGTCGAGGATGCCGAAGCGCCCGTTGCGCCGGCAGGTCACCTTGCCGGGGGAGATCTCGGCCACCATCGCGATCACCCGGTCGGCGATCTCGTCGAACTCGACCCGCTCGTCCAGATTCTGGGACAGCGTCTCATGGACGATGGCGATCGAACCGACCCGCCGGACCGCCTCGTTGAGCGCCTCGCGGCCCCGGTCGGAGTCCATCCGGCGGGCCTGGAGGCGCAGCAGCGCGGCCACGGTCTGGAGGTTGTTCTTCACCCGGTGGTGGATCTCCCGGATGGTGGCGTCCTTGGTGATCAACTCGCGCTCGCGGCGGCGCAGTTCGGTGACATCGCGGAGGAGGACGAGCGAGCCGATCCGGGTGCCCTTGGGCTTGAGCGGGATCGCGCGGAGCTGGATCACACCACCGGCGCCCTCGATCTCGAACTCGCGCGGGGCGTAGCCGGAGGCCATCTTGGCCACGGCCTCGTCAACCGGGCCGCGGGACGGCGCCAGCTCGGCGGTGACCTGCCCGAGGTCCTGGCCGACCAGGTCGGCGGCCAGGCCGAGCCGGTGGTAGGCGGACAGCGCGTTGGGCGAGGCGTACTGGACGACGCCGTCGGCGTCGAGCCGCATCAGGCCGTCGCCGGCCCGGGGCGAGGAGTCCATGTCGACCTGCTCCCCGGGGAACGGGAAGGAGCCGGCGGCGATCATCTGGGCCAGGTCGGAGGCGGACTGGAGGTAGGTGAGTTCGAGCCGGGACGGGGTCCGCACGGTGAGCAAGTTGGTGTTGCGGGCGATCACGCCGAGGACGCGGCCCTCGCGGCGTACGGGGATGGACTCGACCCGGACCGGGACCTCCTCGCGCCACTCGGGGTCGCCCTCGCGCACGATGCGGCCCTCGTCGAGGGCGGCGTCGAGCAGCGGGCGGCGGCCGCGCGGGACCAGGTGGCCGACCATGTCGTCCTGGTAGGAGGTGGGCCCGGTGTTGGGCCGCATCTGGGCGACGGAGACATAGCGGGTGCCGTCCAGGGTGGGGACCCACAGGACCAGGTCGGCGAAGGAGAGGTCGGAGAGCAGCTGCCACTCCGAGACCAGCAGGTGGAGCCAGTCGAGGTCGGACTCGCTCAGCGCGGTGTGCTGGCGGACGAGGTCGTTCATGGAGGGCACGTCAGCGAGCGTACCCGTGGAATTACCGGACGATGAACCTGGAGTTCCCGGCGTCCGTGTTGGAGGATGGGCCCGGAACGACAGCGGTCCTGTGGATGGACAGACAGGATTGGTCTAGTCCACAATATTTTCATAGACCTCCGTCCTCCCCGCACAGGAGGACGGACGAGGCACCCGGCGCTCTCTGCCCTGACTGCGCCGAGGCCTCCCGAAACGGCCGAGGGACCGCACATCCCCGGCCGGGCAAACTCCGGGCTGCGGTGCCGGACGGGTTGAGGGTCCCGTCCCGGCGCCGCGGCCCGCAGTTGTTTCCGGGCCCTCTCCGATCCCCCGACCCCCTCCCTCCCCCTCCCCGCCCCCTCCCCGAGCCTTTTCGAGTGGCCCGTGGGACCCGTGCGGCCGACGATGAGAACAGCCGCGTCCGGCACCCGTCCAGCACCCCGCCCAGGAGCCGCCCAGGAGCCGGAACAACATGAGGAAAGGGGTCCCGCTCTGCTAGATTTGAGCCTAGATTGGTCTATACCACCGGCTCTTCTTCAGGCCCGAACTCAGATCGGCAGGCACAGCGTGGAAGTTGTCATCGTCAAGGACGCCACGGCGGGCGGCGAGCTCATCGCGGACGGCATAGCCGGCCTCCTGCGCCGCAAGCCCGACGCGCTGCTCGGCGTGGCCACCGGCTCGACCCCGCTGCCCATCTACGACGCCCTGACCGCCAAGGTCCGGGCCGGCTCCGTCGACGTGTCCCGGGCGCGGGTCGCCCAGCTGGACGAGTACGTGGGCCTGCCCACCGGGCACCCCGAGTCGTACCGGGCGACCGTGCTCCGCCAGGTCGTCGAGCCGCTCGGGCTCTCCGCCGACTCCTTCATGGGCCCCGACGGCTCGGCCGAGGACGTCCAGGCCGCCTGCGAGGCCTACGACCGGGCGCTCGTCGAGGCCGGCGGCGTCGACCTCCAGATCCTGGGCATCGGCACCGACGGGCACATCGGCTTCAACGAGCCCTGCTCGTCGCTCGCCTCCCGCACCCGGATCAAGACGCTCACCGAGCAGACCCGGATCGACAACGCGCGCTTCTTCGACAACGACATCGACCAGGTGCCGCACCACGTGATCACCCAGGGCATCGGGACCATCCTGGAGGCCCGCCACCTGGTGCTGCTGGCCACCGGCGAGGGCAAGGCCGAGGCCGTGGCGCAGACCGTCGAGGGCCCGGTCGCGGCGCTCGTACCGGCCTCCGCGCTCCAGCTGCACCCGCACGCGACCGTGGTCGTGGACGAGGCCGCCGCCTCCAAGCTGAAGCTCGCGGACTACTTCCGCCACACCTACGCGAACAAGCCCACCTGGCAGGGCATCTAGGGCACCCAGCCACCCCACGCAGCCGTACGGGAAGGGGCCCGGCACCTGATCCAGGTGCCGGGCCCCTCCTCGTACCCCTCGGACTCCCGCGATTCAGACGCCCGCGATGACCTCCGCCGCGGCGCGGCCGCAGACGCGGGCGGCGCCGTGGGTGGCGATGTGCAGGGCGCCGCGGGGCACCGACTCGTTCAGGCCCATCTCCACCACGACGGTGTCCGGGCGGGCCGCGAGCAGGGCGTCCAGGGTGCCGGCCATCCACGGGTGCCGGTGGGCGTCGCGGACCACGGCGACCACGCGCCGCTCCCCGGCGGCGGCGAGCACGGCGGCGGCCGAGGCCTCCTCGCCGTACCAGCCGGTCGTGGTGCCCGGCAGCAGGCTCTCCAGCTCGGCCCCGACGCCCCAGGGCGTCTCGTCGCCGACCGCGAAGTTCGCGACCGGGTTGAAGGAGGCCACGTACGGCGCCTCGGTCAGCGGCTCGAAGGGCCGCTCCCCCACGGTCAGCCGCAGGGCCCGGCGGGCCGCGACGAGTCCGACCTCGGTGCCGGGCGCGGTCCCCTCCTGTGACGCCGCGCCCGGCCCCGATACAGCCCCCCTGGCCCGGTGCGCCTGGGTCCAGGCCGCCAGGGCGCGCACGCGCGCCGCGGCGTCGGCCAGCCGCTCCTCGGGCAGTTCACCGGCCCGTACCGCGTCAAGCAGCGCGTCGCGCAGCCGCAGTACGGTGTCCTCGTCGGCCAGCCCGCCGCCGACGCAGATGGCGTCGGCGCCCGCGGCGATCGCGAGGACGGATCCGCGCTCGATGCCGTACGTCGACGCGATGGCCTGCATCTCCATCCCGTCGGTGACGATCAGCCCCTCGAAGCCCAGCTCCCGGCGCAGCAGTCCGGTGAGGATCCGCGGGCTCAGGGTGGCCGGCCGCTCGGGGTCGAGCGCGGGAAGCAGGATATGCGCGCTCATCACCGCTTTGGAACCCGCGGCGATGGCCGCGCGGAAAGGTGCCAGCTCACGGGCGTGCAGTGTGGCGAGGTCCACATCGATCCGGGGCATCGCGTCGTGCGAGTCCACACTGGTGTCGCCGTGTCCCGGGAAGTGCTTGGTGCAGGCGGCGACGCCCACGGCCTGGAGGCCGTCGACATAGGCCACGGTGTGCCGGGCGACCAGGTCGGGGTCGGCGCCGAAGGAGCGCACCCCGATGACCGGGTTGTCGGCGTTGGAGTTGACGTCGGCCGACGGGGCCCAGTTGAGGTCGACCCCGCACTCGGCGAGCCGGCGGCCGAGCTCGCGGGCCACGGCCCGGGTGAGCTCGACGTCGTCGACGGTGCCGAGGGCGTAGTTGCCGGGGAAGGACGAGCCCTGCTGCACCTCGAGGCGGGTGACGTCGCCGCCCTCCTCGTCGATGGCGACCAGGACGTCCGGGCGCTCGGCGCGCAGCCGGGCGGTGAGCGCCGCCAGCTGTTCGGGAGCGACGATGTTCCGGCCGAAGAGGCCGACCGAGGACAGTCCCTCGCCGATCCGGCGGAGCAGCCAGTCGGGGGCGGTGGTGCCGACGAAGCCCGGCTGGAGGACGGTGAGCGCGTCCCGGGTCAGGGTGTCGGAACCGGTTGCGAGCGTGGTCATGGGGCGCCGTTATCCCTTCACCGCGCCGGCGGTGAGACCCGCGGCCATCTTGCGCTGGACAAGGAGGAAGAGCACCACGATGGGGACGGCCATCATGGTCGAGCCGGCCATCATCGGCGCGTACTCGGTGCCGTTCTTGGTGATGAAGTTGGACAGCCAGACGGTGGCCGTCTGGTTCTGCTGGCTCATCAGCATCAGCGCGTACAGGTACTCGTTCCACGCCTGGATGAAGCCGTAGACGGAGGTGGCGACCATGCCCGGGGCGAGCAGCGGGAAGACGACCCGGAGGAAGGCCCCGGTCGGGGTGCAGCCGTCGACCTGGGCGGCCTCCTCCAGCTCCTTGGGGATGTTGACGATGAAGCCGCGCAGCGTCCACACCGTGAAGGGCAGGATGAAGGTCAGGTAGGTGATGATCAGGCCGCTGAGCTTGTCGTACTGCCCGAGGTCGTTGAGCAGCAGGAAGACCGGGATGATCATCGCGACGAGCGGGACCATCTGGACGGCGAGGATGCCGACGATGACGATCTTGCGGCCGCGGAAGGCGAACCGGGAGATGGCGAGGGCGGCGAGCAGGCCGACCGCGATGCCGATGACGACGACGACGGTCGACACGACGAGGCTGCGGACGACCGGGCCCCAGAAGTCCGCGATGTCCAGGGCGCGCTTGAAGTTCTCCAGCGTGAAGGTGCTCGGGAAGAAGTGCGGATCGGGGTCGATCGCGTCCTTGGCCGGCTTGAAGGCCGTGTTGAGCATCCAGTAGACCGGGAAGCCGGCCGTGACGAAGACGAGCAGGCCGAGCAGGTTCCAGCCGAGCTTGGACTTGCGGGGCTTGCGCGGGCGGCGGGTGATGGCGGGTGCCTGGGTGATGGCGGGTGCCTCGGTGGCGCTCACTCCACATCTCCGATCTTGAGCATCTGGCGCATGTACACCGCGACCACGCCGAGCAGCAGCAGCACCGTGACGAGCGCGATGGCCGAGCCGGTGCCGTAGTCGTTGACGACGAACGCGCGGTCGAAGGAGTACGTGGTCAGCAACTGGAACTCCGCCTCGGGGTGCCCGTTGCGCATCACGTAGACCTGCGGGAAGACACCCATGTCCCAGATCACCGAGAGCGTCGTCAGCATGACGATGACGGGCTTGAGGATGGGCAGGGTGACGTAGCGGAACACCCCCCAGGCGCCGGCGCCGTCGAGGCGCGCGGCCTCTTCGAGCTCCTTGGGCACCTGGGTGAGGCCCGCGGTCAGGGTGATGACCACGAAGGGCACGGCGCCCCAGACCACCAGGAGCATGATCACGGCCAGGCCCTCGGGGCCGCTGGCGAACCAGTTGTGGCCGATCATGTCGACGCCGGGCAGGCGGCTGAGCAGCCAGTTGAGGACGCCGTAGTCGGCGTCGAAGAGCCACTTGAAGATGGCGGTGGCGACGATGATGGGCATGCCCCAGCTCGCCACGAGCACGATGTTGATCAGCACCTTGACCCAGCCCGAGACGCGCTGGAGGAGCAGGGCGATCAGCATGCCGAGCACCATGGTGACGATCACGGCGCCGGCCGCGAAGATCACGGTGCGCAGGACGACGGCCCAGAACTCGCCGTCACCGAGGATCTTGGTGAAGTTCTCGAGGCCGGCCGACTCGGCTTCCTGGAACCCCCACAGCTGCGGCTGGCCGAAGTGCTGGAACGAGAGGGTGACCAGGCGGACCAGCGGATAGCCCAGCACCAGGAGCAGCACGAGCAGGCATGGCGCGAGCAGCAGCCAGGGGACCCCGGCCCCGCTCCTGGACTTCCCGCCGCGTGGGGCGGGCGTACCGGCCGTGGAGCCGGATGGTGGCGATTGCCGCGCCGGCGGCACCTTCGCGGTGGTTGTGTCTGCGGCACTCATCCCGTGCTCCTCAGCGATCCCTCTCCTGGTACGGGCGGCAGGGCCCCGTCACGCCCTTTGAGGCTCGGTTCTCCTCCGGGGCGCTCTCAGCGTGCGTCGACGGTCGATCGTGCTCGGGTCGCTCGTTCCTCGCGACCCTCCGCGCGTTCTCCCTTTCGACACCCGCGCGCCCCTTCGGTTCACTCGCCAGGCCGACGGGGCCCTGCACGTCAGGTCACTTGGTGTTGATGACCTTGTCGATCGCGGCGTCGGCGTCCTTGGCCGCCTGCTCGACCGACTTCTTGCCGTTGGCGATCTCGATGAGCATCGTCTTGAGGGTCTGGGCCTTCTCGACCTGGCCCCAGCCGGGGGCGGTCGGGACGAACCAGCTGGACTCGGCCGCGGTGGCCGCGACCGTGGTGGCCGGGGCGCTCTTCAGCGGGGCGAGGTCCGTCTTGTTGTTCGGCAGGTTGCCCTTGGCGACGAGGCCCTTCTGGCCCTCGGCGCCGGTGAAGGCGTTGATCCACTCGGCCGCGACGCCCTGCGCCTTGGACTTGACCGGGACGGCGAGGTCCGAACCGCCGAGGAAGACGGGGAGGTTCTTGCCGGTCGGGCCGGGCATGACGAAGTTCTCGAGCTTGTCCGTCAGCCCGCCGACCTTGTCGTTCTCCGGGGTGGCGGAGGTGGCGCCCTCCCAGCCGGCAGCGAAGATCGTCGCGGACTTGCCCTGGCCGAAGACGACGGGACGGTCGGACTCGTCCTTCGTCTTGTCGCCGTGCATGTACTTGTCGACGATGTTCTTGTACTCGGTGAGGCCCTTGATGGACTCCGGCGAGGACAGGTTCGCCTTCCAGGTCTCGCCTTCCTGCTTGGCGATGGAGCCGCCCTGCTCGTAGACGAAGGACATCGCGGCGTACCAGTCCGGCGACGGCTGGTACCAGGCGCTGAACTTGTCGCCCTTCTTCTTCTGGATGGCGTCGAGCGCGGCGGTCAGCTCGGCCCAGGTCTTCGGGGCGGCCTTGACGCCCGCCTCGGCGGCGATGTCCTTGCGCCAGGTGCCGACGCGGCCACCGGCGTAGTAGGGGACGCCGTAGGTCTTGCCGTTGTAGGTGACGGAGTCCTTGAGGGCGTCCAGCCACTTGTCGGAGTTCTCGAACTTCGACGGGTCGACCTCGGCGAAGGCGCCCTTGGCCATGTAGCTGATCATCTCGGAGTTGCCCATCTCGACAACGTCCGGGGCCTTGTCGGTCGCGAGCACCGCGTCGAGCTTGGTGTTCTTGTCCGGCCAGCCGTAGTACTCGTGGTTGATCTTGATGCCCGGGTGCTTCTTGGTGACCGCGTCGTCGGCGGCCTTGACCAGCTCGGGCCAGTTGTTCTGAGCGTCGACCGTCAGCCAGACGGTGAGCTCCTTGGCGTCGCCGCCGGCGTTCGCCCCACCCTTGTCATCGCTGCCGGAACCGCACGCAGCGATAGAGACCATCATGCCCGCGACGCCGATCGCCGCGATGAGCTTGCGCTTCACGCCACCCTCCTCAGGGATGCCTGCTCCCCCCTCCCACCGCGCGAAGACGCGAAGACTTACGACGAGTCATACGTCGAGTAATGCTGTGGGGCTGGGACCTGGCCTTAAATGGTGTAGACCAGTACCGGGAGCTTGGCCTAGACCTTTAGGGGTGTCAAGGGTGTATAAGAAGGGCAGTCGGGTCCGTTACCGGACCGACACCTGAGGGAGGGCGACGACCCGTGACCGGTCCGTGCCACCATGTGAGCCGCGACAGACGGAGGAGCCGGTGACGGCAGCAGCACAGGAGTCGGAGAGGCAGGCCATGGCCACGGACGCGGGAAACACCGAGACAGACAGCGGGATCGCCACCCGCACCGCGCGCGTGCCCAAGTACTACCGCCTCAAGCGGCACCTGCTCGACATGACCGAGACCCAGGCACCCGGCACGCCGGTGCCGCCCGAGCGGACGCTCGCCGCGGAGTTCGACACCTCGCGCACGACGGTCCGCCAGGCCCTCCAGGAGCTGGTCGTCGAGGGCCGCCTGGAGCGCATCCAGGGCAAGGGCACCTTCGTGGCCAAGCCCAAGGTCTCCCAGGCCCTCCAGCTCACCTCGTACACCGAGGACATGCGGGCGCAGGGCCTGGAGCCGACCTCGCAGCTCCTCGACATCGGCTATGTCACCGCCGACGACACCCTCGCCGGGCTGCTCGACATCACCGCCGGCGGACGGGTGCTGCGCATCGAGCGCCTGCGCCTGGCCAGCGGCGAGCCGATGGCCATCGAGACCACCCATCTGTCCGCCAAGCGCTTCCCCGCGCTGCGGCGTTCGCTGGTCAAGTACACCTCGCTCTACACCGCGCTCGCCGAGGTGTACGACGTGCACCTCGCCGAGGCCGAGGAGACCATCGAGACCTCGCTCGCCACCCCGCGCGAGGCCGGCCTGCTCGGTACGGACGTGGGCCTGCCGATGCTGATGCTCTCCCGCCACTCGCTCGACGCCAACGGCGAGCCGGTCGAGTGGGTGCGCTCGGTCTACCGCGGCGACCGCTACAAGTTCGTGGCCCGGCTCCAGCGCCCCAACGGCTGACACGACGGATCCGGTTTCGCCGAACGGCCGTACCCCCGGCGGGGGTGCGGCCGTTCGGCATGAGCGCGCGCGGAATTCAGGTGAACCGTCCGGGGAAGTGATCCGTGATACGCACGGGGGTTCCGAGAACCCGATCGGTCCCCTAGATTTCCTCGGCACTTGCCAGGTCAGCAGCGATGGGACGAGATCGCCATGTCACAAGCGACACAAGCATCACAAGGGAAACAACCGGTCATCACCCCGATCAGGGTGGTGATCGCGCTCTGCCTCTTCGCGCCGTTCGTCGCGATGTTGTGGGTGAGCTCGTACGCGAAGGTGGAACCCACCTTCATCGGCGTCCCGTTCTTCTACTGGTACCAGATGCTGTGGGTGCTCATCTCGACCGCGCTCACCATGCTGGCCTACAAGCTGTGGCAGCGTGACCAGCGCGCCCGCAAGGGGGGTGCGTCGCGATGAAGGACGGCGTGAACGGCGTCGCGCTCGGCGTCTTCGTCTTCTTCTTCCTGGCCGTCACGGTCATGGGCTTCCTGGCCGCCAAGTGGCGCCGGGCCGAGAACGAGCACAGCCTCGACGAATGGGGCCTGGGCGGACGCTCGTTCGGCACCTGGATCACCTGGTTCCTGCTGGGCGGCGACCTCTACACCGCGTACACCTTCGTCGCCGTCCCGGCGGCGATCTACGCGGCGGGCGCCTCGGGCTTCTTCGCCGTGCCGTACACGATCCTGGTCTATCCGCTGATCTTCACCTTCCTGCCCCGCCTCTGGTCGGTGTCGCACAGGCACGGATACGTGACGACCTCGGACTTCGTCCGCGGGCGCTTCGGCTCCAAGGGCCTGTCCCTGGCGGTCGCGATCACCGGCATCCTCGCCACCATGCCGTACATCGCGCTCCAACTGGTCGGCATCCAGGCCGTCCTGGACGTGATGGGCGTCGGCGGCGGCGAGAGCACCCACTGGTTCGTCAAGGACCTGCCGCTGCTCATCGCCTTCGGCGTGCTCGCCGCGTACACCTACTCGTCCGGTCTGCGGGCCCCGGCGCTCATCGCCTTCGTCAAGGACACGCTCATCTACCTCGTCATCGCGGTGGCGATCATCTACATCCCGATCAAGCTGGGCGGCTTCGACGAGATCTTCGGCAGGGCGAGCGAGGCCTTCGCCACGGTCAACCCGGCCACCGGCAAGCCCAAGGGCGCGCTGGTGCCCGGCGAGACGGGCCAGTGGACGTACGCGACGCTGGCGCTCGGCTCGGCGCTCGCGCTGTTCATGTACCCGCACTCGATCACCGCGACGCTGTCCTCCAAGAGCCGCGAGGTGATCCGCCGCAACACCACGATCCTGCCGCTGTACTCGCTGATGCTGGGTCTGCTCGCGCTGCTCGGCTTCATGGCGATCGCGGCCGGCGTGAAGGTGACCAACGGCCAGCTCGCCATCCCGCAGCTCTTCGAGAACATGTTCCCGGACTGGTTCGCGGGCGTGGCCTTCGCCGCCATCGGCATCGGCGCCCTCGTCCCGGCCGCGATCATGTCGATCGCCGCCGCCAACCTCTTCACCCGCAACATCTACAAGGACTTCATCAAGCCCGACGCGACCCCCAAGCAGGAGACCAAGGTCTCCAAGCTGGTCTCGCTCCTGGTGAAGGTCGGCGCGCTGATCTTCGTCCTCACCATGGACAAGACCGTCGCGATCAACTTCCAGCTGCTCGGCGGCATCTGGATCCTGCAGACCTTCCCGGCCCTGGTCGGCGGTCTGTTCACCCGCTGGATGCACCGCTGGGCGCTGCTCGCCGGCTGGGCGGTCGGCATGGTGTACGGGACGGTCGCCGCGTACGGCGTCGCGAGCCCGACCCAGAAGCACTTCGGCGGCTCCGCCGCCGAGATCCCGGGCATCGGCGAGATGGGCTACATCGCCCTCACCGCCTTCGTCCTCAACGTGCTCGTCACCGTGGTCCTCACCTTCGTCCTGAAGGCCGTCAAGGCCCCGGACGGCGTGGACGAGACCTCGCCGGCGGACTACACGGCCGACGCGGGTGACGCGGGCGTCGTCACCGAGCTGCCGAAGGTCGGCGCCGCCGACCACTGATCGCACCAGTCCCTCCGTACGCTCCGCCCGCCTCCGGAAACCCGGGGGCGGGCGGAGCCGTACCGGGGGCAGACTGCCGGGCATGGACTTCATGATCAGAGCGGTACGGCCGCAGGAGTACGAGACCCTCGGCGAACTCACCGGACGGGCCTACCTCGACGACGGGTTCCTCCTCCACGGCGAGGACGACTGGTACTACGGGCATCTGCGGAACGTGGCCGGACGGGCCGAGGTCGCCGAGGTGCTGGCCGCCGTGGACGCGGACGGCACCGTCCTCGGCGGCGTGACCTTCGTCCCGGCCCCCGGCGTGATGGGCGACCGCGCCACCGAGGGCGAGACCGAGATCCGGATGCTGGCCGTCGACCGCGCGGCCCGCGGCCGCGGCGTCGGCGAGGCGCTCGTCCGGGCCTGCGTCGAACGCGCCCGGGCCGTCCCCGGCTGCGAGAGGATCGTCCTGTCCACCCAGCCCGAGATGCGCACCGCACACCGGATCTACGAGCGGCTCGGCTTCCACCGCACCCCGGAACGGGACTGGAGCCCCATCCCCGACCAGCCGGAATTCACGCTGCTCTGCTACTGCCTGGAGTTGCACGCTAGCTGACGACACACAACATGTGGGGGGTGCTCCGAGGAGCGCCCCCCACATGTATGCTCATCCTCGCTGTCGTCGCAGGGGAATCCGGTGCAAATCCGGAACTGTCCCGCAACGGTGTACCAAGTGCGTTTCCGTACGACGTGAGTCCGAGGACCTGCCGACAGCGCGCCCGGACCGTCCGTTCCGGGTGCCACAGACGTCCGGGCCTCGCGGAGTGGGCCGGTGGACGCGGCGCCGCCGTGCGTACGGCGCCCGTTTCCCGCCTCCCGTCCTGGCCCCGAGCCGAGCGAGGGAGAGCCCCCACGTGACCATCGCGCCCGCCGATCCGGCTTCGGCCGAGGCTTCCGCGGTCGAGACCGACGGCCCCGGCACCACACTGCTGCGGACCCTGACCGATCTCACCGCCGACCTCCCGGACACCGACCCCGGCCGGGTCGCCGCCGCCGCGCTGCGCGGCCGGCACCCCGGCTCGGACGAGGCGGAGCTGCGCGAGCTGGCCACCGAGGCCGCCGCCGGTCTGATCGCCGAGGACCCGGCGTACTCCCGGCTCGCCGCCCGCCTGCTCACCCGTACCGTCGCCGAGGAGGCGGCCGGCCAGGGCGCGGTCTCCTTCTCCGCCTCCGTCGCCGTCGGGCACCGCGAGGGCCTGATCGCCGACCGCACCGCCGAGTTCGTCGCGCTGCACGCCGACCGCCTGGACGCGGCGATCGACCCGGCCGCCGACGACCGCTTCGGCTACTTCGGCCTGCGCACCCTCTACTCGCGCTACCTGCTCCGCCACCCGATCACCCGCAAGGTCGTCGAGACCCCCCAGCACTTCATGCTGCGCGTCGCGGCCGGTCTCGCCGAGGACGACTCGGTCCGCGCGCTCGACGAGGTGACGGCGCTGTACGGGCTGATGAGCCGGCTCGACTACCTGCCCTCCTCCCCCACGCTCTTCAACTCCGGCACCCGCCACCCGCAGATGTCGTCCTGCTACCTGCTCGACTCCCCGCTCGACGAGCTGGACTCCATCTACGACCGCTACCACCAGGTCGCGCGCCTCTCCAAGCACGCCGGCGGCATCGGCCTCGCCTACTCCCGCATCCGCGCCCGCGGTTCGCTGATCCGCGGCACCAACGGGCACTCCAACGGCATCGTCCCCTTCCTCAAGACCCTCGACGCGTCCGTCGCCGCCGTGAACCAGGGCGGCCGCCGCAAGGGCGCCGCCGCGGTCTACCTGGAGACCTGGCACGCGGACATCGAGGAGTTCCTGGAGCTCCGCGACAACACCGGCGAGGACGCCCGCCGTACGCACAACCTCAACCTGGCGCACTGGATCCCGGACGAGTTCATGCGCCGGGTCAACGCGGACGCCGAGTGGTCGCTGTTCTCGCCGGCCGACGTGCCCGAGCTGGTCGACCTGTACGGCGAGGAGTTCGACGCCGCGTACCGCAAGGCCGAGGCGGCGGGCCTGGCCCGCAAGACCATGCCGGCCCGCGACCTGTACGGGCGCATGATGCGCACCCTCGCGCAGACCGGCAACGGCTGGATGACCTTCAAGGACGCCTCCAACCGGACCGCCAACCAGACCGCCGAGCCCGGCGCGGTCGTGCACTCCTCGAACCTGTGCACCGAGATCATCGAGGTCACCGACGACGGCGAGACCGCGGTCTGCAACCTCGGCTCGGTCAACCTCGGCGCCTTCGTGGTGGACGGGGAGATGGACTGGGCGCGGCTCGACGCGACCGTGCGCACCGCCGTGACCTTCCTCGACCGGGTCGTCGACATCAACTTCTACCCGACCGAGCAGGCCGGCCGCTCCAACGCCAAGTGGCGCCCGGTGGGCCTGGGCGCGATGGGCCTCCAGGACGTCTTCTTCCAGCTGAAGCTGCCCTTCGACTCCCCCGCCGCCCGCGCCCTGTCCACCCGGATCGCCGAGCGGATCATGCTCGCCGCGTACGAGGCCTCCGCCGACCTCGCCGAGCGCAACGGCCCGCTCCCCGCCTGGGAGAAGACCCGCACCGCGCGCGGGGTGCTGCACCCCGACCACTACGACGTCGAGCTGACCTGGCCGGAGCGCTGGGCCGCGCTGCGCGAGCGGATCGCGTCGACCGGCCTGCGCAACTCCCTCCTCCTCGCCATCGCCCCGACCGCGACGATCGCCTCGATCGCCGGTGTCTACGAGTGCATCGAGCCGCAGGTGTCCAACCTGTTCAAGCGCGAGACGCTGTCCGGCGAGTTCCTCCAGGTCAACTCGTACCTGGTGGACGAGCTGAAGCGGCTCGGCGTGTGGGACGCGCAGACCCGCGAGGCGCTGCGGGAGTCCAACGGCTCGGTGCAGGGCTTCGGCTGGGTGCCGGCCGAGGTGCGCGAGCTGTACCGCACGGCCTGGGAGATCCCGCAGCGCGGCCTGATCGACATGGCCGCCGCCCGCACCCCCTTCCTCGACCAGTCGCAGTCCCTGAACCTCTTCATGGAGACGCCGACCATCGGCAAGCTGTCGTCGATGTACGCGTACGCCTGGAAGCAGGGCCTGAAGACCACGTACTACCTGCGCTCGCGCCCGGCGACCCGGATCGCCCGCGCCGCCCAGGCCACCACGATCCCCGTGCAGCAGGCCACGCCCGACGCGGACGCCGTCGCCTGCTCCCTCGAAAACCCCGAGTCCTGCGAGGCCTGCCAGTGACGACCCCCAGCCGCAACCACAACCTGCTCGACCCGGGCTTCGAACTGACCCTGCGTCCGATGCGCTACCCGGACTTCTACGAGCGCTACCGCGACGCGATCAAGAACACCTGGACCGTGGAGGAGGTCGACCTCCACTCGGACGTCGCCGACCTCGCCAAGCTGTCCCCGGGCGAGCAGCACATGATCGGCCGCCTCGTCGCCTTCTTCGCGACCGGCGACTCGATCGTGGCCAACAACCTGGTGCTCACCCTCTACAAGCACATCAACTCCCCGGAGGCGCGGCTCTATCTCTCGCGCCAGCTCTTCGAGGAGGCCGTGCACGTCCAGTTCTATCTGACGCTGCTCGACACCTACCTCCCCGACCCGGACGACCGGGCGGCGGCCTTC
Organism: Streptomyces sp. NPDC048623; assembly: GCF_040650755.1. Lineage (NCBI taxonomy): Bacteria > Bacillati > Actinomycetota > Actinomycetes > Kitasatosporales > Streptomycetaceae > Streptomyces > Streptomyces sp. NPDC048623. The sequence goes on from NZ_JBEZHV010000002.1 coordinate 308,752, forward strand.
GCGGCCGTCGAGAACATCCCCTCCATCCGCGAGAAGGCGCAGTTCTGCTTCAAGTGGATGGACTCTGTCGAGAAGATCGACCGCCTGGAGACGGCCGCCGACCGCCGCCGCTTCCTGCTCAACCTGATCTGCTTCGCCGCGTGCATCGAGGGCCTGTTCTTCTACGGCGCCTTCGCGTACGTCTACTGGTTCCGCAGCCGCGGCCTGCTGCACGGCCTGGCGACGGGCACCAACTGGGTCTTCCGCGACGAGACGATGCACATGAGCTTCGCCTTCGAGGTCGTGGACACCGTCCGCAAGGAGGAGCCGGAGCTCTTCGACGACGCGCTGCAGCAGCAGGTCACGGAGATGCTGAAGGAGGCCGTCGAGGCGGAGCTCCAGTTCGGCCGCGACCTGTGCGGCGACGGCCTGCCGGGCATGAACACGGAGTCGATGCGCGAGTACCTCCAGTGCGTCGCCGACCAGCGCCTCACCCGCCTCGGCTTCGCCCCGGTGTACGGCTCGGAGAACCCGTTCTCCTTCATGGAGCTCCAGGGCGTTCAGGAACTGACCAACTTCTTCGAGCGCCGTCCCTCCGCCTACCAGGTGGCGGTCGAGGGCTCGGTGGACCTGGACGAGGACTTCTGACCGCTGCTCCGACAGCTGTGTCGACGTGGGCTGCCCCCGACTGCGTGCCGGGGGCGGCCCACGGTGGCATCGGAGCTGACACCATGCGGTGTCATGGCAGACGACAACACCAGTGGGTTCCAGGCGGGCCAGACGGGACTCATCGTCCGGGTCCCGGAAGCGGAAGCATCCGTGCGCGGGTGGCGTGAGCGGTTCGACCCCTCGGCCCGGGCCGGGGTTCCGGCCCACGTCACCGTGCTCTTTCCGTTCCTCGACGAGAGCCGAATAGACGGGCTCGTCCACTCCGCGCTCGCGGACGTACTGGGCCGCCATCGGGCATTCGACCTGCGGTTCGAGCGATGCGGACGGTTGCCGGGAGTGCTCCATCTCGTCCCCGAGCCCGGCACGCCGTTGCGGCAGCTCACGGAGGCGATCGCCGATCGTTGGCCCGAGGCTCCGCCGTACGGCGGCCGATTCGCCGAGATCATCCCGCACCTGACCGTCGCTCAAGGTCAGGAAGACGCCGTCCTGGAGGAGATCGAGGCCGATCTCGCCGACAGGCTCCCGTTCACCTCCCGCGTCTCGTCGGTCGAACTCATCGTCCACGACGGCACGAAGTGGCAGGAACGGGCGTCGTTCGCGCTCGGAGAGTCATGAGGATGTTCCTGCGCACGCGGCTGGTGGCGTGCTGTGCCGCACTGCTCACCGTCGCCGCGGGCCTGGGGATCAGGTCCGCGGCGTCGGGCGTGGTCGCCAAGTACGCGGGGGACGCGCTCTACACGATCCTGGTCCTGACCGTGGTGGTGTCTGTCGCGCCCCGGGTGCGGCCGGGCGTGGCGGCGGGGGTCGCGCTCGGGGTCAGCTGCGGCGTGGAGCTGTTCCAGCTGACCGGGGTGCCGGCGGAGCTTGCCGCGCGCAGTGCGCTCGCGCGGCTCGTGCTCGGGACGACGTTCAATGGGCCGGACCTGTTCTGGTACGCGATCGGCGCGGCGGTCGGCTGGGCCGTCCACCGCGCCGTGGGTGCGCGCAGGGGCAGGGGTCAGGCGTTGGGGACGATCTCGTAGCGCGGGGTGCCCTCTTCCATCTGGCGCAGGGCGTCCTTGCGGTCCCGCTTCGACAGCTTGTCGATGTAGAGGAAGCCGTAGAGGTGGTCCGTCTCGTGCTGGAGGCAGCGGGCGAAGTAGCCGGTGCCGCGGACCTTGATCGGGTTGCCCTTCAGGTCCTGGCCGGTGACCTCGGCGTAGTCCGGGCGGGCGAGCTCGGCGTACGCGGTGGGGACGGACAGGCAGCCCTCGTTGGAGTCGTCGAGGTGGCGCTGGTCGGCCGGCAGGTCGACGAGGACCGGGTTGATGACGTGGCCGACGTGGCGCTTGCCCTCGTCGTCCATGCAGTCGTAGACGAAGACCTTGAGGTCCACGCCGATCTGGTTGGCGGCGAGGCCGACGCCCTCGGCCGTGCGCTGGCTGGTGAACATGTCGTCGATGAGCGTGGCCAGCTCGTCGTCGAACTCGGTGACGTCCTTGCACTCCCGGTGGAGCACGGGGTTGCCGACGACCGTGATGGGCCGCGAGGTGCCGCGCTCGCGGTGGGCGGTCTCGCGCTCCTCCGCGTCCTCGGTGTCGACGATGAAGCCCTCGTCGTCCACGGCGTACACGCCCGTCTGCTCCTGCTCAGTGCCCTGCTGCGACATGTCCGCCGTACGCCTTCTTCCTGAGATCCGAGGGATCCGTCATAGATGCGGGGTACAGCCTACGGGCAGCGGTCAGCAGACTTCTTCCAGATCACGCCATTCCCGGCTGTCCGGGCTGTCCGCCACCCAGCCGTCGAGCAGCCCGCGGACCAGGCCCGCGGGGGCGGCGATGCCGCACTCGCGCTCGGGCACCCACAGCTCGCCGGGTGAGCGGTGGCCCAGTGGGCCGGGGTGGCCGGGCTCGCTGTGGTCGTGCGGGTCGAGGTGCTCGCCCTCGCCCTCGGCGCTGGGCATGGTCGACTCGGAGCAGGCGCGGCAGAGCAGCCGTACGGAGGACGACCAGTCCTCAGCGGCGAAGCCCGCGTCGGCGGCCAGCTGCTCCAGGGCGTCGCGGTCGGCCTCGGTCGCGGCCTCCAGGAGGACCACCCAGGTGGGGACCGGCGAGGGCGCCCACAGCTCGATCTCGTCGAAGACGGGGTAGGAGGGGCCGGCGCTGGTGGTGCGCTCGCCGTTGGGCACGCCGTCGTGCAGGACGACCTCGCCCCAGCGCCGCCCCGACGAGGGCAGCGGGATGGACAGGACCTCGATCCGGGCCGGGTCGAGGCGGCGGCCCCACACGACCTCGGCCTCGCCCTCCGGGGAGAGCCGCACGGCCGCGCTGCCCAGCTCCATGCCGGCCGGCTCGCCGGTGCCGGCGGCGGCCCCGGGCACCCTCAGTCCGTAGGCCTGCCAGGCGCGGCGGGCCAGCGGCCAGTCCTGGAGGGCGGTGGCGGCGATGCCGACGTTCCACCAGTCGGGGGCGCCGGACTCCTTGTCGAGCAGGGCGACGGCCCGCAGGCCGGCGGCGCGGGCCTGCTCCCAGTCGTGCCGGAACTTGTGCAGCAGGGCCAGGTTGAACCAGGACTCGGAGAGCCACGGCTCCAGATCGGCCGCGCGCGTGAGCAGCGCGCCCGCGTCCTCGTACCGGCCGTCGCCGATCAGCGTGAACGCGCGGTCGGTGGCCTGCCGCCACGAGGCGGAGGGCCGATGCCGTACCTTCCCGAAGATCCTCACGATTCCCGCCTGCCGGTCGCTACACCCTCTTGTTCGCATCCAACCATGCCCGGTCGGACGCGCGCTCATTACCCATGGGTTACCCCGGAGGAGCTGGGGCGACGCCGCCTCGCGCGAGAACGCGGGCGAGGGACTCGACGACGTCCGGGTGGTGATCGCGGGCGGTGCCGAGCCGAAGGCGTTCGAGGGCGCCGAGGCCGCCGTCCGCACCGGTGCCGGCCAGGTCGTCGTAGGCGTTGACGGTGCGCACGATCCGGGCGGGCAGGGGCTGCTCGCGGTACGGGTCGGCCTGCTGCTCGACGATCCGGGCGACGGCCTCGGGGACCCCGGTCTGGCGCACGACGGCGGCGCCGAGCAGGGCGATCCGGCGCTGTTCCTCGGGGGACAGCGGGGCGGTGGCGCCGCCGGCGACCGGGTCGACGAGTGAGAGCTGTCCGATGTCGTGCATGAGCGCCGCGTATTCGAGGACGGTCAGCTCCGCCCCGGACAGGCCGAGCTCGCGGCCCACCGCCCGGCTGAGCACGGCGACCCGGCGGGCGTGGCCGGGCGGGGTGCAGCCGGCGATCTCGGTGGCGCGGGCGAGCGAGGCGATGGTCTGCCGGTTGGTGGTGCGGACGGCGGCGTAACGGCGCAGGGAGACCTGGGTGAGCAGCAGCGGTACGGCGAAGACGGGCAGCGCCCACAGGCCGGCGACGGCGACGCCGAGGGCCATCACGGCGCCGGTGGCGCCCACGGCGGAGCCGATGCCGAGCAGGGCGCGCAGCTCGTCGCGGAGCAGCGGGCCGAAGGGGTGGCCGCGGCGGGCGCGGCGCAGCAGGGCGGCGAGGACGGCGTCGCAGAGGGCGGTGAGGAGCAGCAGGAGGAGCAGGAAGAGGGCGTACGGCGGGCCCTCGCCGATCCGGGCGGTGACGATGCCCGCGTTGTAGAGGGGCTGGAAGCAGAGGGCGGCGAAGGCGACGGTGAGGACCCGGCGGGCGAGCTGGTCGGGGTCGGGGCCGCGGCCCTGGGCGACGTGCGGCACGATCCCGGCAAGGCCGGCGGCGACGACCACGGCGACGGTCTGGAGGACGCCGTGGGTGGTGGGCCGGCCGCCGCTCTGGCCGAGCAGGGCGTACGCGAGCGCGCCGGCGGCGGCGAGCGGTGCGGGCTCCCTCTCGCCGCGCCGGGCGCCCCAGCGGGTCAGCTCGCCGAAGGCGATGAGGACGCCGAAGGCGAGGGCGTTGCCGGGTTCGTCGAGGCCGTACCAGAGGGTGGAGCCCAGGCCGGCGAGGGTGAGCAGCAGGGCGGCGCCGTGGATCAGGCCGACCGGGCCGACCGGGCCGACGAGGCCGACGGTGGCGCGGCCGGTGCTCACGCGGGCTCCTGGAGCGGTGCGGGCGCGGGCGCCGGGGCGGCGGGGCCCTGCGGCGGGCCGCCCGGCGCGCGGCTCGTGGCCGTGGCGCGGCCGTCCGCACCGGCGGCCGGGGCCGGGCCGGGCGCGGGCGCGGGGACTTGGGCGGGCATGGACGCGGAGGCGGGGATGGATTCGGCGGGGGCCGCGGCAGCGGGCGCCTGCGGCACGCTGCCCGGCACGCCGATCGTGGCCGTGGCGCGGCCGTCCGCACCGGCGGCCGGGGCCGTCGCCGGCGCCGGGCCCGGAGTGCGCGGGGTGGGGACGGCCGGCTCGTCGGCGGTGACCTCGGGCTGCCAGCCGTGCCGGTCCAGGGCGCGGACGAGCGCCTCGACCATCCGCGGGTCGAAGTGGCTGCCGGCGCACCGCTCCAGCTCGGCGAGGGCCGTCCCGACCGGCCGGGCGCGACTGTAGGAGCGGGTGGAGGTCATGGCGTCGAAGGCGTCGGCGACGGCGACCACGCGCGCGTACTCGGGGATCTCGTCCCCCTTGAGGCCGTACGGGTAGCCGGAACCGTCCATGCGTTCGTGGTGGTGGAGGATCGCCGTGCGGGCCTCGCCGAGGAAGCCGATGCCGCGCACCATCTCGTGCCCGTACTCGGGGTGCAGCTCGATGATCCGGCGTTCCTCGGGGGTGAGCGGGCCGTCCTTGCGGAGCACCCGGGTGGGTACGCCGAGCTTGCCGACGTCGTGCAGGATGCCGGCGAACCGCACGACCTCCAGGCGCGGTTCCGGCATGCCGAGTTCACGGGCGATCAGGACGGAGGCGTGGCCGACGCGTTCGCTGTGGCCGCGGGTGTAGCGGTCCTTGATGTCGACGGCCTGGACCAGGGCGCGGATGGTGGCCTGGTGGGCGGCGCGCTCACGGTGGTACTGGGCGAAGCCCCAGCAGGACAGGTACATGGGCAGCAGCGCGAACAGCGCGGCGACCGGCCCGTATCCGCTGCGCCAGAGCACCGCGGTCATCAGTCCGGCGAGGCCGTGCACGGCGTGCGGGGCGAGCGCCCGGCCGAGCAGTCCGCGCCAGGCGGTGTGCGGGGGCAGTTGTTCGGCGGTGGCGCGGATGCCGCCGTCGAGGGCGGTGAGGACCAGGCAGAAGGTGAGCGCGGTCGCCCCGGCGGGGAGCAGGACGTACGGAAAGTCGGGGGTACGCGGCCCGAGGCCGAGGGCTTCGGGGCAGCGCAGCGCTTGGCCGACGGCGGCCGCGGCCCCGACGGCGAGGGCGAGTTCGGCGGCCCGCCAGGCCCGGCGCAGCACGGCGGGCGGCCGGTCGACACGGGTGAGCAGCGCGCCGGGCAGGGCGGTGAGCGCGGCAGCGGCGGGCGGAAGCAGCAGCGCGGCGGCGATGAGGACGGGGAAGAAGGAGCCGGTGCCGAGGGGTGCCGGTCCGCCGTCGCGGCCGCCGAAAAGGCCGCGGTAGCCGCGGAAGAGGCGGCAGCGGGCGGGCAGTTCGCACAGCGGGTGGAGCGCGGCGAGCAGCAGCACGGTCGGCCAGGGGGTGCCGGCCCCGGGGCGTAACGCGGGCAGGACGACCGCGGCGGCGGCGAAAAGCGCGCAGCCGACATAGCCGCGTGCCGCGAGCGGGACGCCCTTGCCCCGCGGAATGACCTTCACGCCGGTCACGCTAGCGAGTCGGGGCGGCGGCGACCGGCGGCCGGGAACGATTCGCACCATCGGGTGATACAAACCGATCAGCCGACGGACACACCGCTCACACGTACGCCGGAGGCCGGGCGCGGCAATGATCCATGCGCGCCCGGCCTCCCGGGTAAGTGTGCGGACAGGCCCTACTGCTCCTGCGGGGCCGCCGGCGCGGGCGCGGCGTCCTGGGCGTCCTGCTCGGGGAGCAGATGGCCCTCGCGGATCAGCTCGATCCGGCCCATCACCTTGGCCCGCAGATCGATCGGCACGTCGTCACTGCCGCAGCAGCGCTTGACCAGTTTCTTCACGGCCTGCTCGAGCCCGTACTTCTCCAGGCACGGGGAGCACTCCTCGAAGTGCACCTCGAACTTGGTGCAGTCGTTGTCCGGCATCTCCCGGTCGAGAAACTCGTAGAGATGGTCCAGGATCTCCGAACAGTCCGTCTCGTGCGGCTCTCCGCAGCTCATGAGCCCGAGCCTTTCAGATCGTGCGACGACTCTCCGGCGCCCGCGGGAACCAGCCCGCGGTCGCGGGCGTAGTCCTCGAGCATGCCGCGCAGCTGGCGGCGGCCCCGGTGCAGTCGGGACATCACCGTGCCGATGGGTGTACCCATGATGTCCGCGATCTCCTTGTACGCAAAGCCCTCCACGTCCGCGAGATAGACGGCGATGCGGAACTCCTCGGGGATCGCCTGCAGCGCTTCCTTCACGTCGGAGTCCGGCAGGTGGTCGAGGGCCTGGGACTCGGCGGAGCGCAGGCCGGTCGACATGTGCGACTCGGCGCGGGCGAGCTGCCAGTCCTCGATCTCCTCGGCGGCCGAACGCTGGGGCTCACGCTGCTTCTTGCGGTACGAGTTGATGAAGGTGTTGGTGAGGATGCGGTACAGCCACGCCTTGAGGTTGGTGCCCTCACGGAACTGGTGGAAGGAGCCGTACGCCTTCGCGTAGGTCTCCTGCACGAGGTCCTCCGCGTCCGCGGCGTTGCGCGTCATGCGGAGTGCGGCCGAGTACATCTGGTCGAGGTAGCCGAGGGCGTCCCGCTCGAAGCGCGCGTTGCGCTCCTCGGTCGTCTCCTCGGGGCCGTCGTCGGTCCCTGTGTCGGTCCCAGTGACCGGACCCACCTCCTCCAGCGCTGCGGCGAATCCGAACGCGGACCCGCTCGCTTCGGAGGATAGACGAGGAACCGCTCCGCCCGCCGCCCGAACTGGGGCGGCCTTGGGCCCGGGCAGCACTGTCCAGTCGAGGTCAGCGGCCTGCGGGCGCTCACGGCAGATGGCAGAACCCATGCGACGGACTCCCTCTTCCTTTTGCTCCAAGCACCGATGTCCGTCACAACAGCACCGCCCCGCCCGTCATTCCCGGCCCGTGCGAGGCGGTCGGCCCAGTGACGCGAGCCACTGGGTGACGGCGCTCACGACGGTGTCCAGGGCCTCGTCCTGGGTGATCGGGGCGCGCTTGGGTACGGCGAAGCCGTGGTCGGCGTACGGCACCTCGGCGAGGGTGTGGTCGCCGGCCGGGAACTCGGCGGGCTTCCCGAAGGGGTCGTTGCCGCCCTGCACGACGAGGGTCGGCACGCCCGCGCCGAGGAGTTCGTCAGCTCGGGAGCGCTCCGGCCTGCCCGGGGGGTGCAGCGGGAAGCTCAGCGCGAGGACGGCGCTCGCGCCGAGTTCGCGGGCGGTGCGGCAGGCGACCCGGGCGCCGGCGCTGCGTCCGCCGGCGATCACCGGCAGGCCGGGGGCGGCGAGCGCGGGCCACAGGCCGCGCCAGCCGGTGTCGAGGGTCTTCGGCGCGGGGGCCAGCTTCTTGCCGGCCACCCGCCAGGGCTGTTCGACCAGGGCCACGGTGACGCCCTCGGCCGGCAGCGCGGCGGCCAGGGCCACGAGGTCGCGGGCCTCGATGCCACCGCCGGCACCGTGGCTCACGGCGAGCACGGTCCACGGCTTCTTCGCCGCGTGCCAGGTGATCCGGGCGTCCCCGGCGTCGGTCGGAACGATCTCGCTCTTCGTCACGCCCCCATCCTCTCGCGCGAAGACCAAGGAGAGGTTTAAGAGGGGCAGGTCTCAGAAGAGCGTGGCGACCTCCGGTGCGGCCAGCTCCGTCAGCAGTTCGGGTCCGTTGTTGCGCACGTTGCTGACCGCCGTCGGCACCGGGTAGGCCCGCATCAGGCCCTCCGGCGGCGGGGCGAGCAGCCCCCGCAGCTCGTCGAGGCCCGTGCGGGCCGGGTCGAGCCAGGCGTCCCAGCGGTCGGGGGTGAGCATCAGCGGCATCCGGGGGTGGATGTCGGCGAGCGAGCGCGGGCCCTCGGCCGGGGCGACGCCCAGGGGTCCGGTCTCGGCCTCCGTGGTGACCACCGAGCAGGTCACCCACCAGGCCAGCGGGTCCTCGTCGGGCAGGGTCCGGTCGCGCCAGAACTCGTAGAGCCCGGCCATCGCGAAGACCGAGCCGTCGGCGGGGGTCACGAAGTACGGCTGCTTGCGGGGCCGCTTCTTCTTCCCCTCGACCTCCAGGTCCCGCTCCTCGGAGCCGGTCACCCACTCGTAATATCCGTCGGCCGGCAGGATGCAGCGGCGCTGCGCGAAGGCCCGCTTGAAGGAGGGCTTCTCGTGGAGGGTCTCCGCGCGGGCGTTGATCATCCGGGCGGCGCCCTCCGGGTTCTTGGCCCAGGACGGCACCAGGCCCCACTTCAGGACCCGCATCTGGCGAACCGGGCGCCGGGATTCCGCGTCTTTCAGAGGACGCTCCAGGATCGCGTAGACCTCCTTGGTCGGGGCCACGTTCCAGTCGGGGGCCAGGGTCTCCTCGGGCTCCCACTTCTCGACCTCGAAGACGTCCACCAGGTCCTCGGGGCGCCTGCTCGCCGCATACCGTCCGCACATACGTGCCACACTGCCACGATCCCGCCCCCGACCGAGGAGCCCGTACACGAAATGTCAGAAGTCCTCGGCATGGCGGACGTGCTCGGCATGGCGGACGTCCTCGGCACCCAGAGCGCGCCCGAGCAGTGGATCGTGATCGTCACGGCGGTCGCCGCGCTCGCCGCCGTCCTGCCCCGCCCCCTGTGGCGCCTGTCCCGCAACGCCATCACCATTGCGCACGAGGGCGGCCACGGCCTCATCGCGCTGCTCAGCGGCCGCCGGCTCCAGTCGATCCGGCTGCACTCGGACACGAGCGGCCTCACCGTCTCGCGCGGCCGCCCCACCGGCCTCGGCATGATCCTCACGGCCGCCGCCGGTTACACCGCCGCGCCGCTGCTCGGCCTCGGCGGCGCCGCGCTGCTCTCCACGCACCACATCACCCTGCTGCTCTGGCTGGCCACGGCGCTGCTCGTGGCGCTGCTGCTGATGGTGCGCAACGCGTACGGGATCTTCACGGTGCTGCTCACCGGCGGCGTGTTCCTCCTGGTGTCCTGGTTCACCGGCCCGGACGTGCAGTCCGTGTTCGCGTACGCGGTGGTGTGGTTCCTGCTGCTCGGCGGGGTGCGCCCGGCCTTCGAGCTCCAGGCCAAGCGGCGGCACGAGGGCGCCGGCGACTCCGACGCGGACCAGCTCGGCCGCCTCACCCACGTACCGCCCGTGCTGTGGCTGCTGTTCTTCCACGCGGTCTCGATCTGCTCCCTGATCGGCGGCGGACGCTGGCTGCTCGGCGTGTAGCGGGCGCTGTTCACCCCCGTAAAGTGAGGGCATGACCGACAGCACCGCGTCCACCACCGATCCGCTCACCGGCCTGTGGCCCGCCCCGTACGCGGGCGGCGCCGTCGACGCCACCGTCACCGTGCCCGGATCCAAGTCGGTCACCAACCGCGCCCTGGTGCTCGCGGCCCTGGCCGCGGAGCCGGGCTGGGTGCGGCGCCCGCTGCGCTCGCGCGACACCGTGCTCATGGCGGAGGCGCTGCGCACCCTGGGCGTGAAGATCGACGAGGGCGTGGGCCCGGACGGCACCGGCGAGGCCTGGCGGATCATCCCGGCCGGGCTGCGCGGCCCGGCGACCGTGGACGTCGGCAACGCCGGCACGGTCATGCGCTTCCTTCCGCCGGTCGCGGCCCTCGCCGACGGCCCGGTCCGCTTCGACGGCGACCCGCGCTCCCACGAGCGCCCGCTGCACGGCGTCATCGACGCGCTGCGCGCGCTCGGCGCCCGGATCGACGACGACGGGCGCGGCGCGCTGCCGATGACCGTGCACGGCGGCGGCGGTCTGGAGGGCGGGGTCGTGGAGATCGACGCCTCGTCCTCGTCCCAGTTCGTCAGCGCCCTGCTGCTCTCCGGCGCGCGCTTCAACCAGGGCGTGGAGGTACGGCACGTGGGCGGCCGGCTGCCCTCGCTGCCGCACATCCGGATGACCGTCGACATGCTGCGCGCGGTCGGCGCCCAGGTCGACGAGCCGGAGCACGGCGGCCGCCCCGACGTGTGGCGGGTCGCCCCGTCCGCTCTGCTCGGGCGCGATCTGGTGGTGGAGCCGGACCTGTCGAACGCCCAGCCGTTCCTGGCCGCGGCCCTGGTCACCGGCGGCCGGGTCACGGTGCCGGACTGGCCGGCCAGGACCACCCAGCCCGGTGACGCGCTGCGGGAGATCTTCACCCGGATGGGTGGCTCCTGCGAGCTGACGGACCGGGGGCTGACCTTCACCGGCACCGGCCGGATCCGCGGCATCGACGTCGACCTCGGCGAGGTCGGCGAACTGACCCCGGGCATCGCGGCGGTCGCCGCGCTCGCCGACTCCCCGTCCACCCTGCGCGGCGTCGCGCATCTGCGGCTGCACGAGACCGACCGGCTCGCGGCCCTGACCCGGGAGATCAACGGGCTCGGCGGCGACGTCACGGAGACCGAGGACGGCCTGCACATCCGCCCGCGCCCGCTGCGCGGCGGCGTCTTCCACACGTACCACGACCACCGGATGGCGACCGCGGGCGCGATCGTCGGCCTGGCCGTCGAGGGTGTGGAGATCGAGAACGTGCGGACGACGGAGAAGACCTTGCCCGACTTCCCGAGGATGTGGACCGAAATGCTCGGAGTCTGAGCCATGCGGCGTTACGGCAAGCACACCGACGCGGACGACATCCGCCAGCGGCCCAACCCCAAGGGCAGCCGCCCCCGGACCAACATCCGCCCCAAGCACGAGGACGCCGTCGAGGGCATGGTCCTCACCGTCGACCGGGGCCGGCTGACCTGTCTGGTCGACGACCGGGCCGTGGTCGCGATGAAGGCCCGCGAGCTGGGCCGCAAGGCCGCCGTGGTCGGCGACCGGGTCTCGCTCGTCGGCGACCTGTCCGGCGAGAAGGACACCCTGGCCCGGATCGTGCGGATCGGCGAGCGCAGCTCGGTGCTCCGCCGCACGGCCGACGACGACGATCCGTACGAGCGCGTGGTCGTCGCCAACGCCGACCAGCTGGCCATAGTCACCGCGCTCGCCGACCCCGAGCCGCGCCCGCGCCTGATCGACCGCTGCCTGGTGGCGGCGTACGACGGCGGGCTCGACCCGTTCCTGGTGCTCACCAAGTCGGACCTGGCGCCGCCGTCGACGCTCCTGGAGCTGTACGGCGACCTGGACATCCCGTACGTGGTGGTCAACCGCGAGGAGCTGTACGACGGCGGGGCGGCGGACCGGGTGCGCGAGTACCTGGGCGACCGGGTCACCGCGTTCGTGGGGCACTCCGGCGTGGGCAAGACCACCCTGGTGAACGCGCTGGTGCCGGAGGAGCGGCGGCGGCTCACCGGGCATGTGAACGCGGTGACCGGCCGCGGCCGGCACACCACGACCTCGGCGCTCGCGCTGCCGCTCGACAAGGTCGACGGCTGGGTCATCGACACCCCGGGCGTGCGCTCCTTCGGCCTGCACCATGTCGATCCGTCCCGGGTCATCCACGCCTTCCCCGACCTGGAGCCGGGCACCGAGGAGTGCCCGCGCGCGTGCAGCCACGACGAGCCGGACTGCGCGCTCGACGCCTGGGTGGCCGAGGGCCACGCGGACCCGGCCCGGCTCTACTCGCTGCGCCGGCTGCTCGCGACGCGGGAGCGGCGCGAAGGCGACTGACCGCGCGCGTTTGCGAACCGGCGCGAACGGTAAGTGCATAATCGCACCAAGTGATCCATACGGGCGGCCCCGCGGGGTGGATCCCTACGGGGCGTGGGAGGCACTGACGATGGCGTGGCTGCTGGTGGTGGTCGCCGGGCTCCTGGAGACGGGATTCGCGGTGTGCCTGAAGCTGTCGCACGGCTTCACCCGGCTCTGGCCGACGATCGCGTTCGCCGCCTTCGCCCTCGGCAGCTTCGGCCTGCTGACCCTCGCGCTGCGCAAGCTGGACGTGGGTCCGGCGTACGCGGTGTGGACCGGGATCGGCGCGGCGGGCACCGCGATCTACGGGATGGTCTTCCTCGGCGACGTCGTCTCCACGCTCAAGATCGTCTCGATCACGCTGGTGATCGTCGGCGTGATCGGCCTCCAGCTCTCCGGCTCGGCGCACTGAGCGTCGGGCGTGTCCGGGGCCCTCGGGACGGCGATCGGCGGCGCGACCACATGGCTGAGCGCGAGGCGTACGGCGAGTTCGCAGCCGACGGCCCAGCGCTCCCCCGCGCAGGCGGCGGTCTCGGCGACCAGCTCGCCGGGCGCGGGCGGCCCCGCGTCGGCGCGCCGCTGGGCGGGTACGGGCGCGGTCCTCGCCCCCGTCCTCGCGGGCCGCGGCCGGGGCAGGCCCTCGGTCCAGGCGTCGGTGAGCAGGGCCCGCAGGATCGGGCGCTCGGCGGCGCGGGCGACGGTCCACTCGGCGACGGCGACCAGATTGCGCTCGGGCGGTGCGGGGGCGGCGAGCACCCGCCGTACCCCTTGGAGGTAGGTGTCGGCCTCGCGCCGGACGAGCGCGCGGGCGAGCCCCTCCTTGCTGCCGAACTCGTTGTAGAGGGTCTGCCGGGACACCCGGGCGCGGGCGGCGACGTCGACCATCCGCACGGCGGACCAGGGCAGCGTGGCGAGGGCCGCGAGGGCCGTGTCGAGCAGGGACTCTCGGGCAGTAGGCATCGTCGCCTCCCGGCCGTATCGGTACTGCGCACAGCGTTGACGCACGGCCACGCAGTGTCAAGGGCCACCGCGGGGCGACGCGCCTTCGGGGGATAGAGTTTCGACCATGGCCGATTACCACGACGATCTGCGTCTCGCCCATGTCCTCGCGGATGCCGCGGACGCGGCCACCATGGACCGGTTCCAGGCGCTCGACCTGAAGGTCGAGACGAAGCCCGACATGACGCCGGTGAGCGAGGCGGACAAGGCCGCGGAGGAGCTGATCCGCGGGCAGCTGCAGCGCGCCAGGCCGCGGGACGCGATCCTCGGCGAGGAGTACGGCGTGGAGGGCTCGGGCCCGCGCCGCTGGGTGATCGACCCGATCGACGGCACCAAGAACTACGTTCGAGGGGTGCCGGTGTGGGCGACCCTGATCGCGCTGATGGAGGCCGGCGAGACCGGTTTCCAGCCGGTGGTGGGCGTGGTGTCGGCCCCGGCGCTCGGCCGGCGCTGGTGGGCGGCGAAGGGGCTCGGCGCGTACACCGGCCGCAGCCTGGCCTCGGCGACCCGGCTCCGGGTCTCTAAGGTCGGGCGCCTGGAGGACGCCTCGTTCGCGTACTCCAGCCTGACCGGCTGGGAGGAGCGGGGCCGACTCGACGGCTTCCTCGACCTCACGCGGGCGGTCTGGCGCACGCGCGCGTACGGCGACTTCTGGCCGTACATGATGGTCGCCGAGGGCTCGGTGGACCTGTGCGCCGAGCCCGAGCTGTCGCTGTGGGACATGGCGGCCACGGCGATCGTGGTCCAGGAGGCCGGCGGCACCTTCACCGGCCTCGACGGCCGGCACGGCCCGCACAGCGGCAACGCTGCGGCGTCGAACGGCCTGCTCCACGGTGAGCTCCTGAGCTACCTCAACACGGAGCCGGCGCAGCAGGACTGAGCATCCGTCACGCGCCCCCGCGCACTCCGCGGGGAGCTCCGCGCGCCCCCTTGTCGGCTCCCTCCCCCGGTGTCACTCTGAGAATCCCCCCTTTGTGAACTTGTGAAAAAGTTCTCGAAGTCTCCGCCTGTGAAGTCTCCGAACCGGAGGTGGTTCCCTCCATGCTCGTCCGTGACGCCATGACCACCGTGATCCTCACCATCGGACCGGCCCACACACTCCGCCAGGCCGCCCGGCTGATGTCGGCGCGCCGCGTCGGCGCGGCCGTCGTCCAGGACGGCGACGCCGGCGGATTCGGCATCCTCACCGAACGCGACGTCCTCAACGCCATCGGCACCGACCGGGACCCCGACCGCGAGACCTGCGACGCCCACACCACCCGTGACGTGGTCTTCGCCGCCCCGACCTGGACCCTGGAGGAGGCCGCGGAGGCGATGACCCGCGGCGGCTTCCGCCATCTCGTGGTGCTCGACGACCACGGGCCGGTCGGCATCGTCTCCGTCCGCGACATCATCCGCTGCTGGCTCCCGGTGCACAGCGCCGCCTGACGCGCCACGACACGCCCTCCTCGGATTGGACTTTGTCCAATCCGAGGGGGTATCCAAACTCACACCCGTTCGGGACTCGCTTGCCGCGACTGTTACTCTGACCCCCATGAGTGACCTGTTGGAACGACTGCGCGGCCGTGGCTGGCGGATGACCGCGCAGCGTCGCGTCGTGGCCGAGGTGCTCGACGGAGATCATGTGCACCTGACCGCCGACGAGGTCCACGCCCGCGCCGTGGAGCGCCTGCCCGAGATCTCGCGGGCGACCGTCTACAACACGCTGGGCGAGATGGTGACGCTCGGCGAGGTGATCGAGGTGGCCACGGACGGGCGCGCCAAGCGCTACGACCCGAACGCCCACCGTCCGCACCAGCACCTGGTCTGCGCCCGCTGCGGCGCGATCCGCGATGTGCACCCGGCCGGCGACCCGCTGGCGGACCTGCCCGCGAGCGAGCGCTTCGGCTTCACGATCTCGAACGTCGAGGTCACTTACCGGGGCATCTGCCCGAGCTGCGCGACGACCGCGTAGCTTCTCGGCGACACACGAGAGCCCCGCCTTCGGGCGGGGCTTTTCCGTGCCTGCCGGCCCAGCCCGTACATACGACGAAGGCCCGGATCCTGAGGATCCGGGCCTTCGTGCTACTGAGTAGCGGGGACAGGATTTGAACCTGCGACCTCTGGGTTATGAGCCCAGCGAGCTACCGAGCTGCTCCACCCCGCGTCGGTGAACCCAACCTTACGGGACGGCCCTCACCAGCGCAAATCCGTTAAGCGGTGAGCTCCTGGTGCAGCGCCTCGCTCAGCCGCGCCGCCCGCTCGGCCACCTCGGCCGGGCCGAGCTCGACCGCGCGGTCGCACCAGCGGCGCCCCTCGGTGAGCTCGCCGCGCCGCGCCGCGAGCAGCGCGAGCCGCAGGGCGGCCCGGCCGTGGCCGGCGTGTGCGGCGCGGGTCCACCAGAGGGCGGCCTCCCGCTCCGCGCCCTCGCGGGCGAGCAGCAGGCCCAGGTTGAAGGCGCCGTTGCGGGAGCCGGCCTCGGCCGCCTCCCGGTACCAGCGGGCCGCCTCCGCGACGTCGCCGCGGGCGGCGGCGAGCATGCCGACCCGGACCTGGGCGCGGCGGTGGCCCTGCTGGGCGGCCCGCTCGTACCACTCCTCGCACTCGCTCTTCTCCTCGCGCGGGGCCCCGAGGACCGGCGGCCCGGGCGCCGGGCGGCGCGCGTCGAGGACGGTGGCGAGCCGGTAGGCGGCTTCGGGGCTGCCGCCGCCCGCCGCACAGCGCAGATGCCGCTCGGCGGCCTGCTCGTCACCGTCGCGCAGGTGGGCGATGCCGACCTGGAGCGCGGCCTCGGTGTGGCCGGCGGCCGCGGCCCGCTCGTACCAGGTGAGCGCGGTGCGGTCGTCGTCGCGGCCGGCGTAGAGGATGCCCAGGTTGAAGGCGGCGTCGACGCTGCCGGCCTCGGCGGCCTTGGAGAACCACGGCTCGGCGCCGTTGGCGTCGCCGGCCTGGAGCAGCAGCACGGCCAGCGCGTTGGCGGCCTCGCGGTGGCCGGCGTAGGCGGCCCGGCGGTACCACTGCTCGGCCTGCGCGGTGCGCTCCTGGGCGGCGCAGAGCAGCCCGAGGTTGTAGGCGCCGTTCACGTCACCGGCGTCCATGGCGGCGCGGTACCAGCGTTCGGCGGTCTGCTGCTCGCCGCGGGCGGCGTGCAGCGCGCCGAGCGCGTTGGCGGCGTTGCCGTCGCCGTCCTGGGCGGCGCGCAGCCACCACACGGCGGCGCTCTCCTCGTCGCCGGCGTCGCGCAGCAGGAAGCCGAGCGCGCAGGCGGCCCGGGCCTCGCCGTCCTTGGCGGAGGTCAGGTACCAGCGGCCGGCCTCCTTGAGGTCGCCGCGCTTCTCCAGGATGGCGCCCAGGTGCAGCGCGGCCCGCCGGTGGCCGCGCGCGGCGGCCTGCCGGAACCACTGCTCGGCCTCGGCGAGCCCGTCGGCGGCGGCAGCGGGCTTCGTCTTGCCGGCAGCGTCGCGGTGCTCGGGCCCGGCGGACGCCGGACGCACGGCGCGCAGGCCCGTGCTCGTACCCGTGCCCGTACCCGTGTCGTACGCGTGCGGGCCGCGGGCGGCCGGTCCGGAGGCCCGCCGCTCCAGGGCGAGGGCGAGCCGGTAGGCGGCCTCGCGGTGGCCCTGCTCGGCGGCGGCGCGCAGCCAGCGCTCGGCGCCGACGTCGCTGCGGTGCTCCAGGAGGTCGGCGAGGGCGTACGCGCCGAGGGCGTGGCCCTGTTCGGCGGCCTGGCGCAGCCAGTACTCGGCGGCGGGCTCGTCGCCGCGCTCGCGGTGGTGCCGGCCGAGGGCGTGCGCGGCAGGCGCGGAGCCGGCGACGGCGGCGACCCGCCACCAGCCGGCGGCCTCGTCCGGGTAGCCGCGCTGGTGCAGCAGGACACCCAGGTTGTTGGCGGCGGCACGGTCGCCCTGGCCGGTGGCACCGCGCAGATACGGCTCGGCGCCGTCCAGGTCCCCGCGGCGCAGCAGCAGCGCGCCGAGCACGCTCATGGACGCGGCGTCGCCCTTCTCGGCGGCGAGGCGGTGGCGGGCCTCGGTCTCGGCCTCGGTCTCCTGGTCGGCGGTGGTGTCGACGGCCGCATCGACGGCTGCTCCCGCGGCCTCGATGATCTCGTCTGCGGCGTTTCCGGCATGCCGCTGCACAAACCGCCCTGTCTCCAACAGAGTTGCCCTGTCCCCCATAAATACCATCGTCGCACCACCCGCAACCTGCGTACACCTGGTATACCGCAGCCAGTGAGGTCACTTCAGCGTTTTGTCGACATGCCCACAGAGAGACAAGTCAAACACGTCCTGCGTCAACTCCCCCCATCCATACCGCTCTTCGGCCTCCGGATGGCTCCGGACACACGCCGAGGGCCCGAATCCTTATGGATTCGGGCCCTCTTCGTCAGTAGCGGGGACAGGATTTGAACCTGCGACCTCTGGGTTATGAGCCCAGCGAGCTACCGAGCTGCTCCACCCCGCGTCGGTAGAGAAACCGTATCACGACGCGGGGTGAGGCCTTGACCGATCAACTGCCGGGCGGGCTGGACTGGCCGGGCGCAGGACCGGACTGGCCGGGCGCCGGGCTGGCCGAGGGGCTGGGCTGGAGCTTCGCTCCCGCGTCGGCCGCGCGCTGGAGGGCGTCCTGCAGGGCCGTCTGGGCCTTGCCGTACGCCGCCCAGTCGCCCTTCTGGAGCGCCGCCTGGCCGTCGTCGTACGCCTTCTGCGCATCCGCGATGGCCTGCTTCAGGGCGGCGTCGTTGGTCGGCGGCGTCGTGGGCGTCGTCGGGGGCTTGGTGCCGGGCGGCTGGGTGGCCGGCGGCTGCGTGCCCTCGACCCCGAAGACCGCGTTCAGGGCGTCCGTCAGATTGTCCGCGAACACCGTGGTGTCCGTGGTGGTGTCGCCCTTCGGCTGGTCCGTGTCCACGTGGGACACCGCCACCTTCTTCAGGAGCGGGTACTGCCCGGTGCGCCCCTGCGCGTACACCGGCTCCACGTACAGGAAGCCGCCGTCCAGCGGGACCGTGAGCAGGTTGCCGTAGATGATGTCGGAGTCGGCGCCCTTCATGTCCCGCACGAAGGTCGCGACCGACGGGAGGCTGTTGAGCTTGTTCTGCACCTGCTGCGGTCCGGGCACGTTCTCGCCGACCCTCAGCAGCCTTATCCGGCCGTAGTCCTTGCTGTGGGCGTCCGCGTCCACCGCCATGAACCCGCCCAGGTTGGGCCGCCCGTTCGGCGTGAACGTCGTCGTCAGCGAGAACTTCTGCGCCGTGTCCCCGGGCATCTTCATGCTCAGGTAGTACGGCGGGACCGCGTTGCCGTCCTTGCTGGTCGGGTCGTCCGGCACCTGCCAGGCGTCCGAGCCGCTGTAGAACTGCGCCGGGTCCTGCACGTGGTAGCGGGTCAGGAGCTCGCGCTGGACCTTGAACATGTCCTGCGGGTAGCGCAGGTGGGCCAGCAGGTCCGGCTTGATCGCGGAGCGCTCCTTGACCGTGCCGGGGAAGGCCTTCATCCAGGTCTTCAGGACCGGGTCCTGGGTGTCCCACTGGTAGAGGTTCACCGTGCCGTCGTAGGCGTCGACGGTGGCCTTCACCGAGTTGCGGATGTAGTTGACCTGGTTCTGCTGGGCGACGACCGCGCGCTGCTGGTTGCCGACCGTCAGGGCGTCCGCGGTGCTCTCGCCCAGGGTGGTGCGCGAGGCGTACGGGTAGCCGTTGGTGGTGGTGTAGGCGTCGACGATCCACTGGATCCGGCCGTCGACGACCGCCGGGTAGGCGTCGCCGTCGATGGTCAGCCACGGCGCGACGGCCTCGACCCGCTCCTTGGGGGTGCGGTTGTAGAGGATCCGCGAACCGTCGCCGATGGCGCCCGAGTAGAGGATCTGCGGCTCGCTGAACGCGACCGCGTACGCCGCCCGGTTGAAGGCGCTGGAGAGGCTGACCCCGCTGCCGCCCTGGTAGCTGGTGGTCTTCTCGCCGTTCTCCTCGTAGTCGAGCTCCTTCTGGGGCCCGCCGACGATGGAGTACTGGTCGGTCTTCTCGCCGTAGTAGATGCGCTGCTCGTACTTCGGGAGCATGCCCGTGGTCGGCAGGCCCTGCTCGGTGAAGATCGGGGAGCCGTTGCTGTCCGTCTGGGTGCCGGTCGCCATGATGGCGCCGTAACCGTGGGTGTAGGTGAAGTGGTCGTTGATCCAGTTCCGCTTCGGGATGCCCTTGATGTTGAGCTCACGAAGACCGACGACGGTGTCCTTGCCCTGGTAGCGGTCGACGTCCAGGGTGAGCGGGAACTGGTAGTACTTCCGCTTCTGCTCCAGCTGCTGGAAGGTCGGCGAGACCACGTTCGGGTCGACCAGGCGGTAGCTGGCCGCCGTGTCCGCGTCGGTGCGCAGCTGGTCCTTGGCCTTGACCGTCGACTTGCCCGAGTAGTCCTCGGGCTCGGTCGAGTCGATCGCGTAGGCCTTGCGGGTCGCGTCGATGTTCTTCTGGATGTACGGCGCTTCCTTGGCCTGCTCGTTCGGCTGCACCTGGAACTTCTGCACGATGGCCGGGTACAGGCCGCCGATCAGGATCGCCGAGAGCACCATCAGACCGAAGCCGATCACCGGCAGCTGCCAGGTGCGCCGCCACAGCGTCGCGAAGAACAGCAGCGCGCAGATCACGGCGATGCAGAACAGGATGGTCTTCGCCGGGAGGTACGCGTTGGCGTCCACGTAGCGCAGACCGGTCCAGTTGCCGGTGGCCTTGAAGTCGCTGGACTTCACCGCCAGGCCGTACCGGTCGAGCCAGTACGCCACGGCCTTCAGCGACACGAAGACGCCGAGCAGCACGGAGAGGTGCCCGGTCGCGGCGGCGGTGGCCCGGGCGCCGGGGCTGGTGATGCGCAGCCCGCCGTACAGATAGTGGGTGAGGGCGGCGGCGATCAGCGAGAGCACGGTGGCGGCGAAGCCGAAGGCGAGCAGGAAGCGGTACCAGGGCAGGTCGAACGCGTAGAAGGACACGTCCAGCTGGAACTGCGGGTCCCGCTGCCCGAAGGAGACCCCGTTCACCCACATCAGCCAGGTGCGCCACTGCCCGGAGGCGGAGGCACCGGCGATCAGGCCGACCAGGGCGGTGATCGCGAGCAGCACCCACTTCTTGAAAGGCGCCACGCCCATCCGGTAGCGGTCGAGGTTCTGCTGCTCCAGCGACATCGCGCTGAGCGGCGGCCGCAGCCGGTACGCCAGCCAGATGTTCAGGCCGACGGCGAGCGCCATCAGCAGACCGAACACCAGGAACAGGCCGATCTTGGTCCACAGGGTCGTGGTGAACACCGACGAGTAGTGGACCGAGCGGAACCACAGCCAGTCCGTCCAGAACCCGCTGAACATCACGAACACCATGGCGAGCACCGCCAGGACGCCGAGCGTCATGAGCAGCGTACGGGCGCGCCGGGACGGCCGGCCGACTCTGATCCTCGGCCCGGAAGGACCTGTGCCGCCGCCGCGGTCCGGCATCTGGAAAGCCAACGTGCGCCCCTCGAGGTTGATACTTCGAATGCGTTCTAGTGCTTCGAATGCGTCGGTAAGCAGGCTCCGCGATCGTAGAGCCCACTGATGCAACTTACTGAGGCTTTACCTAGTTCCCGTCTTCGGGAGAAGACCAGGCAGGATATTGCTCATGTCCAACGTTTCCCCCTCCGGCCCTCCGATGGCCGCGAGCCCCCTCACCCGCGCGGTGCTCGAGATCGACGAGTACGCCTCGGGCCTCGGCTGGGACCGGCCGGCCCGCCTGTTCGCCCTGGTCGACACCGCACGGCTGCGCGCCCAGGCGCCCTCGCTCGCCTCGCAGCTCGGCGCCGGTGCCGGTACCGACCAGACCACCTCGTACACGCCGATCGAGCAGGAGGAGCTGCCGAAGGGCAAGGCGCTCGACGAGTTCCTCGGCACCATCGCCTGGCCCGACGGCGTGGCCGGCTGCGCGCTCACGGTGGAGCGCCTGATGCTGCCGCCGTCGGCCGAGGCCGCCGTGCCGAAGGGCCTGAACGAGGCCGGGCTCGCCAAGTGGGTGGCCCGGCACCCGGACCGGCAGGAGGTCCGGATGACGGTCGCGGTGCTGCGGGACGGGGCCCGTGAGGCCGCGATCCGACTGCGCGAGAAGGACTCGCCGAGCGAGGTGCTGACCGGCCCGGACCTGGTGCCGGGGCTGGCGGACGCGCTGGCGGCGACGTTCGAGTCCTGAGGCCGCACGCGTGCGTGAAGGGGGCGCCCGGGTGGGCGCCCCCTTCACGCGCACGGGGCGGCGGTCAGCTCTTGGAGCAGCTGGGGAGCGAGCTCGTGTCGCCGTTGCGCAGCTTCTCCAGCGACTTCTTCGCGTCGGTGATGGTGTCGACCTTGATCAGGGTGAGGCCGGCGGGTGTGTCGGCGGCCGCGACGGCGCAGTTGTCGGCGGGGGTCAGGAAGTACTCGGCGCCCGCGCGGCGCGCGCCGACCAGCTTCATCTCGATGCCGCCGATCGGGCCGACCTCGCCCTTGTCGTCGATGGTGCCGGTGCCGGCGATGAACTTCCCGTCGGTGAGCGCGCCCGGGGTCAGCTTGTCGACGATGCCGAGCGCGAACATCAGTCCGGCGCTGGGGCCGCCGACGTCGGCGAGCTTGATGTCGATGGTGAACGGGAAGACGTGGTCGGTGCCGGCCTGGATGCCGACGATCGCCCGGTCGCCCTCCTCCGCCTTGGCGGTCCTGATGACCACCTGCTCGGTGGTGGTGGCGTCCTTGTGGGCCTGCTCCGCGGCGGCGGCCTCCTTGGCCGGGACGATCGTGAAGACCACGTCCTGGCCGGGCTTGCGCTTGGTGACCTGCTTGGCCACGTCGCCCGGCTCCTTGATCGCGACGCCGTCCACGGCGCGGATCACGTCGCCCGCGTGCAGCTTGCCCTCGGCGGGGGTGCCCTTGACGACGGTGGCGACGACGACCCGGGTGGTCACCGGGATGTTCAGCTCCTTGAGGGCGGCCGCCTTGGCGCTCTCCTGGGACTGGCTGAACTCCTCGGCGTTCTCCTGGCTCGACTCCTCCTCCGTCTTTCCGTCCGGGTAGAGGGTGTCGTGCGGGACGACCACGCTGTCGTGCGCCAGCCAGCCGTAGACGGCCTCGACCGCGTTCATCCGGTAGTCCGCGCCGGTGACCCGGACGGTCGTCATGTTGAGGTTGCCGGAGGTCGGGTAGGTCTGGTGCCCGGAGATCTGCAGAACCGGTTCGCCGCGGGCTTCACCGAGCGTGTTCACGGTCGGGCCGGGGCTCATCTCCGAGTACGGGACCGGAATGAGGACGCCGACACAGAGCAGCGTGATCAGGACCAGGGTGGAGGCGAGCATCGTCGCGGTGCGGCGTGGCATGGAACGACAGTACGGGACCGGCCTGTGAGTGCGCCCCTGGGGCGGTCCGTACGTGATCAAGCGGGCTCGCCGGTACGGGGCCGGCGGCGCGGGCCGTACGGTTCAGCCGGTGGTGGTCGCCGGCGCGGCCTCGCGCTCGGGCACCAGCGAAGCGGAAGCGGCGGCGGTCGTGGGGTCGGCGGGGACGGTGTGGGTGCGCTCCATGGCGTCCCTGAACCGTGCGTACCCCGCGAGCTCGGCGACGTCGCCTGTCGTCTTGTTCCTCGAAGCCCAGCTTCCCCATATCGCCGCCCCGACGACGGCGAAAAGCGGAATCAACAACCACGCCAGCGCTGCCATCCCGACCTCCCATCCCCAATGGTCCGCAGTGAGTTGATCAGCAGATTATTCATCCGCGGAATCAACGCTCACGCGCGGGGGGCGGTTACGCAAATCGGGGCGTTCGGCTACGGGTCGTCGGCGTGGCGCGTTGCCATGCAGCGTGCATACGGAATCCTGCGCGGCCACGCCTCTCAGCAGGCGCCGACCCACTCCTCCGTACCGTCCGAGAACGTCTGGTGCTTCCAGATCGGGACCTCGTGCTTGAGGTCGTCGATGAGCATGCGGCAGGCCTCGAAGGCCTCACCGCGGTGCGGGCAGGAGACCGCGACGACCACCGCG
The DNA here is from genome assembly GCF_040650755.1 of Streptomyces sp. NPDC048623. Lineage (NCBI taxonomy): Bacteria > Bacillati > Actinomycetota > Actinomycetes > Kitasatosporales > Streptomycetaceae > Streptomyces > Streptomyces sp. NPDC048623. The sequence continues at coordinate 332,166 of NZ_JBEZHV010000002.1, forward strand.
ATGTCACCCACACGGAGGTCACCCACCCGGTGGACCGCCGCCAGGGCGCGGACCGGGTAGTTCGCGACGACCTTCTCGGCGACCCGGCGCAGCTCGGCCTCGGCGGTGGGGTGGCAGGAGTAGCCCAGGGCGTCCACGTCGGCGCCGCCGTCGTGGTTGCGCACCGTGCCCACGAACAGGGTCGTGCCGCCCGCGGCGTCGTCGCTGGCCGCGCGGAGGACCTCGTCGACCGAGAGCGGGGCGTCACGGATCGCGAGCAGCTTGATCGGGTCGTCCGCGACCCGCTCGCCGGGGTGGTCGGGGCGGGCGCCGGCGTGACCGTGGGCTTGGCCGTGGGCGTGCGTGTCTGCCATGCCCTCCATCGTGCCGTACGGCACCGACATCGCGGAATCGCCCTTTCCGCCGGGGCGGCGGACCCTCCGTAGGAGGGTCCTACAGGCCGCGCCGCTTCCGCATCTGGCGTACCAGCGCGGCCGTGCCGAGCAGCGCCACCGTCGCACCGGCCGCGCCCGCCGCCGTCGCGTCCTTGCGGCCGAGCCGGCGTCCGGCGACCGTGTGGCGGCCCTGCACCTCCTCCAGGAGCGCGGCGAGCACCTCCTCGTTGGTCCACTGCGGCCGCCAGCCCGCGTCGTGCAGGCGTCCGACGCTGACCACCCAGGGGTGCATCGTGTACGCGAGGTCGCCCGCCGGTGACGGGGTGAGGCCGATCCGGTGCAGCCGGGCCGCCGCGCCCAGGGCGACCGCCGAGGGCAGCTCCATGCGCCGGATGCCGGACAGTTCCTCGACCTCCTCCTGCTCCAGCCAGCCGTCGCAGCCGACCGCGAACTCGCCGTCGACCTTCTCCAGGGCCGCGTACTCCAGGGCACTGACCAGGTCGTCGACGTGGCAGAACTGCCAGGTGGGGCGCGATCCGGCGACGACGAGCAGCCGGGGCGACTCGAAGTAGCGGGTCAGCGCCGTGTCCGTACCGCCGACGAGGACCGCGGGCCGGACGACGGTCACGTTCAGACCGGGGTGGGCGCGCGGGGCGCGCCGGGCGAGCCGCTCGATCTCCAGGAGGTCGCCGACGCCGGTGGCCTCGGCAGTGGCGCGCAGCTCGGCGTCCTCGGAGAGCGGGATGTCGTTGTCGGCCAGCGCGCCGTAGACCATCGCCGAGGTGCAGAGCACCACCCGGTGCACCCCGGCGGCCGCGGCGGCGGTGAGCACGGTCTGGGTGCCGCGCACGTTGTAGGCGGTGCGCGCGGCCGGGTCGGTCTCCAGGTCGAGGTCGACGGCGAGGTGCACGACCACGTCCGCGCCGCGCAGCTTCTCGGCGATGGCCGGATCGCGCACGTCGAGGATGTGCCACTGCGCCTCGGACACCTCGCCGCGGCGCTCGTCGATCGCGATGACCTGCCTGACCTCCTCGGACGCGGCGAGTCGCCGGGTCAGCAGGTCTCCGACGCCGGACGCGGCACCGGTGACCGCGACGACGGGGCCGCGCGCGGCGGACCGGGTTGAGTGGTTTCGCGCTGCGCGAACCTGAGGATCAGGGGAACTCACCGGGCGTCTCCAGCGGTTGTCTTCAGTACGTACCCGAATGACGCGTACGTACCAGGTGGCGTCCATCCTGCCCCAGGCCACGGCCCGGCGGAGCACCGAGCCCGGATCCGGTGCGGATGTCGGGGCGGTGGCCCGCCGGTCGGCCCGGCCTGACCGGTGAACCACCGCCTACGCTGGTGGTGAGAGCCCGCCGTCGGCAGGAAGCCGGCGGCCCGACGAGCCGAGGAAACCTGTGAGTGACACCCCATTCGGATTCGGCCTTCCGCCGGAGGAGCCGGACAACGGCGACGAGGGCAAGAAGAAGGACCCCGCCGGAGGTGGCCAGGGGTCCGGTGGCCAGGGCGGCGGCAACCCGTTCGGGGCGAACCCGTTCGGTTTCGGCGGGCTGCCCGGCATGGGCGGACCGGGCGGCGCGGACAACCCGTTCGCCGCGATGTTCGGGAACCTGAACCCCCAGGACCTGGGCGCGGCCTTCCAGCAGCTCGGCCAGATGCTCAGTTACGAGGGCGGGCCGGTCAACTGGGACATGGCGAAGCAGATCGCCCGCCAGGTCGTGGCGCAGGGCACCCCGGACGGCACCAAGGACGCGAGCGTCGGCCCCGCCGAGAAGGCGGCGGTCGAGGAGGCGGTGCGTCTGGCCGACCTGTGGCTCGACCAGGCGACCTCGCTGCCCTCGGGCGCGAGCACGGCCGTGGCGTGGAGCCGCGCGGAGTGGGTCGAGGCGACCCTGCCGGCCTGGAAGCAGCTCGTGGACCCGGTCGCCGAGCGGGTCGGCGCGGCGATGGGCGATGTGCTGCCGCAGGAGATGCAGGCCATGGCGGGCCCGCTGATCGGCATGATGCGCTCCATGGGCGGCGCCATGTTCGGCCAGCAGATCGGGCAGGCCGTGGGCGTGCTCGCGGGCGAGGTCGTCGGCTCGACCGATGTCGGCCTGCCGCTGGGCCCGGCCGGCAAGGCGGCGCTGCTGCCGCTGAACGTCGCGGCCTTCGGCAAGGACCTGGGTGTCCCGGCGGACGAGGTCCGGCTGTATCTGGCCCTGCGCGAGGCCGCCCACCAGCGTCTCTTCGCGCATGTGCCGTGGCTGCGCTCGCATCTGTTCGGCGCGGTCGAGGGCTATGCCCGGGGCATCAAGGTCGACACCTCGAAGCTGGAGGAGGCGGTGGGTCAGCTCGACCCGACGCACCCCGAGCAGCTGCAGGAGGCGCTCCAGCAGGGCATGTTCCAGCCCGAGGACACGCCGGAGCAGAAGGCCGCCCTGGCCCGCCTGGAGACGGCGCTCGCGCTGGTCGAGGGCTGGGTGGACGCGGTGGTCCACGAGGCCGCGAAGACCCGTCTGACCTCGGCGGACGCGCTGCGTGAGACGCTGCGCCGGCGCCGTGCGACCGGCGGCCCGGCCGAGCAGACCTTCGCGACCCTGATCGGCCTCGAACTGCGTCCGCGCCGGCTGCGGGACGCCTCGCGGCTGTGGGCCTCGCTCACCGACGCGCGCGGCGTGGACGGCCGGGACGGTCTGTGGGAGCACCCGGACATGCTGCCGACGGCGACCGACCTGGACGACCCGGACGGCTTCGTGCACCGCGAGCAGCTGGACTTCTCGGAGCTCGACAAGATGCTGGGCGAGGCGGCCGAGGGGCGCTCCCAGGACGCGGGCACGGACGACGAGGGCGACGAGGGCGACGAGGGCAAGGACGAGACCGAGAAGTGAGCCTGTACGACGACGCGGTCCTGGTGCTCAAGGAGTACGCGGACCAGCCGGAGCTGCGTGATGTCTATCTGGAGCACCTCATGGCGCGGGGCGAGGACGGCATGTACAAGCCGTGCTCGGCCGGGCATGTGACGGCGAGCGCGCTGGTGATCGACCCCGAGCGGGGGCGAGTGCTCCTCACGCTGCACAAGAAGCTGAACATGTGGCTGCAGATGGGCGGGCACTGCGAGCCGGAGGACGCGACCCTGGCGGAGGCGGCGCTGCGCGAGGGCACGGAGGAGTCCGGCATCGCGGGGCTGACGCTGCTGCCGGGCGGTCCGGTGCGGCTCGACCGGCACCCGATCCCGGCGCCGTGCAACTGGCACCTGGATGTGCAGTACGCGGCGCTGGCCCCGGCCGGTGTCGTGGAACAGATCAGCGACGAGTCCCTCGACCTGCGCTGGTTCGCGTACGACGAGGTGGCGGAGGTGGCGGATACCTCGGTGGTGCAGCTCATGGAGAACACGCTGAAGCGCCTCTGAGCAGCGCGGCAGTGGGGGCATGTGTAAGGGGCGGTCGCCAGGGCGACCGCCCCTTACAAGATGGCGTGCTCCGCCTCAGTTCCAGGCGTTGTTCTGGTTCTGGGCGCGCGCGCCGTGCTGGCCGACGCCGAACTGGGCGCCGAGGCCCTGTCCGATCGCGGCGTTCTGCGGCGGCATGACCTCGCTCGGCTGCACCAGGGCGAAGCCCTGGCCGAGGAAGCTGAGCTCCCAGCCCTCGCCGGTGTTGCCGCGCCGGCGCATCACGCTGCTGTTGACCGTCTGGGCCTGCATCTGCACCCGGAGGCCGGTGGACCAGGCGACGATCGCGTCGGCGTCGGCGCTGACGTACTTGTCGGGCGTGACCTGGAGCATCAGCGGCTGGCCGGAGGTCATCAGGGCGACCTTGCCGCGGCCGGTGATGTTCAGCTGGTACTTGCCGGTGCCGGACACCCCGTACTGGCTGTCCACCGCGATGACCTCGGTGTGCAGCGTCGAGTCGAGCGCGAGGACATAGGCGCTGTCGACGGTCAGGCCCTCGTGATCCACGTCCACGACGTGGATGTACTGGGCGAGGTTGGCGAAGTAGACCGTGCCCTGCCCGGAGCAGCGCATCAGGTCGAGGCCCTCACCGGTGCGGGCGCGGGCCCGGCGCTGGGTGGAGGACTGGTACTCGCCGTCGAAGTCGACCAGGCCCTGGTAGGCCACCATCGCGCCCTTGCGGGCGAGGATGTCGTCCTGCCCCGTCAGCGCGACCCGCAGCATCTGCGGGTTCTGCACGACGTAGCGGTCCTGGCTCTGCTGCTCGGCGTGGTTGAAAAGCGGGCTCTGCATGGTGTGTTCTCGCTCCCCCTCAGCCCCGGACCCGGAGACGGTCGCTGCTGTCCTCGCTCGGCTGTACGACGACGACGCCCTGGCCCGAGAAGGCCATCTGGTACGCCTCGCCGCTGCCCCGTCCGATCAGGGAGGAGGCCTTGAAGCTGCGCTTGCCCTTCACCTTGAGCGCGGGCGACCAGGCGACGAGCGCGTCCGGGTCGACGTACGTCTCGTCCTCGCCACGCCCGCAGTCGACGACGATCGGCGTGCCGCGGGAGGTGATGGCGACCCAGCCGGTGCCCGCGATCTCGACGTTGAACAGACCCTGGCCGGCGAACTTGGCGAGCCCCTTGACCCGTTCGACACCCCACTGGAGGTGCGCGTCGAAGGCGAGCAGGTTGGTGCCGTTCACGGAGAGGGAGTCGTTGTTGAGGTTGATGACGACCACGTCGGCGCCGTAGTCGGCGAGATAGAGCAGGCCGTCGCCGGTGCACTTCATGATCGGCGCCCCCTCGCCGGTGAGCCACTGCTGGGCATGCTGCCGGAGGGCCGGCGGGTTGGGCTCGTAGGAGACGAAGCCCTCGTAGGCGACCATCGAGCCGGTGCGCGCGTACAGGTCCTGGCCGGAGGCCATGGCGACCTTGAGCATGGCGCGGCCGTGGTTCTCCATCCGGGCCGCGATCGGGGTCGGGGCGTAGCCCGCGAGTTGCTGGTTCATGGTTCCGGGCTCCCTCAGACCTCGTAGGGCTGGACGACGATGAAGTTGCCGGGGGCACCCCGGAACTGGAGGTTCACGGTCTCGCCGCTGTGGCCCGGGTAGGCGTTGCGGCGCAGCCGGACCTGGCTGGACAGGATGACCTGGGACGCGGCCGACCAGGCGACGACGGCGTTGCAGTCGGCGAAGGTGGTCGGGGTCACGGGCAGCACCACGGGCGTGCCGTGGGTCTTCACGATGACGGTGCCGGTGCCCTGGAACTGCATGGTGAACAGCGCGCCGCCGGGGATGCCGTGGCCCTCGATGCGCCGCACCTCGTGCTGGAGCGACTCGTCGAAGGCGAGCACGTTCTCGGCGGAGACGCAGATGGCGTCGCCCTGGAGCTCGATCGGGTGCAGATGGGCGCCGTTCTCGGCGAGGAAGACCTGACCGCGGCCGGTGCAGCGCATCAGCTGCATCTCCTGGCCGGTGGCGTTGCCGACGATGCGGCCGGCGAATCCGGCTCCCTTGTAGGCGAAGTCGACCTTGCCCTGGTACATGACCATGGAGCCCTGGCGGGCGAGCACGGGGGTGCCGCCCATGGCGAGGTCGACCCGCATGAGCTGCTGGTTCTGCGGGGTCCAGCGGGCGCCGGTCGCGGTCTCCTTGTACGGCGCGAGCGCGGCGGCGAGCCCGGCGCCGGCGGCCGGCATGCCCTGGGGCATGCCCTGCGGCGGCACCTGGCCGGGGACCTGTCCGAACTGCGGCTGTTGCCCGTACGGGGCGGGCGCCGGCTGTCCGTACGGGGCAGGCGCGGGCTGTCCGTAGGGGGCCTGGGCCGGCTGGCCGTAGGGCGCGGGCGCGCCGTGCGGCGGGGTCTGGCCGGGGACCTGCCCGTACGGGGCGGGCGCCGGAGCCGGAGCGGGCGGCGGGGTGGGCGCCTGGGGCGTCATGGGGCCGACCATCGTCGGCGCGGAGTGCACCGGCGCGGGTGCGGGCGGCGGCGTGGGAGCGGCCGGGGCACCGAACGCCGGGGCGGGCGCGGGAGCCGGGGCGGGCGCCGGGGCCGGGACGGCGGGCGCGCCGAAGGCGGGCGGCGCGGCGGCCTGGGCCGGCGGGGCGAAGCCGGGAGCGGCGGCCGGCTGCTGCTGCGGGGCGGGCGCGGCGGGCTCCTCCTCGGCGACCTCGCCGCCGAAGTTCTTCAGGAGCGCTTCCAGGCCCCCGTCGAAGCCCTGGCCGACGGCGGCGAACCGCCACACGTCCTTCAGATAGAAGTCGCCGAGCATGACGGCGCGCTCGGTGGTGAACTCCGCGCCGGTGAAGGCGTAGCGGGCCACCTCCTCGCCGCCCGCGACGATCCGGATCCAGCCGGGCCCGACCTGGGACATCTGCCCGGCGCCGTCGATGGTCGCGGTGAACGACAGCTTCTGGATGTGCGCCGGGATGCGGTCGAGCGTCACCCGGAAGGACTCCGTGTCACCGGACTGCGCGCCGAGCAGCTGGATGGACTCCTCGGGCGACTTCGGCTGGTTGAAGAAGACGAAGTAGCGGTCGTCCGAGAGCCGCTCCGCGGCGTCCAGTCCGAAGCAGCTGATGTCGAAGCTCAGGCCGGGCGCCGCGATCTGCACGCCCACGTACAGATCGGTGCCCGCCGTGAGATCGCTGATCTTGGCCTTGTGGCCGCGTTGGAATTCCCTGGCCATGAGTGACGACCGTCCCCCATCCGATTACGACGATTGCGTCGCGCCAGGCTAACGGGTGGCCGGGACATCGCGGCAGGGCCGTACCCGTTCGGTACAGAACCGGAGCACACCGCCGCCGAGCGGAGCGGGCCCGTGCTAGTCCTGATTCCGGTCCGGGCTCTGCTCCTCGCCGGTCTGTGCCGGGGGGTGGGGCGGGTGCGGGAGCCGTGCGGCGGCGGCCACGCCCTCCAGGTAGCCACGGGCCCGTTCGGTGCGCGGATAGGCGTCCAGGAGGCGCCAGAAGCGCGGGCCGTGGCCCGGTACGAGCAGGTGGGCCAGCTCGTGGCAGAGCACGTAGTCGACGACGTACTCGGGCATGCCCTGGAGGCGGTGGGAGAGCCGGATGCTGCCCTCGGAGGGGGTGCAGGAGCCCCAGCGGGTGTTCTGGTTGGTGACCCAGCGCACCGAGGTGGGGCGGGCCCGCCCGCCGAAGTACTGCTCGGACAGCTGTGCGGCGCGCTCGGTCAGCTCGCGGTCGCCGAGGACGCTCCTGCTCTCCTGCGCGGCCAGCTTGTCGAGCATCACGGTGACCCAGCGCTTCTCCTCCGCCTCGGACATCCGGGCGGGGATCAGGACGATGGTCCGGTCGCCCTCGCGGTAGGCGGACACCGTTCTGCTCCGGCGGGAGCTTCTGCGGACCTCGACCGCGCTCGTCCCCGAGCCGCGGGGCGGTTGGTTGGTCACGCTGCGCTGTGGGTCGGCCGGCACGGCCCCGACGTTACCCGCTGGCGGCGGCGGAAGTCGCGCACCGTCCCATTCGAATGATTAATACCCCAGCCCTGTGGACAACTTTCCGCACCGGTCGCCCGGCCCGGGCAACCTGAGCGTGGAAGCGATGACCGGGAACGGCAGGAACAACAGGAACGACACACGACGACGGGGACGACGGGGGTGGATGACCGATGGATTCCATGGACTCGATGCATCCGATGGTGAAGCCGGCGCTGCGGCGCGCCTGGCGCGACATGCAGTCCGTGCAGTTCGGGGTGACGCCGGCGCACGCGGTGGTCCTGGGGCCGGTGGACCTCACGACCGGCAGTCTGCTCGGGCTGCTCGACGGGACCCGGGGGATGGAACTGCTGCGGGCCGAGGCGGCGGCGCTCGGCCTGCCCGAGGGGCGGCTCGAGGAGCTGATCGACCGGCTCGCGGCGGCCGGGCTGATCGCCGACGCCTCGGTGCTCCCGCCCGGCGGGGCGCCTGCCGGGGCTGACGGGCGGGCCGATCCGGAGCTCGATCCGTTACGGGCCGACCTGGCATCGCTCTCGGTGGTGCACCGGGCCCCGGACGGCGCGGCACGTGTGCTGGCCGCGCGGCGGGCGATACGGGTGCGGGTGCGCGGCGCGGGGCGGGTGGGCGCGGCGGTGGCGGCGCTGCTCTCGGCGGCGGGCGTCGGCCGGGTGGAGGTGCTCGACGGGGGCACGGTGGTGCCGTGGGAGGCGGCGCCGGGCGGGCTGCCGGCCGAGGCGGTCGGCGAACGCCGGGAGGTGGCGGCGCGGCGGCTCGTGGGCCGGTCGGCACCGGGCGGGCGGCTGCCGCGCGGCACGCCGGGGGCGCCGGGCGGGCCGGACGACGGGAGCGGTGAGCCGGGGCTCTCGCTCGTGGTGGTGGCGCCGCGGGACGGGCTCGGCGCCTATGTGCCGGACCCGCTGCCGGCCGAGGCGTGGCTCGCCGCGGGGACGCCGCATCTGTACGCCGGGGTGCTCGAAGCCACCGGTGTGGTGGGGCCGTTGGTGCTGCCGGGCGGCACGGCCTGCGCGGGCTGCATGCAGCGGGAGCGGGCCGACCGGGAGCACTACTGGCCGCGGCTTCCGGCGCAGTGGCGCTCGGGCCCGCCGCACGCGCTGCCGGCCTGCGACGTGACGCTCGCGGCGGCGGTGGCGGGGCTCGCCGCCGCGCATGCCCTGGCCTTTCTGGACGGGGACCTCCCGGCCAGCACCGGGGCGCGCTGGGAGGTGTCGCTGCCGCTGCTCGGGTGGCGCTCGGCGCCGGTCCGGGCGCACCCCGCGTGTCCGTGCGGGGCGGGGCGCGGCGCCGAGGGGGAGCATGCGACCGCGGCTGGAGCGGTGCACGACACAATGGCGGGGCAGGTTTCCCGCGCGGCACGGCAGTCTGGGACTTGGAGGGCGCATGTCTGATCTTCCCCGGAAGGCGGTCACCCGGACCGCCAGGTTGGCCGCGTTGCCGCTGGGCTTCGCCGGCCGGGCGACCTGGGGCCTGGGCAAACGGATCGGCGGGAAGTCCGCGGAGATAGTGGCGCGGGAGCTCCAGCAGCGCACCGCCGAGCAGTTGTTCAAGGTGCTCGGGGAGCTCAAGGGCGGGGCGATGAAGTTCGGGCAGGCGATGTCCGTCTTCGAGTCGGCGCTGCCCGAGGAGATCGCCGGGCCCTACCGTGCGGCGCTCACCAGGCTCCAGGACGCGGCGCCGCCGATGCCGACGCGGACCGTGCACGCGGTGCTCGCGGAGCGGCTCGGCGAGGGCTGGCGGGAGCTGTTCGAGGAGTTCGAGGACAAGCCGGCGGCGGCCGCGTCGATCGGGCAGGTGCACCGGGCGGTGTGGCACGACGGCCGCGAGGTCGCGGTGAAGGTGCAGTACCCGGGGGCCGGGGAGGCGCTGCTCTCGGACCTCACCCAGCTGAGCCGGTTCGCCCGGCTGCTCGGGCCGCTGATCCCCGGCATGGACATCAAGCCGCTGATCAGGGAGCTGCGGGAGCGGGTCTCGGAGGAGCTGGACTACGGCCTGGAGGCGGAGGCGCAGCGGGAGCACGCGGCGGAGTTCGCGGACGACCCGCATGTGGTGGTGCCGGCGGTGGTGCACCAGTCGGAGCAGGTGCTCGTCACCGAGTGGATGGACGGTGTGCCGCTGTCGGAGGTGATCGCGGACGGCACGCCGGAGCAGCGCGACCGGGCCGGTCAGCTGCTCGCCCGGTTCCTGTTCTCCGGCCCGGCCCGCACCGGGCTGCTGCACGCGGACCCGCACCCGGGGAACTTCCGACTGCTGCCCGGCCCGGCGGAGGGGGACGGGTCCGAAGCCGGAGGCGCCGGGTCCTGGCGGCTGGGGGTGCTCGACTTCGGCACGGTGGACCGGCTGCCGGGCGGGCTGCCGGAGACCATCGGCACCTGTCTGCGGATGACGCTGGCCGGTGAGGCGGAGGAGGTCTACGGGCTGCTGCGCGCGGAGGGCTTCGTGAAGGAGTCCGTGGCGCTCGACCCGGACGCGGTCCTGGAGTATCTGCAGCCGATCATCGAGCCGGCCGAGGTGGACGCCTTCGTGTTCACCCGCGGCTGGATGCGCGCGCAGGCGGCCCGGATCGCCGATCCCCGCTCCCCCGCCCACCAGTTGGGCAAACAGCTCAATCTGCCGCCCTCGTACCTGCTGATACACCGTGTGACCTTGAGCACGATCGGGGTGCTGTGCCAGCTGGGCGCGACGGTGCGGCTGCGGGACGAGCTCGCGGAGTGGCTGCCCGGCTTCGTCGTCACCGGCGAGTAGCGCGGGGGCACCGCCGGATCACCGTCCGGTCACCACCAGGAGGAGTCGAGGCGGCCCTCGATGGCCCTGATGTTGGCGCGGGCGCAGTCCTCGCAGAAGTACTGGCGGGTGCCGTTCTCCACCGAGCAGGTCCAGGTGACGGGCAGCTTGGGGGCGGTCTTGCCGCAGCGGGCGCAGACGACGGGGGGTTCGGCGGCGGGCGTGTCGTTCACCTTTGTGACGATAACCCGCGAAGGGCCCCGCCGCAGGGTCAACGCACCGCGGGGGCCGGTCCGTTCGGACCGGCCCCCGCGGTGTCAGGGTCTGGCTGGCTGCCCGGGTCGTCAGTGCATGACGGCCATGGCGAGCGCGCGGCGGGCGCGCAGCCCGGCGCGCTCGGCGCGCCGCTGCATCCGCCGGGCGGTGACCAGGCGCACGGCCTGGCGTTGCGCCTCGGCTTCGCGCTGCCGGTCGTGCATATGGGCACGGGCCAGGGCTTCTGGGATGAGTTGCATCTCACGGGTCCTGTTCTGGCGCGAGCGGTTCGCGCCGCTGATCGAAACGTCTGGGGTCGCGGAGCCGGAGGGCTCGTGGGCGGACGAGGTCATCGGGGCCTGCTTCTGGGGATCGTGCGTGAGGGGACGGTCGACGGTTCCGGTGCGCTTCGGGGGCGTGGGAGTCGCTCCCCGAGAGATGGCGGTCATGCCGCGATCGGGTTCTTGCGCGGGCGGCCACGGGGCCGCTTGCGGGCGACGACCACACCCTGGACGAAGAGCTCTCCGCCCCAGACGCCCCAGGGCTCGCGGCGCTCCATGGCACCGGCCAGGCAGGCGTCCACGAGCGGGCAGGTGCGGCACAGCTGCTTGGCGTACTCGACGTCGGCCGGGGACTCGGCGAAGAAGACCTCGGGGTCGTACGAGCGGCAGGGGACGGGTACACCGAGGTTCTCGATGGCGTCGTCGAGCGCGGTGAGCGCGGTCAGGGGGGTCAAGGCGGAGTCCTTCGTGAGGCCGGGCGGGGGGATCGTTTCGGAAGGCGGTACGGACGGGGCGTGCGCTTCGAGTTGCACGGGTTGTCTTCCTCGTCTGGTCGTTCCGGCCTGGTGGGCCGGGGTTTCGGCTGGTACCGGTCACTGCTGGTCCCGAGGCCCCCTCGCTCCGTCAGCCCCGTTCGGGGACAAACAGAAGGGCCGCGGATCCCTGGTGGGGTTCCGCGGCCCTGAAGGCGCCGGCCTGATCGTCGATCAGGCTGGATCACTCCAGGGTTCGAGCCCACGGAAGGCCCACATCGTGTGGTGGTGCTGCGTCGTCTGCTGCTTACCGGCACCGGTCGCGGTCGCCGCAATGCCATAGGCCGTGGCCTTGGCGTTGCCCGTTACTCCTGCTTCCAGTGCCTTGGTCGGTCGCTCACTGCGCTCAAGGCGATCCGTCAGAAGACCGGCGGTACCCAGAGGGAGGCCGGCGCCGGACAGACCGGTGCCCCGGAGCGAGGAGGACGTAAAGGCGGAGAGGCCGAACGAGCAGGCGGAGGCGACGACCGAGAGATCGGTCATTTTGGCGTTGCTGGTCTTGATGTTCTTGATGCTGATCACTGGAATCGCCTCCCTTCGGCGTCTCGGAGGGCTCGGTGTGAGCCGGACCCTCATGTGTTTATTTGGACAAGTACAGCACGAAGACCGGGCTTCGAAGAAGCCGCAGGTTCGTGGTTAAGAACCTATGGGGCTTGACGGGGCGGGCGCAAACTATTTTTCCGACGAGTTTTCATCAGTCCTCCTCGTCGCTTCCGCCGGGCTCCTCACCTGCGCAGATGGCGAGAACGTCGGCTCCGAAGCGGTCCAGCTTGCGGGCACCCACGCCGGAGATCGCGGCGAGCTCCCCGTCGGAGCCGGGGACGCGCTCGGCGATCGCCATGAGGGTCTTGTCGGTGAACACGCAGTAGGCGGGCTGGCCGAGCTCGCGGGCCTGGCCGGAGCGCCACTCGCGCAGCCGCTCGTACAGCCCCTCGTCCATGTCGGAGGGGCAGTCCTCGCAGCGCATCAGCTTCATCTCGCCGGCCTCGGTGAGGGTGGCGCCGCAGACCCGGCAGAGCACCGGTCCGCGCCGCTTGCGCCGGCCGCCGGAGCCGGCGCCCCGCTCGATGCCCCCGCCGCCGCCCGTACCGGACCCGCCGAGCGGTCCCGAGCCGGGCCGCAGGCCCTTCAGGAAGCGGGTGGGGCGCCGGGAGGCCCGGCCGCCCGGGGAGCGCGAGAGCGCCCAGGACAGCGACAGATGGAGCCGGGCCCGGGTGACGCCCACATAGAGCAGCCGGCGCTCCTCCTCGACCTGCTCGTCGGTCTTGGCGTAGGTGATCGGCATCATGCCCTCGGTGAGGCCGACCAGGAAGACGGCGTCCCACTCCAGGCCCTTGGCGGCGTGCAGCGAGGCCAGGGTGACGCCCTGGACGGTGGGGGCGTGCTGGGCGGCGGCCCGCTCGTCGAGTTCGGCGACCAGGTCGGAGAGGGTGGCGCCGGACTTCGCCCGGGCGAAGTCCTCGGCGAGCCGGACCAGCGCGGCCAGCGACTCCCAGCGGTCCCGGACGGCGCCGGAGCCGGCCGGCGGCTCGCTGGTCCACCCCTTGGTGGAGAGCACGGCCCGCACCTGGGACGGCAGGTCGCCGGCGTCGTCGAGCAGCGCGTCGTTGCCCCCGGCGCGGGCGGCGCCGCGCAGGGCCACGCCCGCCTCGCGCACCTCCTGGCGCTCGAAGAAGCGCTCGGCGCCGCGCAGCTGGTAGGGCACGCCGGCGTCGGCGAGGGCCTGCTCGTAGACCTCCGACTGGGCGTTGACCCGGTAGAGCACGGCGATCTCGCCGGCCGGGACTCCGGCGGCGATCAGGTCACGGATGCGCCGGGCGGTGCCCTCGGCCTCGGCCGGCTCGTCCGCGTACTCGGTGTAGGCGGGCTCGGGGCCGGGGTCGCGCTGGGAGATCAGCTCCAGACGGTGCTCGGCGGCCTTGCCGCGGGCCTGGCTGAGCAGCCCGTTGGCCAGGTGGACCACCTGGGGGGTGGAGCGGTAGTCCCTCACCAGCTTGACCACGGTCGCGTTCGGGTGGCGGGTGCGGAAGTTCAGCAGGTGGTCGGGGGTGGCGCCGGTGAACGAGTAGATCGTCTGGCTGGCGTCGCCGACCACGCACAGGCTGTCCCGGTCGCCGAGCCACAGGTCGAGCAGCCGCTGCTGGAGCGGCGAGACGTCCTGGTACTCGTCGACCACGAAGTGCTGGTACTGCCGGCGGATCTGGTCCGCGATGTCGTGCCGGTCCTGGAGGATGCCGACGGTGAGCAGCAGCACGTCCTCGAAGTCGATCACGTCGCGGTCGCGCTTCAGCTGCTCGTACATCGCGTAGATCTGGCCGATCTCGGCGGGGTCGCGCGGGGCGTCGCGCACCGACTTGCCGACGGCGGCCGGATAGTCGGCGGGGACGGTCTGGGTGACCTTGGCCCACTCGATCTCGCTGGTGACGTCCCGCAGCTCGTTCCGGTCGAGCCGGACGCGGCAGCGCGCGGCGGCCTCGGCGACCAGCTGGATCTTCCGCTCCAGGAGCCGGGGCAGCTCGCCGCCGACGGCTTTCGGCCAGAAGTACTGGAGCTGGCGGAGGGCCGCGGAGTGGAAGGTGCGGGCCTGGACGCCGCCCGCGCCGAGCTGCCGGAGCCGCCCGCGCATCTCGCCCGCGGCCCGGTTGGTGAAGGTGACGGCCAGCACACTGGCGGGCGGGAGTATGCCCGCGCGCACCCCGTAGGCGATGCGGTGGGTGATGGCCCGCGTCTTGCCCGTACCGGCACCGGCCAGGACGCACACCGGGCCGTGCAGGGCCAGGGCGACCTCGCGCTGCTCGGGGTCGAGCCCGTCGAGCACCGCGTCGGCCGACTCGGGGACCTGCGGGAAGAGAGTGGAGTGCGTTGCTGCTGTCACCCCGCCATGCTGCCAGGTCCCGCGGGGTCGGTGCGGCGCGTTGTCCACAGGCGGGCCGCCGCAGTCATACGAATCACGATTCGCGGTTTCCGGGAATGGGCGGGTGACGGCGTACGTTCTTCCTCTCGGCGCCGATCCCGAGCCACCCCGAGCAACCCGACACGAGGAGAGCCAGGCCATGCAGGGCACTGTGACGATGTACAGCACCACGTGGTGCGGCTACTGCCGCCGGCTGAAGGGCCAGCTGGACCGTGAGGGCATCGCGTACACGGAGATCAACATCGAGCAGGACCCCGAGTCGGCGAAGTTCGTCGAGAGCGTGAACAACGGCAACCAGCTGGTGCCGACCGTGGTCGTGGTCCCGGCCTCCGGCGCCGAGCAGGTCGCTATGCCGAACCCGAGCCTGGCCCAGGTCAAGCAGGCCCTCGCCGTCTGACCCCCGGCAGACGCGGGCAGCCGCCCGACTGACCGGAAACAGCCCCCTCCCGAGCGTTCGGGAGGGGGCTGTTCCGGTTCCGGTCAGGGCCTGTCCGGCGGGTCGCCGGTCAGAGCACGTCGCCGGGCTTCGGCAGCGGCTTGCCGTACCAGAGCTCGATCAGGCGCGAGGCGATCGAGATCCCGTACGGCGGCAGCACCTCGCCGGACTCGAAGCCGGCCGCGAGCTCCTCGCGGGAGAACCAGCGGGCCTCGTGGATCTCCTCGCCGTCCACGTGTATCTCGGCGGAGCTCGCCCGGGCGAGGAAGCCCAGCATCAGGCTGGACGGGAAGGGCCAGGGCTGGCTGGCCACGTACTCGACCTCGCCGACCGCGACGCCCGCCTCCTCGAAGACCTCCCGCACCACGGCCTGCTCGATCGACTCGCCCGGCTCCACGAAGCCGGCCAGGGTCGAGAAGCGGCCCTCCGGCCAGTGCACCTGGCGCCCGAGCAGCGCCCGGTCCTGGTCGTCCGTCACCAGCATGATCACGGCCGGGTCGGTGCGCGGGTAGTGCTCGGCGCCGCAGGCCTGGCAGCGGCGGATGTGCCCGGCCGCCGCGATCACCGTGCGCTCGCCGCAGCGCGAGCAGAAGCGGTGCAGCCGCTGCCAGTTCTCCAGGGCCACCGCGTGCACCATCAGACCGGCGTCGCGCGGCGAGAGCAGCAGCCCCGCCTCGCGCAGCCCGGCCGGGCGGGCCGACTGGTCCATGCGGCCCGGCAGGCCGTCCTTCTGCAGCGCGAAGTAGGAGACGCCGTCCTCGTCCGTGCCCAGGAAGTAGCGGTGGGTCTCGGTGACCGGGGCCTCGAAGGCCGGGGTCATGACCAGCTCGGTCCGGCCGTCGGGCGTGTCGTCGATCAGCACCTGCCCGCCCGAGACCACGAAGACCCGGGTCTTCGGGTGGCTCCAGGCGGCCGCGAGCCACGCCTCGTCGAGCCGGTGGTGGGCGGCGCGGTCGATGCCGCTCGGGGCGGTGAGCGAGATCGGGTGATCCGCGAACGCGTTGTTCAAGGTGCTCACAGGTGCTTCCAACTCCCCCGGATCGGTGTGTGGATGGGCGCCGGGCGGGTGCGGCGCCGGGCGGATCGGCGCTGCCCGGCGCACCGCCGGCAGCGCCGGAGGCTTCAGGGCCGGGCGGCTTCGGCGGCCGGCCCGGCGGCTTCGGTGTCCAGCGGGGCAGTTCCGGTCTCCCGCCCGGCCGCGTCCCCGAGGGCGGCGGGCAGCTCGCCCCACAGATGCGCGGTGGTCTCAACGCCCTTCAGGAGCAGATCGAGCTCGATCTTCTCGTTCGGCGCGTGCCAGCCGTCCGACGGGACCGAGATGCCCAGGAACAGCACCGGCGCGCCGAGCACGTCCTGGAGGTCGGCCGCCGGGCCGGAGCCGCCCTCGCGGGTGTAGCGGATCTTGGCGCCGTCGAAGGCGCGGCTCATCGCGCCGGCCACCGCCTTCAGGGCCGGGTGGTCGAGCGGGGTGAGACAGGGCCGGGTCGGGGCGCCGAAGTCGATCTCGTGGCGGACGCCCGCCGGCACCAGGCCGGCCAGCCAGTCCCGTACCGCCGTCTCGATCCGCGCCGGGTCCTGGCCCGCGACGAGCCGGAAGGACAGCTTGAGGTGGGCGGAGGCGGGGACGATCGTCTTGCCGCCGGGGCCCTGGTAGCCGCCGCCGATGCCGTTGACCTCGGCGGTCGGGCGGGCCCAGACCCGCTCCAGGGTCGAGTAGCCGGCCTCACCGAGGGTGCCGTGCGACTTGGCGGTGGTCAGCCAGCCGGCCTCGTCGAAGGGCAGCTCGGCGATCAGCTCCCGCTCGACGTCGGTGAGCTCGGTCACGCCCTCGTAGAACCCGGGGATCGCGACCCGCTCGTCGGCGTCGTGCAGCGCGGCGACGATCCGGCCCGCGACGGTGGCCGGGTTGGGCACGGCGCCGCCGAAGGAACCGGAGTGGATGTCCTGGTCGGGCCCGTACAGGTCGATCCGGCAGTCCGCGACCCCGCGCATGCCGGTGCACACGGTCGGGGTGGTCTCGGACCACATGCCGGTGTCGGAGACGATCACGATGTCGGCGGCGAGCCGGTCGGCGTGCTTCTCCACCAGGGCGCGGAAGTGCGGCGAACCCGACTCCTCCTCGCCCTCCACCACCAGCTTCAGGTTGACGGCGGGCGCGGTGCGGCCGGTCGCGGCGAGATGCGCGCGGACCCCGAGGGTGTGGAAGAAGACCTGGCCCTTGTCGTCGGCCGCGCCCCGCCCGTACAGCCGCCCGCCGACCACGGTCGGCTCGAACGGCTCGGTGTGCCAGCCGTCCTCGCGGGCGGCGGGCTGCACGTCGTGGTGCCCGTAGACGAGGACGGTCGGCGCGTCCGGCTCGCCGGACGGCCACTCGGCGAAGACGGCGGGCGCGCCGTCGGTCTCCCACACCTCGACGGTCGGGAAACCGGTGTCCGTGAGCTTGGCGGCCAGCCAGTCGGCACTGCGCCGCACGTCCCCGGCCCGCTCCGGCTGCGCCGACACCGACGGGATCCGCAGCCACTCGGAGAGGTCGCCGAGGAAGGCGGTGCGGTGCTGCTCGATGTACGTACGGATGGTGCGTACGGCAGCGGTCTGTACGTCGTGGACGGCGTTGTCCGGGGTCTCGCTCATGCCACCGAGCCTATCCGGCGCCGGAGGCCGCTCCGTCCTCGGCCAGGGAGTCCGGGGCGTCCCCGCGCAGGATCGCCTCCAGCGCCGCCCGGCCGGGCAGCCGCCGGGGCCGTACGACCTCCCCGGTCCGTACGTACACGAACGCGGCGTCCACCTCCGCCGGTTCGAGGCCGTGCTGCTCGGCCCAGGCGAGGCGGTAGATCGCCAGCTGGAGCGGGTCGGCGGTGCGCAGGTGGCTGGTCTTCCAGTCGACGATCTCGTACGCGCCGGTGTCCGGGTCCCGGTACACGGCGTCGATCCTGCCCCGGACCACCCGGCCCGCGAGGGAGAGATGGACGGGGACCTCGACCCTGTACGGGACGCGGCGGGCGTACGGGGTGCGGTCGAAGGCCTCCTTGAGCGCCTCCAGGTCCCGCTCGTCCTGGATCTCCGGCTCGCCCGCGAACTCCTCGCCGCCGGGCAGCTCGTCCGGCCCGAGGAACGGCAGGGGCAGCTCGTCGAAGCGGGACTCCACCCAGGCGTGGAAGCGGGTGCCGCGCCGGGCGGCCGGCTGCGGCGGCTTCGGCATGGGCCGGGCCAGTTCCTTGGCGAAGCCCTCGGGGTCGGCGGCGAGGCGCAGGACCTGGGAGGCGGAGAGGTACGCGGGAAGGAGCACGTCGCGCGTGGTGGCGCGGGCGCGGTGGAGCTCGGCGGTGAGGGCGGTGAGGTCGCGGTCCCAGGAGGCGATCGTCCGGGCGTCCTCGGGAGCGAGCGCGGGGTGGGCCTCGGCCCGGGGCGCGGGGACCTCCGCGTGCGCGGGCCTGGGCCCGGGGGCCTCGTCCCACTCCGGTTCGTACGGAGGCTCCTCCAGGTCCTCCGGGAGCCAGAGGTCCTCCGGGTCGTCCGGGGCCGGAGCCGAAGCCGAGGCGGGTGTGGGGGCGGGGGCGGGGGCGGGAACCTCTCGGGCCCACAAACGGTTCAACACGGCCGCGGCCGCCTCCCGCCTCCGCTCCAGACCCTCCTTGTCCAGCGGCAGCGGCCACGCCTGGTCGCGCAGTTCCGCCGCCAGGACCGGGTTCTCGGCGCCCTCCTCCGGCGCGTCCGCCCAGCGCTCGATCGCACCGTGGCCGACGGCGCAGTGCTCGTACAGGGCGAGGAGGAAGTCGGAGGGGCCGCGCGGCTTCTTCTGGGCCGGGCCCCACCAGTGGCCGGAGCCGAGGAGCAGGGAGCGGGGGCGGGTGAAGGTCACATAGCCGAGGCGGAGCTCCTCGGTGTGCTGGTGGTCGCGCATCGCGCCCTTGAAGGCGGTGAGCGCCTTGGCGTCCCAGGTGTCGAGCACGGGCAGGGTGGCCGCGTCGCCGCGCAGCGCGTGCGGGAGGACCTGCGGCTGGGCGGTCCAGGACTCGCGGGCGCGGGCGGACGGGAACTGGCCGGTGACCAGGCCGGGCACGGCGACGACGTCCCACTCCAGGCCCTTGGACTTGTGCGCGGTCATCACCTTGACGGTGTTCTCGCCGCCGGGAAGGGCGTTGTCCAGGCCCTTCTCGTACTGGGTGGCCGTGCGCAGGAAGCCGAGGAAGGCGAGGAGGGTGGCCTCGCCGTCGAGGGAGGCGAAACCGGCGGCGATGTCCAGGAAGTTGCCGAGGGTCTCGCGGCGGCGGGCGGCAAGGGCGTGCGGGGAGGCCGAGAGCTCGACCTCCAGGCCGGTGGCGGCGAGCACCCGGTGCAGCACGTCCATCAGCGGGTCGGCGAGCGAGGTGCGCAGCGCGCGCAGTTCGGTGGCGAGGCGGGCGAACCGGACCCGGGCCTCGGCCGAGAAGGGCAGCCCGTCGTCCTCTCCGCCGCCGGTGCTCCCCTGGTCGAGGAAGGTGTCGAGGGCGTCGGCGAGGGAGATCACCTCGGCCGGGTCGACGCCCTCGACGGCGGCGGCGAGCCGCTGGTCGGCCTCGTCCGTCTCCGCCCCCGGCCGGTGGACGAGGAGCCGGGCGCGGCGCCCGAGCAGGGCCAGGTCGCGGGGGCCGATCCGCCAGCGGGGACCGGTGAGGAGCCGTACGAGCGAGGCGTTGGCGCCGGGGTCCTGGAGGACCTCGCAGACCGCGACCAGGTCGGCGACCTCGGGCAGGTGGAGCAGACCGGAGAGGCCGACGACCTCGACCGGCACGTCGCGGGCGACGAGGGCGGCCTGGATGGCGGGGAAGTCCGTGGCGGCGCGGCACAGGACGGCGATCTCGCCGGGCTCGGTGCCGGTGCGGACGAGGTGGGCGAGGGAGTCGGCGAGCCAGTCGAGCTCCTCGGCGTGGGTGGGGAGCAGTGCGATCCGGACGCTGCCGTCCCGTTCGGCGCCGGGCGCGGGCCGCAGCGCCTCCACGCCCGCGTGCATGGCGCGCAGCGGCGCGGCGAGGCCGTTGGCGAGGTCGAGGAGACGCCCGCCGCTGCGCCGGTTCTCGGACAGCGCGAAGCGGGTCGCGGGCCGGCCGTCCTCGTACGGGAAGTGTTCGGGGAAGTCGTCGAGGTTGGCGACGGACGCGCCGCGCCAGCCGTAGATGGCCTGGCAGGGGTCGCCGACGGCGGTGACGGCGTGGCCGGTGCCCTGGCCGAAGAGGCCGGAGAGCAGCAGCCGCTGGGCGACGGAGGTGTCCTGGTACTCGTCGAGGAGCACCACCCGGAACTCGTCGCGGAGGATCGCGCCGACCTCGGGCCGGGTGGTGGCCAGCTCGGCGGACAGCGCGATCTGGTCGCCGAAGTCGAGCAGGTCGCGGGAGCGTTTGGCGGCGCGGTAGCGGACGACGAGGTCGAGGAGCTCGCGGCGCGCGGTCGCGGCCTCGGGGAGTTTGCGCAGGTCGGCGTTGGTGAGCCGGGCGCCGGCGAGTTCGGTGAGCAGCTCGGAGTCGTACGCGCGGAGCTGCTCGGGCCGTACGAGGTGTTCGGCGAGCTCGGCGTCGAGCGCGAGGAGGTCGGCGACGAGGGTGGGGAAGGAGCGGGTGAGCGCGGGGTACGGGCCGGGGGCCTCGCGGAGCACGCGGGCGGCGAGCTGGTAGCGGGTGGCGTCGGCGAGGAGCCGGGAGGTGGGCTCCAGGCCGAGGCGCAGGCCGTGGTCGGTGAGGAGCCGGCCGGCGAAGGCGTGGTACGTGGAGATGCGGGGCTCGCCGGGGGGCTCGTCCGGATGGTCCAGGTCGATCGCGTCGGGGTCGGTGACGCCGGCGCGGACGAGGGCGGTGCGGACGCGTTCGGCGAGCTCGCCGGCGGCCTTGTTGGTGAAGGTGAGGCCGAGCACCTGCTCGGGCGCGACCTGGCCCGTACCGACCAGCCAGACCACCCGGGCGGCCATCACCGTCGTCTTGCCGGAGCCGGCTCCGGCCACGATGACCTGCGGGGCGGGCGGCGCGGTGATGCAGGCCGTCTGCTCCGGGGTGAACGGGATGCCGAGCAGCTCCTTGAGCTGCTCGGGGTCGGTGATGCGTGCGGTCACCCGAAAGAGGCTAACGGGGCGGACTGACAGTCCGGACCGGGCGACGTGATCGTCGGACCGGGCCTCAGGCGGGAGTGCCCTGGTCCAGCTTGGTGAGGTCCACGGTCTCGTCGGCCGGCGGCGTGACGACCTTCACGGGCTTGTCGTAGTCGGAGAGGACCACGCTGCCCGGGTCCGTGCCGCCCGTCTTCACCATCTTCAGGATGTACGGCTTGCCGCGTTCGGAGACGGACACGATGGTGGTGGTGGTGGTCGTGGTCTCACCGCTGGTCTGCCGCTTCACCAGGGTGGCGACGGGGGTGCCCTTCACCTTGCTGTCCGGGCCCCGGACCAGGCCGGTGCGCTGTTCCTTGTTCTTGCCGAGGTCGGCGAGGAGCGACTTCAGGTCGCAGACGCTGCCGAGGTCCTCGGCGCCGGGCTGTCCCTCGGAGATCTTCAGCCAGCGCCCCTTGAGGAGCTCGATCGTCGCGTCGATCTGCGCGGGCGGCATGCCCTGGGAGGTCATGGAGGCCCGCCAGAAGGCCTCGTCGCCCTTCATGTACGTGACGCCGCCGGTCCGGCGGAGTTCGGCGACGCCGCCCTGGAGCTTGATGGCGCCGGTGCACTCGCTCTTGTCGCTGACGGAGAAGTCCACGTCGAGCGGCTGGCCGCCGGAGGAGACCCGGCCGGTCATGCGCAGGGAGTGCGCGGACTGGGTGGCGGTGACGGCCTTCTCGGCGATCTGGTCGGCGGTGAGGCCCTTGAAGGGGTCGGGGGTGGGGCTGGGAGCCCGTACGGATACGGGTGGGGACGACGTGGCGTGGGCGGCGGGTGCCAGGGCGATGGGCGCGGCGCCGATCAGTGCGGTGCACACCACTGCGGTGGCACGGAGCGTGGTCGTGTGGGACGCCATGCGAGCCTCCTCGCGGACTCTCCCCGAAATTCCAGCGTGCCGGAGCGCGCCGGGGCCCGCTACTCCACGACCTGGCGGCCCTCCGGGCGGGCGCTGCACGAGGCGCGGAACGAGCAGGTCGTGCAGTGCTGCCCGGCGGTGGGCGTGAAGCGCTCGTCGAGGACGCGGCCGGCGGCGGTGGCGAGGAGGTCGCCGATCCACTCGCCGTCCAGTGGTTCCTGGGCCTGCACCTTGGGCAGGTCGTCGCCGCCCTCCTTCTGGGGGGCGGCCTGGCGGAGGTGGACGAGTTCGGCGCCGCCGGGTTCGGGGGTGCGGCCGCCGAAGACCTCGTCGACGGCGCCCTCGCGGACGGCGAGCTGGTAGACGGCGAGCTGCGGGTGGTGGGCGACCTCGTCCTTGGTGGGCGCGGACTTGCCGGTCTTGAAGTCGACGACGTACGCGCGGCCCTGCTCGTCGGCCTCGACCCGGTCCATGGAGCCGCGGATGCGGACCTCGTACTCGCCGGCGCCGAGGGTCACGTCGAAGTCGTGCTCGGTGGCGGCGGGGGTGCGGCCCGCGCCCCGGTCCATGACGTGCCAGTGGAGGAAGCGTTCGAGGGCGATCCTGGCGTTCTGCTTCTCCTGCGCGGACTTCCACGGCGCGTCGAAGGCGAGGCCGTCCCAGACGGAGTCGAGCCGGGCCATGAGGACGTCGAGGTCGGCGGGGGTACGGCCGGAGGCGACCTCGTCGGCCAGGACGTGGACGACGTTGCCGAAGCCCTGGGCGGCGGTCGCCGGGGCGTCGGCCTTGACCTCGCGGCCCAGGAACCACTGGAGGGCGCAGGTGTTGGCGAGCTGGTCGAGCGCGGAGCCGGAGAGCGCGACGGGGCGGTCCCGGTCGCGCAGCGGCACGGCGCTGCGGGTCGGCTCGGCGAGGCCCCACCAGCGGTCCGGGTGGGCGGCCGGGACGAGCGGGGTGCCGTCCTCGTCGGCGAGCGCGGCGAGCGTGGCGAGGCGTTCGGCGGCGGCGGCGCGGAGCTCGGGCGAGGCGGCCGGGTCGACGGTGGTGGCGCGCAGTTCGGCGACGAGCGCGGCGACGGCGAGGGGGCGGCGGGGGCGGCCGGTGACCTCCTTCGGCTCGACGCCGAGCTCGGTGAGGAAGCGGGAGGGCTGGTCGCCGTCCTCGGCGGGGGCCTTGACGGCGGTGACGACGAGGCGGTCGCGGGCGCGGGTGGCGGCGACGTAGAAGAGCCGGCGCTCCTCCGCGAGGAGGGCGCCGGGGGTGAGCGGCTCGGCGAGCCCGTCGCGTCCGATCCTGTCCGCCTCCAGGAGGGAACCGCGGCGCCGCAGATCGGGCCACAGGCCCTCCTGGACCCCGGCCACGACGACCAGACCCCATTCGAGGCCCTTCGACCGGTGCGCGGTCATGAGGCGCACGGCGTCGGGGCGGGTGTGGCGGCGGGTCAGCGTGTCGGCGGCGATGTCCTGCGCGTCCAGCTCCTCCAGGAAGTTGAGCGCGCCGCGGCCGCCGACCCGGTCCTCGGCCCGCGCGGCCGTCTCGAACAGCGCGCACACGGCGTCCAGGTCCCGGTCCGCGTGACGCCCTGCCGGGCCGCCGCGCAGCGAGGCCCGCTCAAGCCGCCCGGGCCACGGCGTCCCGTCCCACAGGCCCCACAGCGCCTCCTCCGCCGTCCCTCCGGCGGCCAGCTTCTGCCGCGCCGCCTGCAGCAGCAGCCCGAGCCGCCGCGCCCCGCGCGCGTACGTCTGGTCGTGCGCGACCAACCGCTCCGGCTCGGCGAGCGCCCGCGCCAACAACACGTCCGACGGCGCGGGCACCTTGTTCCCTCCGGCCCGCTCCTCGTCGCGCAACGCCCGCCCGAGCCGCCGCAGATCGGCGGGATCCATCCCGCCGAGCGGCGAGGCGAGAAGGCTGAGCGCGGTCTCGACATCGAGCCACCCGGGCCCGGGGCCCGTGCCTGTCTCAGCACCGGAGCCGTCGGGACCGGGCTCCTCGCCGGACGCCGCGCCTGCGGCGGGCGCGTCAGCGGCGCTGACGTGGGCCGCGCGGGTGGGCGCCTCGCCCTCGACAGGCGCGTCGAAGACCGCGCCATCGGCCACGGGCGGATGCCCGGGCCCTCGGCCCACGCCCGTACCGGCATCTGGCAGCGTGCCGCCGAACGCCTCGCCCCCGGCAGGCCCAGCCGCCTCGGCGGCCGGGCCTCCGTGGCCCTGGCCCGCGACCGGCGCCGCGGCAGCGGGCGCCGGCTCTGCGGCTGCGGCACCGTCGGCGGCGGGGGCCTCGGGCCCCGCGCCCGGCTCCACGCCGGACGTCTCGCCTGCGGCGGACGCCTCAGCGACGGCACCTTCGGCCGCGGCCGAGCCCTCAGGCCCAGGGCCTGGGCCAGAGCCGTCGGCGGCCGGCGCCGCGTCCTCGACAAGCGCGTCGAAGACCGCGCGACCGGCCGAGGCCTCGGGCCCCGGGCCCGCCCCCATGCCGGCGCCATCCGCGCCCGGCGCCGCGTCGGCAGGCGCCCCGCCCTCCGCAGGCGCGTCGGGGACCGCGCCGTCGACAGCCGGGCCATCCCCCGTTCCCCCCGCTCCCCCCGCCACCGCCCGCAGCGCCAGGAGCAGCGGGGCGACCGCCGGTTCGTGCCTCAGTGGGGTGTCCGCGGCGTCCGTCTCGACCGGGATGCCGGCGGCGGTCAGGGCGCGGCGGAGGGACGGGAGAGGGGTGGCGGAGCGGGTGAGGACGGACATGTCGTGCCAGGGGATGCCGTCTTCGAGGTGGGCGCGGCGGAGGAGATCGGCGATGTTGTCGGTCTCGGTGGAGGGGGTGGGGTACGTGTGGACCTCGGCGCGGCCGCCGTCGCGGACCGGGGTGAGGGCGCGGTGGGCGCGGACGCGGTCGGCGGGGAGGCGGGGCAGGGGCATGCGCTGGGTGAGGAGGCGGGTCGCGGCGAGGAGGGCGGCTCCGGAGCGGCGGGAGGTGTCCAGGACGCGGACGGCGCCGCCGAAGGTCGCCGGGAAGTCGAGGATGCCGTTCACGTCGGCGCCGCGGAAGGCGTAGATCGACTGGTCGGGGTCGCCGAACGCGACGACCGGCGCCGCCGACCCCGCCGTGAGCCCGCGCAGCAGCCGTACCTGCGCCGGGTCCGTGTCCTGGTACTCGTCGACGAACACCGCGTCGTACGAGGGCAGCGTGCCGGGCGCCGCCGACTCCGTGAGCAGCACCGCCCGGTGGACGAGCTCCGTGTAGTCCAGGACGCCCTGGAGGTCCATGACGTCGAGGTACTCCGCGAGGAAGCCCGCCGCCGCGCCCCAGTCGGGCCGCCCGACCCGCCGCGCGAAGGCGTTCAGGGCGTCCGGGCCGAGGCCCAGTTCGCGGGAGCGGGCGATGACCGCGCGGACCTCGTCGGCGAAGCCGCGCGTCGTGAGGCAGGCGCGCAGTTCGTCGGGCCAGCGCACATGGCCCAGGCCGAGCTTCGCCAGGTCGATCTGGCCGGCGAGGAGCTCCCGTACCGCCAGGTCCTGCTCGGGACCGGACAGCAGCCGCAGCGGTTCGGCGAACAGGTCGGCGTCCTGGTGGGCGCGGACGAGCGCGTAGCAGTACGAGTGGAAGGTCGTGGCCTGCGGCGGGCGCCGCCCGCCCAGCCGGGCCGCCATCCGGTCGCGGAGTTCCACGGCGGCCTTGCGGCTGAAGGTGAGGACCAGGAGCCGCTCGGGGTCCGCGCCCGCCTCCACGCGGGCGGCGACCGCCTCGACCAGTGTCGTCGTCTTGCCGGTGCCCGGTCCGGCCAGGACCAGAAGCGCTCCGTCCGTGTGCTCAACCACCGCCCGCTGTGCCGCGTCAAGCACAGGGGGCCGCACCGGGGCCGGCACGGCCCGCACCAGCCGGTACGCGCCGGGGCCCCGCGTATGCCGAAGGGTGGAGGAGGAAGTCACGTGGGTCGCCGGTCCTGCTGCTGGGTCTGTCGTGTCGGTGCTCGTGCGATACGAGGAGTACTCCGGTGAGGAGCGCGACCCTCGACGTTACGCGATTCCCGGCGGGATCCGGGGTGTGGCGCCCCCGACACCACGCACCCTCAGCCGCCCACGCGCCCTCACCCCGTCACAGCCTCCGGCTCCGCCTCCGCCGTACCCCCGTCCCACCGCGCCCGCCGCATGTCCACCCGCAGCGCCCCGCCCCCCGCCGGCTGCCGCAGCGGCGTGCCCTCCGCCCGGTAGTGACCGAGCGCACGTCGCTCGTGGCCCGGCAGCAGCACCCCGTCCGAGCGCACCACGCGCCACCACGGCACGGAACCGCCGTACAGTGCCATCACCCGGCCGACCTGCCGGGGACCGCCCTCGTCCAGCCATTCCGCGACGTCGCCATAGGTCATCACGCGGCCGGGCGGGATCTCCTCCGCGACCTGAAGGACCCGTTCCGCATACTCGGGCAGCTCGGGCAGCTCCTGCGTCTCCATTCGGCCCATCCTGCCTCACCCCACCGACAACGACCTGATACCTCCGAACGGGCTCTCTTCGTGCCACCATCGTCCGGGCGGTGACTGGTGATACGAGATCAAGAAAACGTAACGACGACAGCGGAACCCACAGCAGAACCGATGGCAGAACCGACGACAGGGCCCACAGCCGGCCCCACGGCACAGCACGCAGAGACGGACATGGTGGTGATGGCGCACGACAGCCCGCCGGAGCGCGCTCCCGAGCGCGTGTCCGGCGACGAGCCGCTGCTCGCCGCGCGGGTGCACCGGCCGTCCGACCTGATGCGGCTGCTGATCGGCATCCTGGCCATCGCCCTGGTCCTCGCCATCGCCGCCTTCGCCCACGGCACCACCTCCGGCCTCGAACAGGACATCAACAAGGGCGCCGGCGGCGCCCCGGACGTCTTCGTCAAGATCGCCGGTCTGGTGTCGTCCATCGCCGTCCTGCTCGTCCCGGTCGCCTTCGCCATCGAGCGGCTCGTCAAACGTGACGGGCTGCGCATCGCCGACGGCGTCCTCGCCGCCGTCCTCGCGCACGGCGTGACCCTCGCCACGGACCTGTGGGTGGCGCAGGCCGCGCCCGGCACCATCCAGGACGCGCTGACCCAGCCGCAGTCCGGCGGCGGGCTCACCGACCCCGTGCACAACTACCTCGCGCCGGTCATCGCGTACATGACCGCCGTCGGCATGGCCCGGCGGCCGCGCTGGCGGGTGGTGCTGTGGGTGGTGCTGCTGCTCGACGCGTTCACCATGCTCGTCGCGGGCTACACCACCGCCTTCTCGATCATCCTCACGGTCCTCATCGGCTGGACCGTGGCGTACGGCACGCTGTACGCGGTCGGCTCGCCGAACGTCCGGCCGACCGGCCAGACCCTCCTCGCCGGACTGCGCCGGGTCGGTTTCCGGCCGGTGACGGCGCTGCGCGCCGAGGGCGTGCCGGACTCGGCCGACAAGGACAGCGGGGACCGGGGGCGGCGCTACATCGTGACCCTGGAGGACGGGCCGCCGCTGGACGTCACCGTCGTCGACCGCGAGCAGCAGGCGCACGGCTTCTTCTACCGGGCCTGGCGGCGCCTCACCCTGCGCACCATCACCACCCGCCGCTCGATCGTCTCGCTGCGCCAGGCCCTGGAGCAGGAGGCACTGCTCGCGTACGCGGCGATCGCGGCGGGCGCGAACGCGCCGAAGCTGATCGCCACCTCCGAGCTCGGCCCGGACGCCGTGATGCTCGTGTACGAGCACCTGGGCGGCCGCACCCTCGACTCGCTCGACGACGAGGAGATCACCGACGACCTGGTGCGCAGCGCCTGGCGTCAGGTGAAGGCGCTCCAGTCGCGCCGGATCGCGCACCGGAGGCTCGCGGGGGACGCGATTCTGGTGGATCGTTCCGGCAAGGTGATCCTGACCGATCTTCGCGGCGGCGAGATCGCGGCGGGCGATCTGGTGCTCCGGATGGACATCGCGCAGCTGCTCACCACCCTCGGTCTGCGGGTCGGGGCGCAGCGGGCGGTCGCGGCGGCCGTGGAGGTGCTCGGCCCGGACGCCATCGCCGCCTGTCTGCCGCTCCTCCAGCCGATCGCGCTCAGCCGCTCGACCCGCGCCGAGCTGCGCCGGCTGGCCCGCGAGCGCTCCAAGCGGGAGCGCGAGGCGGTGCTCGCGGCCTCCGAGGCGGCCAAGCAGGCCCGGGCGGAGGCGCGGGCGCAGGCCAACCTGGAGACCGACCGGAAGGCGGCGCGGGCGGAGAAGCAGGCCGACAAGAAGGCCGAGAAGCGGGCGCTCGACTCGGCCCTGGACGAGGCCCGCGAGGAGGACCTGCTCGCGCAGATCCGCCAGCAGGTGCTGCTCATCCGGCCGCAGGCGCCGGTGGAGCCGGTCCGTCTGGAGCGGATCAAGCCGCGCACGCTGGTCTCGCTCATCGCGGGTGCGGTCGCCGCGTACTTCCTGCTCTCGCAGATCGCCCGCACCCCGCTCTCGACGATCAGCCAGGCCGACTGGGCCTGGGTGGCGGCCGCCGTCGTCTTCTCGGCGCTCAGCTATGTGGCGGCGGCGATGGCGCTGCTCGGCTTCGTGCCGGAGCGGGTCGGGTTCTGGCGGACGGTGGCGGCACAGGTCGCCGGCTCGTTCGTGAAGATCGTCGCCCCGGCGGCGGTCGGCGGTGTGGCGCTCAACACCCGCTTCCTCCAGCGCGCGGGTGTGCGCCCGGGGCTCGCGGTGGCGAGCGTCGGCGCCTCGCAGCTGTTCGGCCTCGGCGCTCACATCCTGCTCCTGCTGGCCTTCGGCTATCTCACCGGGACGGAGAAGTCGCCCTCCTTCACCCCGTCCAGGACGGTGATCGGCGGTCTGCTGACGGTCGCGGTGCTCGTGCTCGTCGTGACGGCGATCCCGTTCATGCGCAAGTTCGTGTCGACCCGGCTGCGCTCGCTGTTCGCGGGCGTGGTGCCGCGCATGCTGGACGTGCTCCAGCGGCCGATGAAGCTGGCCACCGGCATCGGCGGCATGCTGCTGCTCACCGGCGCCTTCGTCTTCTGCCTGGACGCGTCGATCCGCGCCTTCGGGCACGGCGGCGCCACGATCAGCTACGCGAGCGTGGCCGTCGTCTTCCTCGCCGGCAACGCGATCGGGTCGGCGGCGCCGACGCCGGGTGGTGTCGGCGCGGTCGAGGGCGCGCTCACCTTCGGTCTGGTGGCGGTGGGCCTGCCCTTCGAGGTCGCCACCCCGGCCGTGCTGCTCTACCGCCTCCTGACGCTGTGGCTGCCGGTGCTGCCGGGCTGGCTGTGCTTCAACTGGCTGACCAAGCGGGAGCTGCTCTAGCCGTTGCGGCTGCTTTACGGGAAGGGGCCCGGCCGTCTGTACGGCGCGGGCCCTTTCCCGTACGCCCAGGCCTCGCACCCCGTACGGGCGGGCCGGCCCGCCCGTACGACCGGCGCCGCCCCTACCCGTACACCCCCACCACGAAGCCGAGCAGCAGCAGTGAGCAGCCGACCTCCACCGCGCCCACCACCGCCACCTTCAGGCCCCGCCCGGGCAGCAGCGCGGCCCGCCCGAGGTAGACCGCGAAGGGGAGGGCGAGCCAGGGGTTCAGCGCGGTCGCGGCGATCAGCGCGGCCGCGTGGTAGGCGATCGATCCCCTCTTGTACGTCTGCGACTTCCGCTCGCGGATCATCGTCTTCACGTACGGCACGGTGCCGGCGAAGTAGAGCAGGCACACGAGTGCCGGGGCGAGGCCCTCGGCGAGCGTGCCCCCGCCGAGGCGCAGGGCGACGAGGAGCATCCCGCAGGCGGGGACGACGGCGGCGAGGCCGTTGAGCAGGGCGCGTTCCCGGTTGATCCGGGCGTGCCAGGCGTTGACCGCGAGGAAGGGCGCCATGGCGGCCGCCGCGAGCAGCAGCCAGGGCTCGGCGACGGCGAGCGGCACCCCGACCGCCGCGCACAGGCCGCCGAGGACGAGCGCCGGGCGCACGTGCCGGGCGGCCGCGCGCGGATTGCGCGAGAGGCGGCGGAGCCGTAGCCACTGCTGGACGTGGAAGGCGGCCGTATAGGCGAGGAGCCAGGCCGCGAACAGCGGGATCTGGGTCCAGGTGGGGTCGCCGAGGAGCACGCCGGCCGCGTAGGGGACGGCGAGCATCGCCCAGGCGCCGTGCTGGTTCGGGATCCATCGTCCTGCTGTGCTCACGGTCCCAGACTCACATGCCATCTGCCGGGACAAGTACGGGATTTGGTCACCGCCCCTCGGGACCTAAGGCCCGGTGGTGCGGCACCGTGCCGGTCCTACTGTCAGGTACCGAACGCGTTCACCACGCCGCCACCCCATCCTCCTGTCGGCGGCCGTGCGCCTTCGTGGACCGTCGTGAAGGAGTCTGACGTGCAACACAGGCCGGATCCCGCCGAGACCCTCCTGCGGGCGGGCAGGTTCTTCGCCGCCGCGGCCGGCGACGAGGTCTCCGAGGACCTGCGGACCGTCCACCGCACCGGCGGCCGCGAGGCCGAGTCCTTCTACCGGGACCGCTGGAGCCACGACAAGGTCGTGTACTCGACGCACGGCGTCAACTGCACCGGTTCGTGCCGCTGGAAGGTGTACGTCAAGGACGGCATCATCACCTGGGAGACCCAGGCCACCGACTATCCGTCGGTCGGCCCGGACCGCCCGGAGTACGAGCCGCGCGGCTGCCCGCGCGGGGCCTCCTTCTCCTGGTACAGCTACTCCCCCACCCGGGTCCGCTACCCGTACGTGCGCGGCACGCTCCTGACGATGTACCGCGAGGCGAGGAAGCGCCTGGGGGACCCGGTGCTGGCCTGGGCGGACATCCAGCGCGACCCGGTGCGCCGGCGCACCTACCAGCAGGCCCGCGGCAAGGGCGGTCTGGTGCGGTCGAGCTGGGAGGAGGCGGTGGAGATCGCCGCCGCGGCGCACGTCCACACGATCAAGGAGCACGGTCCGGACCGGGTGGCGGGCTTCTCGCCGATCCCGGCGATGTCGATGGCCTCGCACGCCGCCGGCGCCCGCTTCCACTCGCTCATCGGCGCGCCGATGCTGTCGTTCTACGACTGGTACGCGGACCTGCCGGTGGCCTCGCCGCAGGTGTTCGGCGACCAGACCGACGTACCGGAGTCGGGCGACTGGTGGGACGCGGCCTATCTGCTGATGTGGGGCTCGAACGTGCCGGTGACGCGGACGCCGGACGCGCACTGGATGACGGAGGCCCGCTACCGGGGCCAGAAGGTCGTCACCGTCTCCCCCGACTTCGCGGACAACACCAAGTTCGCCGACGAGTGGATGCACCCGCACCCGGGCACGGACGGGGCGCTCGCGCTGGCGATGGGGCACGTGGTCCTGAAGGAGTTCTTCGTCGACCGCGAGACCCCGTTCTTCGCGGACTACGTGCGCACCTACACCGACCTGCCGTTCCTCATCACCCTCGCGGAGACCGAACGGGGCCTGGTCCCGGGCAAGTTCGTGACCGCGGCCGACCTCGGCACGGAGGCCTCGGACACCGAGCACGCGCGGTGGAAGACCGTCCTGATCGACGACGCGACCGGCGAGCCGGTCGTCCCGAACGGCACCCTCGGCCACCGCTGGGGCACGGACGGCAAGCCCGACTGGAACCTGGACCTCGGGGACGTACGGCCGCGGCTCTCCCTCCTGGAGGAGGGCGGGTCCGCGGAGGTGCTGCTGCCCCGCTTCGACGAGGAGGGCGCGGTGCTCCGCCGCGGCGTCCCGGTGCGGCGGCTCGCCGAGGGGGGACCGCTGGTCACCACGGTGTACGACCTGCTGCTCGCGCAGTACGGCGTCGGGCGCCCGGGTCTGCCGGGCGAGTGGCCCGCCTCGTACGAGGACGCGTCGCAGCCCGGCACCCCGGCCTGGCAGGAGACGCTGACCTCGGTCCCGGCCGCCCAGGCCGCCCGGGTGGCCCGGGAGTTCGCGGACACCGCCGAGCGCTCGCACGGCCGCTGCATGATCCTGATGGGCGCGGGCACCAACCACTGGTTCCACTCGGAGACGATCTACCGGGCCTTCCTCGCCCTGCTCACCATGACCGGCTGCCAGGGCCGCAACGGCGGCGGCTGGGGCCACTACGTGGGCCAGGAGAAGTGCCGGCCGGTGACCGGCTGGGCCACCCTCGCGAGCGCCTCCGACTGGGGCCGGCCGCCCCGGCACATGATCGGCGCGGGCTGGTTCTATCTGCACACCGACCAGTGGCGGTACGACACGCTGCCGGCCGAATCGCTCGCCTCGCCGCTCGGCGAGGGCCGGTTCGAGGGCATGACGGGCGCGGACTGCCTGGCGGCCGCGGCCCGGATGGGCTGGATGCCCTCGTACCCGACCTTCGACCGCAACCCGCTGGAGCTCGGCGCGCAGGCCGACCCGGTCGGCGACACCGTGAAGGCCCTCCAGGACGGCACGCTCGGCTTCGCGGGCGAGGACCCGGACGCGCCGCAGAACTGGCCGCGGGTGCTCAACGTCTGGCGGGCGAACCTGCTCGGCTCGTCCTCCAAGGGCAACGAGTACTTCCTCAAGCACCTGCTCGGCACCCACTCCAACCTGCCGTCCGACGGGCCGCGCAGCACCCCGAGGGACGTGCGGACGCCGGAGGCGGACGTCGAGGGCAAGCTCGACCTGCTGCTCTCGATGGACTTCCGGATGACGTCCACGACGCTCATGAGCGACATCGTGCTCCCGGCCGCCACCTGGTACGAGAAGCACGACCTGTCGTCCACCGACATGCACCCCTTCCTGCACGCCTTCACCCCGGCCGTGGACCCGCCGTGGCAGGCCCGCTCCGACTACGACGCCTTCCTCACGCTCGCCCGCCGCTTCGGCGAGCTGGCCAAGGAACACCTGGGAATCCGCAAGGACCTGGTGGCGACGGCGCTCCAGCACGACACGGCGGGCGGCGAGATGGCGCAGCCGGGCGGTGTGGCCCTCGACTGGTCGAAGGGCGAGTGCCCGCCGGTGCCGGGCCAGAGCATGTACAACCTGACGGTCGTGGAGCGCGACTACGGCGCGGTCGGCGAGAAGTTCGCCGCGCTCGGCCCGCTCGTCGACAGGCTGGGGGTGACGACGAAGGCGATCACCTTCGACGTCGACGAGGAGGTCGCGTACCTCGGCGAGAAGAACGGGCGGGTACGGGGCGGGGTCGCCGACGGCCGGCCGCGGCTCGACACCGCGCAGCGCGCCTGCGAGGCGATCCTCTCGCTCTCCGGCACGTCGAACGGGCGGCTCGCCACCCAGGGCTTCGAGAAGCTGGAGAAGCGGACCGGGCAGGAGATGGCGCACCTCGCGGCCGAGGCCGAGGGCAAGCGGATCACCTTCGCCGACACGCAGGCCAGACCCGTCCCGGTCATCACCTCGCCGGAGTGGTCGGGCAGCGAGTCCGGCGGGCGCCGCTACACCGCGTTCACCGTGAACACCGAGCAGCTGAAGCCCTGGCACACCCTCACCGGGCGCCAGCACTTCTTCCTCGACCACGACTGGATCCACGAGGTCGGCGAGTCGCTGCCGGTCTACAAGCCGCCGCTGGACATGCACCGGCTGTACGGGGAGCCCGAGGTCGGCTCCACGGACGGGCGCCAGGTCGCGGTCCGCTATCTGACCCCGCACAACAAGTGGGCGATCCACTCCCAGTACCAGGACAACCTGTACATGATGACGCTCGGCCGGGGCGGGCAGACGATCTGGATGTCGCCGCAGGACGCCGAGGCGATCGGGGTCAGGGACAACGACTGGATCGAGGCCGTCAACCGCAACGGCGTGGTCACCGCCCGCGCGATCGTCTCCCACAAGATGCCGCCCGGCACGGTCTACATGAACCACGCGCAGGAGCGCACGGTCGGCGTGCCGAAGACGGAGAAGACCGGCCGCCGCGGCGGCATCCACAACTCGCTCACCCGGGTGATGCTCAAGCCGACGCATCTGGTGGGCGGTTACGCCCAGCTGACCTGGGCCTTCAACTACCTGGGCCCGACCGGCAACCAGCGCGACGAGGTGACGGTGATCCGTCGCCGCGACCAGAAGGTGGAGTACTGAGATGCGGGTCATGGCACAGGTCGCGATGGTCATGAACCTCGACAAGTGCATCGGCTGCCACACCTGTTCGGTCACCTGCAAGCAGGCGTGGACCAACCGGCAGGGCACCGAGTACGTCTGGTTCAACAACGTCGAGACGCTGCCCGGGCAGGGGTATCCGCGCCGCTGGGAGGACCAGGAGCGGTGGAAGGGCGGCTGGGAGAGAACGCGTACGGGCAGGCTCCGGCTGCGGGCCGGCGGGCGGCTCAAGCGGCTCGGGCAGATCTTCGCCAACCCGGAGCTGCCGGAGCTGGACGACTACTACCAGCCGTGGACGTACGAGTACAAGAACCTCACCGAGGCGCCGGCGGGCGACGACATCCCGGTCGCCCGGCCCGTCTCGCAGGTCACCGGCGAGCCGCTCGACAAGGTCGAGTGGGGCCCGAACTGGGACGACAACCTGGGCGGCGCGCCCGAGCACGGGCCCAAGGACCCGCTGGTCGAGAAGGTGCGCAAGCAGGTCGGGGAGAAGATCCGCTTCGAGTTCGAGCAGAGCTTCATGTTCTATCTGCCCCGGATCTGCGAGCACTGCCTCAACCCGGCGTGCGTCTCCGCCTGCCCGTCGGGCGCGATGTACAAGCGCGAGGAGGACGGCATCGTCCTGGTCAACCAGGACCAGTGCCGCGGCTGGCGGATGTGCGTGACGGGCTGCCCGTACAAGAAGGTCTACTTCAACCACGCCACCGGCAAGGCCGAGAAGTGCACCTTCTGCTTCCCGCGCATCGAGGTCGGCATGCCGACCATCTGCTCCGAGACCTGCGTCGGCCGGATGCGCTACCTCGGCGTCATGCTGTACGACGCCGACAAGGTCGCCGAGGCCGCGGCCGTCGAGGACGAACACGACCTCTACCCGGCCCAGTTGGAGTGCTTCCTCGACCCGGACGACCCGGCGGTCGCCGCCGCGGCGAAGGCGTCCGGGATCACCGAGGAGTGGCTGGACGCGGCCCGCCGCTCCCCCGTGTACGACCTGATCGCGACCTACCAGGTGGCGCTGCCGCTGCACCCGGAGTACCGCACGATGCCGATGGTCTGGTACGTGCCGCCGCTCTCCCCCGTGGTCGACGCGGTCGCCGCCACCGGCAGCGACGGCGAGGACGCCGGGAACCTCTTCGGCGCGATCGACGCCCTGCGGATCCCGGTGGAGTACCTGGCGGAGCTGCTCACCGCCGGTGACACCTACCCGGTGGAGGCGGTGCTGCGCCGGATGGCGGCCATGCGGGCCTACATGCGGGCGGTCAACCTCGGCGAGGAGAAGGACGAGACGGTCGCGAAGGCGGTCGGGCTCACCGGCGCGGAGATGGAGGACATGTTCCGGCTGCTCGCCATCGCCAAGTACGAGGACCGGTACGTGATCCCGACCGCGGCCCGCGCGGACGCGGACGCGCTCGCCGACAGCCACCCCCTGGACGAGGGCCCGGACGAGGGCTGCCCGGTCGCCGGCCAGGCGGGCGGCGGCCGGGTCATGCTCAACCTGGGCCGTACGAGGAGGAAGTCATGACCCGGCACACGGCGACGTCGGACGCGTCGACCCCGGCGGTGACTCCGGACGCGGTGGTACGGCTGGTCGCCGCGCGCTGCCTGACGTACCCGGACGAGCGTCTGTACGAGGAACTCCCGCTGCTGCGCGGGGCCCTGGCGGGCGTACGGGGCGGGGAGGGGCTCCTGGAGTTCCTGGACCATGTGGAGCGCACCGAGCCCCTGGACCTGGCCGCGCACTACACCGACACCTTCGACACCCGGAACCGGCGCTGCCTCTACCTCACCTGGTGGACGGACGGCGACACCCGGCGGCGCGGCTTCTCCCTCGTGGACATCAAGCGCACGTATCGCGAGCACGGCCTGGAGTTCGAGAGCGAGGAGCTGCCCGACTTCCTGCCGGTGGCGCTGGAGTTCGCCGGGCAGTGCCCCGGCCCCGGCACCGAGCTGCTCCAGGGGCACCGGGCCGGTCTGGAGCTGCTGCGGCTCGCGCTCGACGCCGCCGGGACGCCGTACACCCGGGTCGTGGAGGCCGTGTGCGCGACCCTGCCGGGCCCCTCGCCCGCCACCAAGGAGGAGGCGAAGGCGCTCGCCCGCTCGGGCCCGCCGCGTGAGCTGGTCGGACTCGAACCCTTCGGGCTTGGCGGCACGGACCTGCCCTGGCCGACCGCTCCCGCGCCGCATCCCGCGCCCCGTCCCGCTCCCGCTCCCGCTCCCGCCCCCACTCCCGGAAACCGTGTCGAAAGGACACCGGTCTGATGGATCTGCTGCTCTGGGGTGTCCTGCCCTACGTCACGCTCGCGGTGCTGGTCGCCGGCCTGGTCTGGCGGGCCCGCTACGACCGCTTCGGCATCACCACCCACTCCTCGCAGCTGCACGAGTCGCGGCTGCTGCGGATCGGCTCGCCGCTGTTCCACTTCGGCATGTTCTTCGTCGTCATGGGGCATGTCGTCGGCCTGCTGATCCCGATGTCCTGGACGGACGCGGTCGGGCTGAGCGACCACGCGTACCACCTGATGGCCGTCTCGACCGGCTCCCTCGCCGGGCTCGCGGCCGCCACCGGCATCGCCATCCTCGTGTACCGGCGGTTCTCGGTGCCGGCGGTGCGGAAGGCGACGCTGAAGAGCGACCACCTGATGTACACGGTGCTGCTCGGCGCGATGACGCTCGGGCTGCTCGCCACGATCCTCAACTCGACCGGGCAGACGGACGACTACAACTACCGCGAGGGCATCTCGGTGTGGTTCCGGTCGCTGTTCGCGCTCAGCCCGGACTGGGACCTGATGACGGGCGCGCCGCTCGCGTTCAAGGTGCACATCCTCTTCGGCCTCGCGCTCTTCGCGCTGATCCCGTACTCGCGGCTCGTCCACATGTTCACGGCGCCGGTGCGGTACCTCTTCCGGCCCTTCGTGGTCTACCGGAAGCGGCGCCCCGGCGGGCTCGCGAACCGGGCGCCGAAGCGCGGCTGGGAGCGGGTGTGACCGCGGGGGCGGGCCGGACCGCCGGGCGGACGCTCGTCCGCAGGCCGCGGCAGTCCGTGGACGAGCGGCCCTTCCTGGTCATCTGGGAGTCCACCCGGGCCTGCCCGCTCGCCTGTCTGCACTGCCGGGCCGAGGCCGTCCCGAACCGGAACCCGTACGAGCTGGACGGCCCGGAGGCCCGGCGCCTGATGGACCAGATCGCCTCCTTCGGGAAGCCCGCCCCGCTCTTCGTCATCACCGGCGGCGACCCCTTCCAGCGGCCCGACCTCGCCCGGCTCGTCGCGTACGGCACCCGGATCGGGCTGCGGGTCGCGGTCTCCCCGTCCGGGACGCCGACCCTCGACCGGGACCACCTCGCCCGGATCCAGGACGCCGGGGCGGTCGCCCTCTCGCTCTCCCTCGACGGCTCGACCGCCGAACGGCACGACACGTTCCGTGGCGTCCCCGGCGTCTTCGACCTCACCCTCGACGGCTGGCGGACCGCCCGCGAACTCGGCCTGAAGGTGCAGATCAACACCACCGTCAGCCGGCACAGCCTGCCCGACCTCGCCGACATCGCCGCGCTCGTGCGCCGCGAGGGCGCCATGCTCTGGTCGGGCTTCCTGCTCGTGCCCACCGGCCGGGCCGGTGCGATGGGGGCGCTCACCGCCGAGGAGTGCGAGGACGTGCTGCACTTCCTGTACGACCTCGGCGCGATGATGCCGGTGAAGACCACCGAGGGCCATCACTTCCGGCGGGTCGCCCTCCAGCGGGCGGTGCTCGCCCGGCGCGGCGAGCGCCCCGCGCTCGGCCCGCTGCACGCGCGGCTGACCGAACGGGCCGTGGACCTCGGCCTGTTCGAGGGCGAACGGCGCACGGCCCGCCGGCCCCCGATGGACGTCTCCTCCGGGCGCGGCTTCGTCTTCGTCTCCCACACGGGCGAGGTGCACCCGAGCGGCTTCCTGCCGCTGTCCGCCGGGAACGTGCGGGATCAGGAACTGCCGTGGATCTACCGGGAGTCGGATCTCTTCCGCTCGCTGCGGGACCCGGAGCGGCTCGGCGGGAAGTGCGGGGCGTGCGAGTTCGCGACGGTCTGCGGGGGCTCGCGCTCCCGGGCGTACGCGACCACCGGTGACCCGCTGGCCGCCGACCCCTGGTGCTCGTACGCGCCCGGGAGCTTCCCGTACCAGGACGAGCTCCGGGAGACCGTGCCCCGCCCCGTCCTGAGCTAGGGCGTGTGTCGAAAGTCCCGCCTGCGCGCCGGGCCGCGACCGAGAGGCACCCGGACGGGGCGGGCCACCCGCTTGGGTGAGCGTCTCGCGCGGGCGCGGGCGGCTGCGGCGAGCATGGGATCATGCCGATCTCCGCCGCCCAGCGCACCGCCCGGTGCGCGGCCCTCCTGACCGCGACCGCCCTGCTCACCGCGACGGCCGGGTGCTCCGACGACGGAGGGAAGGCGGCCCCCGAGGCGAGCGGACCCACCGGGCTCGACGGGCTCGCGGCGCAGCGGCTCGAATGGTCCGCGTGCCTGCCGCCGTCGCCGGCGGAGGGCGGCGGCCCCGCCCCCACGCCGCTGCCCGGCGGGACGCCGTGGGAGTGCGCCTTCATGACGGCGCCGCTCGACTACGCCGAGCCCGACGGCCCGACCGTCGACCTGGCCCTGATCCGCGCCAAGGCCGCCGACCCGAACCGGCGGATCGGCTCCCTGGTCTTCAACTTCGGCGGCCCCGGCGGCTCCGGAGTCACCGGCCTGCCCGGCTTCGCCGCCGACTTCGAGACCCTGCGCTCCCGCTACGACCTGGTCTCCTTCGACCCGCGCGGGGTCGGCCGCAGCGCGCCCGTCGAGTGCGCCACCGACAAGGAGCTCGACGCCTACTACGCCCTGGACTTCACCCCGGACGACAGCGCCGAGGAGAAGACCCTGTCCGAGGCGCAGAAGACCTACGCGGCCGGCTGCGACCGGAACGCCGGGAAGCAGCTCCCGTACCTGGGCACCGAGAACGCGGCCCGCGACATGGACCTGATGCGCCGGGTCCTCGGCGACGACAAGCTGCACTACTTCGGCATCTCGTACGGCACCGAACTCGGCGGCGTCTACGCCCACTTGTTCCCCAAGAACGTCGGCCGGGCGGTCTTCGACGCCGTCGTCGACCCGACGGCCGGTTGGGAGGCCGGGGCCCTCGGGCAGACGAAGGGCTTCCAGCTCGCGCTCGACAACTTCGCGCAGGACTGCGTGAACCGCGCCGACGAGTGCAAGCTGCCCGGCTCCAGCCCCGCCGAGATCGAGGAGTTCATCACCGGGCTGCTCGCCGAGCTCGACGCCAAGCCCATCGCGGGCATCGGCGACCGCAAGCTCACCCAGACCCAGGCCACCAACGGCATCGCGCAGGCCCTGTACTCCAAGGAGTTCTGGCCGTATCTCGAACAGGGCCTGGACGAGGCCGACGGCGGCAACGGCGCGCTCCTGCTCGCCCTGTCCGACTCCATGAACGGCCGCAACCAGGAGGGCTCCTACAGCAACATCCAGGCCGCCAACGCCGCCATCAACTGCGTGGACTTCAAGGAGCGTTTCACCCTCGGGCAGGCCAAGGAGCGCCTCCCCGAGTTCCAGAAGGCCTCCGCCGTCTTCGGCGACTTCATGGGCTGGGCGCTGGCCAGTTGCGGCCAGTGGCCGGTGCCCGGCACCTGGGAGCACCCGGACGTCTCGGCGCCCGGCTCCGCCCCGATCCTCGTCATCGGCAACACCGGCGACCCGGCCACCCCGTACGAGGGCGCCCGCGCCATGGTGGACGCCCTCGGCTCGGGCGTCGGGGTCGAACTCACCTACAAGGGCCAGGGCCACGGTTCCTACAGCAGCGGCGACAAGTGCGTGAAGACCGCGACGGACGCGTACCTCCTCCTCGGCAAGGTCCCGGCGGCCGGAACCGTCTGCCCGTAGCCGACCACCGGTGGTCGGTGGCACCGCCCTAGGATGGCGGTCCGGCTCGGACCAGGGGGTGGCGCAGGGTGCGCACGGTGATACGTACGGGGGCGGTCCTCGCTCTCGCGGGAGTGCTGGCCACGGGATGTACGGCAGCGGGAGGCGGCCCCGCACCCGGCGGCACCGGCGGCACGCCGAGCACCGCCCGCGGCGACGCCAAGCCCTCGGCCTCCACGACCGCTCCCGGCGGGCCCGCGCTCCCCGCCCGGCTCACCGGACAGAAGCCCGACTGGCGCCGCTGCACCGCCCCCGAGGGCGGTGAGCGCCCCGGCTCGGCCTGGCGCTGCGCGACCGTCCAGGTGCCCCTCGACTACGCCAGGCCGGACGGGCCGACCATCCCGATCGCGCTGATCCGCAAGGAGGCCGGCGCCAAGGACGCCCGGCTCGGCTCGCTGCTCTTCAACTTCGGCGGGCCCGGCGGCTCCGGCGTCGACATACTGCCGCGCGGTGCCGCCGAGTACACGGCCCTCGGCAGCCGCTACGACCTGGTCTCCTTCGACCCGCGCGGCGTGCAGCGCAGCTCGGGCGTGGTGTGCCGGGACGACAAGGAGCAGGCGAAGGCCGAGCGGACGGTCGACTACACGCCCGACACCTCCGCCGAGGAGAATGCCTTCCGCGCCGACGCCGCCTCCTTCGGCCAGGGCTGCGAGCGCCGCTCCGGCACCGTCCTGCCGTACACCACGACCAGCAACACCGCCCGCGACATGGACCTGATCCGCCAGGTCCTCGGCGACGCGAAGCTGAACTACTTCGGCATCTCGTACGGCACCCAGCTCGGCGCCGCCTACGCCCACCTCTTCCCCGAGAACGTGGGCCGGATGGTGCTCGACGCCGTGGTCGACCCGACCGCCGACGCCGTCGGCCACGCCCGCAACCAGACCGTCGGCTTCCAGCGGGCCCTCGACAACTATCTGAAGTCCACCGGCCAGAGCCCCGAGGCCGGCACCCGGCGGATCGTGCGGCTCCTGGAGAAGCTCGACCGGCAGCCGCTCGCCGTCGGCGACCGCGAGCTCAACGACTCCCTCGCCCTGACCGGTGTGGTGATGCCGCTGTACGCGCAGCAGAACTGGCCGCTGCTCACCTCGGCGCTCACCAAGGCGGAGAACGGCTCCGGCGCCGAGCTCCTCTCCCTCGCCGACTGGTACAACGACCGGGACGCCTCCGGCCACTACTCCACCCAGTCGCACTCCCAGCGCGCGATCTCCTGCGCCGACTCCGCCGAGCGGCCCACCCTCGACCAGGCGCGGGCCCTGCTCCCGGAGTTCCGCCGCCTCTCCCCCGTCTTCGGCCCCTTCCTCGCCTGGGACACCGCCGGCTGGTGCGCCGACTGGCCGGTGAAGGGCGAGTCCACGACGACGCCGGTGAGCGCGCCCGGCGCCGCGCCGATCCTGGTGGTCGGCACGACGGGCGACCCGGCCACCCCGTACGAGGGCGCCGAGCGGATGGCGAAGGCCCTGGGCCAGGGTGTGGGCGTGCTCGTCACCAACAAGGGCGAGGGGCATGGCGCGTACGGCTCGGCGGCGTGCGTGACGAGGACGGTCGACGCGTATCTGACGGGCGGCAAGGTCCCGGCGTACGGCACGACCTGCGCGTAGCGGACACGCACGAGGGCCCCCGGACCTGAGGCAGGTCCGGGGGCCCTCACGCAGCCTTGTGCCTAGTAGATCGGCTTCTCCGGCTCGATCTGGTTGACCCAGCCGATCACGCCGCCGCCGACGTGCACCGCGTCCGCGAAGCCCGCGGACTTCAGGACCGCGAGGACTTCCGCACTGCGGACACCCGTCTTGCAATGCAGGACGATCTTCTTGTCCTGCGGCAGGTCCTGGAGGGCGTTGCCCATCAGGAACTCGTTCTTCGGGATCAGCCGGGCGCCGGGGATCGAGACGATCTCGTACTCGTTCGGCTCGCGGACGTCGATGATGTCGATGTTCTCGCCGTCGTCGATCCACTCCTTGAGCTGCTTCGGAGTGATCGTGGAGCCGAGCGCCGCCTCCTGGGCCTCCTCGGACACGACGCCGCAGAAGGCCTCGTAGTCGATGAGCTCGGTGACGGTCGGGTTCTCGCCGCAGACCGCGCAGTTCGGGTCCTTGCGGACCTTGACCTGGCGGTACTGCATCTCCAGGGCGTCGTAGATCATCAGACGGCCGACCAGCGGCTCGCCGATGCCCGCGAGGAGCTTGATGGCCTCGTTGACCTGGATGGAGCCGATGGACGCGCACAGCACGCCCAGGACGCCGCCCTCGGCGCAGGACGGGACCATGCCCGGCGGCGGCGGCTCCGGGTAGAGGCAGCGGTAGCACGGGCCATGCTCGGACCAGAAGACCGAGGCCTGGCCGTCGAAGCGGTAGATCGAGCCCCACACGTACGGCTTGTTGAGCAGCACGCAGGCGTCGTTGACCAGGTAGCGGGTCGCGAAGTTGTCCGTGCCGTCGACGATCAGGTCGTACTGGCTGAAGATCTCCATCACGTTCTCGGCTTCGAGCCGCTCTTCGTGAAGGACCACGTTCACGTACGGGTTGATGCCGAGCACGCTGTCGCGCGCCGACTCCGCCTTGGAGCGGCCGATGTCGGCCTGGCTGTGGATGATCTGGCGCTGCAGGTTCGACTCGTCGACCTCGTCGAACTCCACGATGCCGAGCGTGCCGACACCGGCCGCGGCCAGGTACATCAGCGCCGGGGAGCCGAGACCGCCCGCGCCCACGGCGAGCACCTTGGCGTTCTTCAGCCGCTTCTGTCCGTCCATCCCGACATCCGGGATGATCAGGTGACGGGAGTACCTGCGGACCTCGTCTACGGTGAGCTCGGCAGCCGGCTCGACCAGGGGTGGCAGCGACACGGAGACCTCATCAATACAGCTGGTCGGGATGTCATGGAGACGCTTGTTCTCCGCACAACACTGCCACGCCCCTTCTCATTCCGAGACACCCCGTCCGATACGCGAGACAATTTCGTCCCAGTAGCCGGGCAGCGAGTGAAATGGCGCGCTTTGTCCCGGACCACCCGGGCGGTCGGTCATGAACACCGTCCCGGCCCCCTGCCAGCGGGCGATCCGCAGGGCCTCGTCCAGGTGGGTCCTGGGCACTCCGTGCACCAGGTGGACGAACTTCCCCGCCGGGTGGTCGGCGGTCCACTCCGCCACCTGCGACCAGCGGTAGTCCGTCCAGGCGCCGGAGAAGGTGACCAGCTGGTCCGCCGTCTCCGCGTAGCCCGGGTACGGGTGGGTGCCGTGCGCCAGGACCAGGTGCACCTCGCCGTCCCGCAGCGCCTCCAGGGTCGCCGCGAGCCGCCGCACCGCGGGCAGGTCGGCCCGGTCGGCGGGCGCCCGGTCCAGGTAGAAACCGTCCGCCTTGTACCAGTCGA
Organism: Streptomyces sp. NPDC048623; assembly: GCF_040650755.1. Taxonomy (NCBI): domain Bacteria; kingdom Bacillati; phylum Actinomycetota; class Actinomycetes; order Kitasatosporales; family Streptomycetaceae; genus Streptomyces; species Streptomyces sp. NPDC048623. Next base: position 375,343 of record NZ_JBEZHV010000002.1, read on the forward strand.
GGAACCGCTGCGCGTCCGCGACCAGCTCGGCGAACGGACGTGAGCCATGACACAGATCGAGATGCCCGAGCACCCTGACCCCGGCGTTGCGCAGCCGGCCGGCCGCCTCCAGGCAGTGCGGGTCGGGCCGGGCGCCCGGCCCCTCGGCGACATTGAGCACGGCCCAGTGGACGGGCGTGCCGGGGCGGGTGAGCTCGGCCCACTCGACGGGCGCGAGGAGGGGGTGGGCGTATCCGGGAACGCCCACGCCCATCCCGGTGACCGTGCCCGTCCCGGTGCCGGTTCCGGTCGCGGTCAGATGCGACATGCCGCCTCCATCCAGATGTCGGCGAGCGACTCCTCCAGGTTGATCCGGGGGCGCCAGCCGAGCCGGTCGCGGGCGGTGCGGACGTCGGCCTGCTGCCAGGGCCCGCAGCCGTCGGGGTACGGGTAGGGCGCGGCGGCCAGCTGCTCGGCGATGGTCGCCTCGGTGCGCGGGGCACCGATCACCGGGCGCTGCGGCGGCCCGTCGACCTCGTGCAGCTGCCCGGCGTAGCCGGCGACCCGGGCGAGCACCGCGGCGGCGTCACGGAGCTTGACCGCCCGGCCGGTGCCGATGTTGACCACGCCCTGGGCGGCGGACAGCGAGGCGGCGTGCACGGCCCGGGCGACGTCCCGGACGTCCACGAAGTCGCGCTGCACACCGAGGCCGCTGAGCTTCAGCTCGCCGTCGCCCGCCTGGATGGCGCGGCGCATCGCCTCGGCGAGCCGCCCGAGCGGGGAACCGGCCGGGGTGCCGGGGCCGACCGGCGAGAACACCCGCAGCACGACCGCGTCGAGGCCCGAGCCGAGGACGAGTTCGGTCGCGGCGAGCTTGGACACGCCGTACGGGCCGCCGGGCCGCGGCACCGCGTCCTCGGCGGTCGACGAGCCCGGCTGGCTCGGCCCGTACTCGGACGCGCAGCCCACCTGCACGAGCCGCGCCCCGCAGCCGCTGCGCCGCAGCGCCTCGCAGACGGTGGCGACGGCGACGGTGTTGTGCCGGGTCAGGTCGCGGGCGCCGCCGCGGGTGGCGCCCGCGCAGTTCACGACGACGCCCGGGTGCACGGCGTCGAGGAACCGGGTGAGCGCGCCGGGACTGCCGGTCGCGAGGTCGAACCGTACGTCGGCGTCGTCACCGCGCCCGAGCGCGGTGAGGTGCACCGCCGGGTCGGCGAGCAGCCGGTCGGCGACGAACCGGCCGATGAATCCGTTGGCTCCGAGCAGCAGCACCCTCATCGTGCGGCCCCTTCCTGCCGACCGGCCGTGGTGCGGAATCGGGGTGTCATGTCTCTCTTCTCCTTGGAGGTCTCAGGTGTCGGGCGCGCCCGCGGCGTCGGCTCCGCGGGTGCGCGGTCGGGTGGGGGGTACGACGGTGGGGCGTACGACGAGGGGCTCAGGCGTGGGCCGAGGCGCGGGAGAGGGCCTCGGTGGCGTGGGCGAGCAGGGCGAGGGCGGCGCAGCCGCAGACCAGGGTGGGCAGGGCGGCCGGTCCGCCGAACGCGACGAGCGCGCGGACCGGGGCGCCGACGAGGTCGAGGCCGGGGACGCGGGCGGAGAGCACGGTCGCGAGGGCCAGGACCTCCGCCGCGCAGACGGCGCCGAGCGCGCTCGCCGCGGTCTCGGCGAAGCCGTGGACGGCGAGCAGCCGGGCGGTCAGGAGCAGCGCGCCGAGCGCGAGGGCGCCGGGGTGGAAGCCGGTGAGGGCGAGCAGTCCGGCGAGTGCGGCGACGTACAGGGCGACGCTGCCGAGCAGCAGCGGGCGGGTGCCGGCCGCGAAGTCGGCGAGGCCGCGGCTCGCGCCGAGCCGGTGGCGGGCCCGTACGGCGAAGAGACGGGCGCACCAGGCGGCGGGCACGACGGACAGGGCGAGGGCGAGCAGCGGCGCGGTGTCGAACGCCCAGTCCCCGGCCGCGCCCGGACCGTCGAGGGCGGTGACGACGGCGGGACCGGCGTCCGGCCCGCCGCGCAGCAGCTGGTCGAGCAGCCCGTCCCCGGCCGCGGCGTACGCGAGCAGTCCGAGCGTCCACAGGGGAGCCGCTGTCGGGGGGCCTCCGGTGACGCGCAGCGGGCCGCGGCGTACGGCGACGAACAGCCCGACGGCCAGACCGGCCGCGCCGAGCAGTCCGGCGGCGAGCCGCAGCCCGCCGGTGCCGAGGGCGAGCCCGAGCGCGGCGAGGGCGGCGACGGCGCCGGGCGCGCACACGGTGAGCGCCCAGCTGCCGGGTCCGGGCCCGTCCGCCCGGTCGGACGCGGTACGGGACATGGCGGCCTCCCCTCGCGGCACGCGCGCGTACAGCTCCTCGGCGAGCGAGAAGACGTCCCGGTGGCGGAAGCGGGCGGCGGTGCGGTCGGTGACGCCGTGGGCCTCCAGGCCGGCGGCGATCTCCAGCGGGTCCACGGCCCGTTCGCACAGCTCGCGGTGGCGGTGCATCAGGGCCTTGACCGGGTCTGCGGGGCCGCGCCGGGTCCGCGACGCGGGCGCGGGCGCGGGCTGAGCGTGCTGCGCCTGCTGGATCGCCGCCCGCTGAATCGCTTCGGCCGGGGCGGCCGGGGCCACCGCAGTGGGTGCCGGTGCTGCGACCGGCCTGGCCGACAGGTCGAGTCCGCCGGGCGGCAACGCGGCCGCCGGGGCGGGGGTGCTGAGCAGCGCCTCGGAGCGGGAGTCCCACGGGCCGGGGCTGGTCGGGGCGGCGGGGCCGCGCATGGGGGTGCCTCCTTCAGACATCGGGGTCTCCCGCACCGGCCGCCGCGGTGACCGGCTGGTCCGCCCAGCTGCCGGGCACATGGGCCTCGGCCGGGTGGGCGAAGGGCACGCCGCTGCCGGCGCGGCGACGGACCGGCGAGTGGGAGAGAAGTTCGAGGTAGATGCCGCGGAATGCCGCCAGGTTCTGCTCCACGGTGAACAGCTCCAGGGCGCGGGCGCGGGCGGCCGCGCCGAGCCGGTGCCGCCGCTCCGGGTCGCGCAGCAGCGCGAGGCAGGCGTCGGCGAGGGCCTTGGGATTGCGCGGGGGGACGACGAGCCCGGTGCCGCCGATGACCTCGACGACCGCGCCGACGTCCGTGGAGACGGTGGCCCGGGCACAGAACATGGCCTCGACGAGGCCGACCGGGAAGCCCTCGACGACGCTGGAGAGCACCACGACGGCGCTGGCCGCGTAGGCCTCCTCCAGGGTGGGGGCCTCGGGACCGCCGAGCTCCTCGAAGGAGACGGGGTTCTCGCCGATCGCGTGCGCGCCGGCCGCCTCGTCCGGGAACAGCTGCTCGGCCAGACCCCGGCAGTGCGCGAGATACGCGGCGGCGCCCGCCTCCCGTACCGGCGCGGCGATGATCCGCAGCCGGGCGTCCGGCTGCCGCCGGCGCACCTCGGCGAAGGCGTGCAGCAGGGCCACCAGGTCCTTGGCGGGTTCGACCCGGCCGATCCAGGCGAGGGTCGTCGGGTCGCCGCTCTCCTCGTCCTCGCCGACCTCGGCGAAGCGCTCGGCGTCCATGCCGGGGTGCACGGTGCGCAGCCGGGCCCGGTCGGCGCCGCACTTCTCCTGCCAGCGGCGGGCGTGGGCGTTGCCGGGGGTGAGCAGCGCGGCCTGCCGGTAGACCTCGCCGGCGAGCCGCCCGTGGAAGGCGGCGAGCAGGGCGCGTACGGGGGTGGTGAGGGGCGCGCCGGTGGCGGCGAGGTAGTGGGCGCGGAGCTGGACGCCGTACTCGGTGACGAGCAGCGGGGTCCCGAAGAAGCGTTTGGCCAGCAGACCCGGGAGCGCGGCTGCGCCGGCGGACGCGGCGTGGCAGAGGTCGACGAGCCCGAGGCCGCCCGCCGTGCCGTCGGGGCCGCCTGCGCGGCCGCCGGAGCGGCCGTCGGGGCCGTCCTCCTCGTCGTACCAGTCGAGCGAGAGCGGGCGCAGGGCGCGCTCCAGCTGCTCGGTGAAGGCGAGCTGGTCGGCCACGGTGGCGGCGGCGACGCCGCGGCGCGCGCCGGGTGCGCGGCAGGCGGACTCCAGGACCCGGACGGCGGACTCGGATCGCAGCGCGGCGGCGAGCCCGCCGCTCTCGCGGGCGAGTTCGGCGAGTCCGTAGAGCCCGGCGGCGAAGCGCTCGGCGCGGTCCTCGGTGGCGGGGGTGCCGGGGGTGCCGTCGGTCCCGTCCGCGGCGCAGACGCCCTCGGCGAGCTCCCGGAACGCCGCCTCGAAGCGGTGCCGGTCACGCCGCCCGTAGCCGCGGCCGCGGGCCCGCCCGGGACCGCGGGTCTCGTCCTCGGCGGTCCACAGCGGGGCGGTGCACACGCCGCGCACATTGGGCGGCAGCGGCAGCCGGCCGGCCGCCTCCTGGCGGGCGTCGCGGCTCAGCGCGTAGAGGTCGAACTCGTGCGGGGCGAGCCCGCGGACGAGCCGGTCGCACCAGAGCCCGGACTCACCGGCGGCATACGGATAGCCGCCCTCGGTCAGCAGTCCGATCCGCATGAGCACACCCCCGTTCTCGCGTTTCTCGCGTGACGTTCTCCCGTGCCGGAAGAACGTAAGCGGACAACACGGGGGTGTGATGGACGGTTGTCCGTCGCACCACCGGAAGGGGTGAATACACGTAACTTTCCCGCAGCGGTCGCGTTCCGTCGCGCTACGGGTCGGAAAGATCACTCTCGGTCAGGCCGTGGGAGTGTGCAACGACCTCGGGGGACACCCCCGACGGACCGTCAACTCCCGGGGTGCACCCAGGGGTTGGGGCGGCACTTGATGCCGTCGATGTCGAGCGACTTGGTCTGCTGCTGCATCACGGGCGCGAGCGCGCCGGGGGTACGGCAGCTCACATGGTTGTGGCCGAGCCGGTGGCCGACCTCGTGGTTGATGAGCATCTGCCGGTAGGCGTGCATCGCGGCCGGGCCGAAGGTCTCCGACCCCTGCGCCCAGCGGAAGGCGTTGACCATCACGCGCTCGGTGGAGGCGGAGTCGCAGGACACGTTGTCGACGGTGGTGTCGAGGCCGGACTTGCGGCACCACGCGCCGGTGGTGCCGGGGCTCGCGAGGGTGACGACGAAGTCCGGGTCGCCGCTGGAGATGCGCTCGAACGTCATCTCGCCCTGACCGGCCCAACTGCGCGGGTCGTTCAGGGTCTTCTGCACGGCCTGCGCGAACAGCGCCCCGTCGAGCCCGAGTCCCTGCTCGACGTCGACCCGGTACCGGATCTTGCGGCCCTTGCCGGGCGCCTTGTCGAACCCGGGCACGGCGTCGAACTTCCCCGGGCCCGTGAGCTTCGGGTCGATCGGGAACTGGCGGGCCATCAGCTGCTCGTACGTCGGCGGCGCGGCCGGCGCCGCCGACGGCGTCCGCGCCTCCCGCTCGTCCGAACGCGACGCCGGACTCTCCGCCCCGGCCCGGTCGCCCGCCCCGTCCGCGGCCCGCGTCCGCGCCGCGCCGCTCTCCCGGTCCACGACCTGCCCGGCCACGACGACGGCGAGCACGGTCGTGATCGCGACAGCCGTGACCCCGGTCAACGTCCGCCCGAGCCCCCCGCCGCGCGCGGGCTTCGGCTGCGACTGCGGCTCGGCCGCGGTCTCCTCGGCCCCCTCGGCGGCGCCGTCGGTGTCCGGTGCGACCGGCGTCCTGGGCACCGCCTCCCGCCGCGGCCCGGGCACGAACAACGAACCGGTCCGCACGGTCTCGTCATGCACGGGATGCCCACCGCGTACGCCGGATTCCCCGACGGCCTCCGTGTCGTGCGGCCCCCGGTAGCGCGGGGTGCCGTGCATCGGCGTGTCGAAGACGGGCGCGGGGGCCCGCCCGGGCGCGGCGTAGCCGGGGGTGCCGTGCGGCGGGGTGGCGTAACCGGGGCCGGGGCCGCCGGAGCCCTGCGGGCCGTAGGGGCGCGGGGGTTGCCCGGCGGCCGGGGGCCGGGTCCCGCCGGAGCGCTGCGACTGGGGACCACCGGCCTGCGGCCGGGGTCCGACGGGAGGCTGCTGCCCGGCCGAATGCCTGGGCCCACCGGGGCCGGCGGGGCGCTGCGGTGCGCTGCGCGGGCCAGGCGCGCCCGGGACCTGCTGCCTGCCCGGGTTCGGGAACCCGCCGGCCTGTGACCGGGGCCCGCCGGGGGCGGCGGCGCGCTGCGGCGCGCTCTGCGGACCGAGCCCGCCCGGGGCCTGCGGCCTCCCGGCCGCCGGGTACTGCGGTGCGGCCTGGCCGGCCTGCCAGGGGCCCTCCGGGGCCGGGGGCTGCTGGTCCTCGCCTCGGCGGCGGCGGCCCGTGCCCGGGCCGGGGCGCGCGGCCTCGCGTCGGCCGGTGTCGGCCACCGGGGCGGCGGCGGGCCCCTTGCGACTATGTCGTCCCACGACCCGGCTCAGCTCCCGCCCTCGGCCGCGGCCCGCGCGGCATCGGTGATCATCTCCCGGACCGCCGTGGCGACGGTCTCCGGGTACTCCATCATGGCCACGTGGCCCGCCTCCGGGAGCGTGAGCAGCCGCGAGCCGCGGAAGGCGGCGGCCGCCTTGCGCGCCATGCGGAAGCCGACCAGCTGGTCGCGGCCGCCGTAGACGAGGAGCGTCGGCGCGAGCACCCGCTCGGCCTGCCGCCAGAGCCCGTGCTGGCCGCCGAGCGTGTACGCGTCGACGATGCCGCGCGAGGAACGGGCCATGGCGTCCCAGAAGTACGGCAGCTCCAGGCGCCGTTCCATCTCCTCGACGGCGTGCCGGAAGCCTTCTTCGGAGACCTGGCGGGGGTCGCCGTAACAGAGCGAGAGAACACCGCGGACCCGCTGCTCGGCGGTCCAGTCCTTGGTGAGCTTGGCGAACAGCGGCGCGATGCCGGGCAGTGCGAGCAGCACCGTCGGCCAGGCGGTCTTCTGGGCGCGCAGCTCGGGCAGGGCCGGGGAGACCAGCGTCAGGGTGCGCACCAGGTCGGGGCGCACGGCGGCGACGCGGGTGGCGACGGCGCCGCCCAGCGAGTTGCCGAAGAGGTGCACGGGGCCGCGGTCGGCCGCGTCCAGCAGCCGGATGACCGCCCGGGCGTGTCCGGTCACGGAGTAGTTGCCGTCGTCCGGCGGCGGCGAGTCGCCGAAGCCGGGCAGGTCCACCGCCTCGCCGTCGACCAGGTCGGCGAGCCTGGGCATCAGGTCCGACCAGTTCTGCGAGGAGCCGCCGAGCCCGTGCACGTACAGCGCGGGCGGCAGACCGGGGCGGTCGCCGGGCCTGGCGCGCACGGTCAGGGTGAGTCCGGGCAGCGCGACGGAGCGCAGTCGCTCGCCGTCGGCGACCCGCACGGTGCGCGGCCGGGTCGCGGGCGGGGCGGCGGTCCGGGTTTCCGGCAGCTCGGTCGAGGACATGGCAGCGATATTACGAGAGGATCACGCCTGGGCGCGTGTGCGTGGCGTCACAGGATCGGGTGCGGCGCGCCGGAGGAACTCCTACGCTCGGAGTTGAGGGTCATCGGACCAGGACCCGCGCACCGCCGGGCGGAAGGAACCGCATGACTGCCGACCCGAACGAGCCGGACACATTCGCCGAGGAAGAGGACGACGTGGTCGACGAGGAGATCGAGAAGGAGATCCCGGAGGCCGACGCGGCCGAGCAGCACACCGAGCTGCAGCCGCACGAGGACGAACCCCTGAACCACGTCAGGCGCGACGCGGCGAACGTCGCGGACGCCGCGGAGCAGGCCCGGGTCGTCGATCTGGACGAGGACGACTACCGCTGACCCGCGCGCCGGCGGCCCCGTAGGTGACGCCCCATGAGCGCATTACCGGCGAGTAATCACGAATGGGCGCAACACCCTCCGCCGATTTGTTCGGTTACCTGACCATATTGTTGTCCGCCGCCACTCGCCCCGGGCGTCCGGTCCGTGAAATTCTGCGTTCGCACCGCGCACAGCCGGGTTACCCAAAAGTACGATGGCGGCGCGACGCCAATGCGCGCATGGATCGAACTTTGGAGGCGGCGTGAGCGCCATCGAGCAGACAGAGGCAGCACGCCCCCGGGGCACGCGCCTGCCGCGCCGTGCCCGTCGGAACCAGTTGCTCGGCGCGGCCCAGGAGGTGTTCGTCGCCCAGGGGTACCACTCCGCCGCCATGGACGACATCGCCGAGCGGGCCGGCGTCAGCAAGCCGGTGCTCTACCAGCACTTCCCCGGGAAGCTGGAGCTCTACCTCGCCCTCCTGGACCAGCACTGCGAGGCGCTGCTCCAGTCGGTGCGCACGGCGCTCGGCTCCACCTCGGACAACAAGCTGCGGGTCGCGGCGACCATGGACGCCTACTTCGCGTACGTGGAGGACGAGGGCGGCGCCTTCCGGCTGGTCTTCGAGTCGGACCTGACCAACGAGCCGGCCGTGCGCGAGCGCGTCGACCGGGTCTCGCTGCAGTGTGCCGAGGCCATCTCCGAGGTCATCGCGGAGGACACCGGCCTGTCCGAGGACGAGTCGATGCTCCTCGCCGTGGGTCTCGGCGGGGTGTCCCAGGTCGTGGCGCGCTACTGGCTGTCCAGCGAGTCGCCGATCCCGCGCGAGACGGCGGTGGCCCTGCTGACCTCCCTGGCCTGGCGCGGCATCGCGGGCTTCCCGCTGCACGCCACGGACGGACAGCTGGCCGCCGAGGGCCACTGATTCCTCCGATGTTCCCGTCCGCTGTTCGCTCTTGGCGTGCCCCGTGCGCACCGTGTCCGTCCCCTCACCGGGCTAATGTGTGCCAGGTACGGCGCGGGATCCTCGCGCACAGCAGACCGTTCGGAGGGACATAGCCGTGGAGGTCAAGATCGGCGTGCAGTACGCACCCCGGGAGATCGTTCTGGAGAGCGGGCAGTCCGCCGAAGAGGTCGAGCGTGCGGTGGCCGACGCGCTGGCCGGCAAGACGCCGCTGCTCAGCCTGACGGACGAGAAGGGCCGCAAGGTCCTCGTCCCGTCCGAGAAGATCGCGTACATCGAGATCGGCGAGCAGGCCGTGCGCCGGGTGGGCTTCGGCGCCCTCTGAGACGTACGACAGCACGAACGACAGCACGAAGGGCCCGGCGGACAGCAGTCCGCCGGGCCCTTCGCCGTGTGTCAGGTCTCCGTCCGCTGTCTCCGTCTGCCCACGTCAGGGGGTACGGGGAGGATTGTCATCCGGAGTGACCGGGTAGGACGGGTGTGACCGAACTGCCCGCCGCGCACCGCACGCGAGGTGATCCGCCGTGTTCCTGGAAGCCCTCGGTTCCGCCCTGCTCGGATTCGCCCTGGCCTGGGCCGCCGCGCACCGGCTCCCCGATCGCCTCCCCGGGCGGCCCGCCGTCCTGCTGACTGGCTCGCTCGGCGGTGTCTTCGGCGCCCTGGTGACCCACGGCGCCCTCGGCCCCGGACATTTCCTGGCCACCCTGGTCGGCGCCGTCGCGATCAGCGCCGTCCTGCTGTCGCTCCTGGTCCGCCCGGCCTCCCGGCGGCGCCTGCGCCGATCAGCCGCCGCGGGCTGAGCCCGCGGCGGAACGTTCATCTGCGTGGCGTGGTGCCTACGCGGCCAGGCCGAGCGCGGCCATCCGCTTGGTGTGCGCCTCGGTGATACGGGAGAACATGCGGCCGACCTCGGCGAGGTCGAAGCCCGCGGCCATCCCCTCCACGCCGCCGACCAGCATCGTCGACAGCGCGTCGCGCTCGGCGACCACCCGCTGCGCCTGCGACAGGGCCTCGCCCATCAGCCGCCGGGCCCACAGGGCCAGCCGGCCGCCGACCCGCGGGTCGGCGTCGATCGCGGCGCGGACCTTCTCCACGGCGAAGTTGCCGTGGCCGGTGTCGTCGAGCACGGAGAGCACGAGCGCGCGGGTGTCGGAGTCGAGGCGGGCCGCGACCTCGCGGTAGAAGTCGCTGGCGATCGAGTCGCCGACGTACGCCTTGACCAGGCCCTCCAGCCAGTCGGACGGCGCGGTCTGGCGGTGGAAGTCGTCCAGCGCCTTGGCGAAGGGCTCCATCGCCCCGGTCGGCTCGGCGTCCACGGCGGAGAGCCGGTTCCGCAGCTGCTCGAAGTGGTGGAACTCGGCGGAGGCCATCTTCGCCAGCTCGGCCTTGTCCGCGAGGGTCGGCGCCAGCTTGGCGTCCTCGGCGAGCCTTTCGAAGGCCGCGAGCTCGCCGTAGGCCAGCGCGCCGAGCAGGTCGATCACGGCGGCGCGGTACTGCGGCACGGCGGAGGCCGTGGCCCAGTCCTGGGCGGCGATACCGGTGGGTGTGGCGTTGTCAGGCGTCTCCATGCAGCGCACAATAGCCCGCTCGGGCGGACCCCAGGGGTTCCGGCCGACCCCTGTGGACGCCCGGAGGTCGCCAGCGGACGCCTGTGACCGTGGCCTCCTCCGGAAATTCTCCCGACACACATGCGCGAATCCGGGGTACAGTGGTAATGCGCCTGCTGAGTATGCGGACATTCTTTCGCACGTTCGGACGTACTCGGCGGGCCGACTGATGAATGAGGATGCCCGGTCGGTGGCCCGATCGGCTCCGGCCCGACAGCCCTTCCGGCGGCCTGCCGAAGGGTCCCTCAGCGGCACGACGCTCGAGCGACGGCAGTGGTCCCGCGCCGACCCGGCGGTGATCTTCCCGATCCCCCGCGGTTCCCGGCACGGTGAGACCCCCTTCGTTCGCCTCGCGCCGCGTCTCACAGAAGAGGCAGTTCCCTGACTACGTTCCGAGACCTCGGGATTCTTCCCGAGACGGCCGAGGCCCTGGAGGCCGTCGGCATCGTCACCCCCTTCCCCATCCAGGAGATGACCCTTCCGGTCGCCCTTTCCGGCACCGACGTCATCGGCCAGGCCAAGACCGGCACGGGCAAGACCCTCGGTTTCGGCCTCCCGATCCTGGAGCGCGTCGTCGTCCCCGCCGACGTCGAGGCCGGCCGGGCCACGCCCGAGCGGCTGACCGACGCCCCGCAGGCGCTCGTCGTCGTCCCCACCCGTGAGCTGTGCCAGCAGGTCACCAACGACCTGCTGACCGCCGGCAAGGTGCGCAACGTGCGCGTCCTCGCCATCTACGGCGGCCGCGCGTACGAGCCGCAGGTCGAGGCCCTCAACAAGGGCGTCGACGTGGTCGTCGGCACGCCGGGCCGTCTGCTCGACCTGGCCGGCCAGCGCAAGCTCGACCTGTCCCACGTCAAGGTGCTCGTCCTGGACGAGGCCGACGAGATGCTCGACCTGGGCTTCCTGCCCGACGTCGAGAAGATCATGAACATGCTTCCGGCGAAGCGCCAGACCATGCTGTTCTCGGCGACCATGCCGGGCGCCGTCATCGGCCTGGCCCGCCGCTACATGTCGAAGCCCACGCACATCCGGGCCACCTCTCCGGACGACGAGGGCGCGACCCACGCGAACATCACGCAGCACGTGTTCCGTGCGCACAACATGGACAAGCCGGAGATGGTCGCCCGCATCCTGCAGGCCCGCGGCCGCGGTCTCGCGATGATCTTCTGCCGTACGAAGCGCACCGCCGCCGACATCGCCGAGCAGCTGGAGCGCCGCGGCTTCGCCTCCGGCGCGGTCCACGGCGACCTCGGCCAGGGCGCCCGCGAGCAGGCGCTGCGCGCCTTCCGCAACGGCAAGGTCGACGTGCTCGTCGCCACCGACGTCGCCGCCCGCGGCATCGACGTCGAGGGTGTGACGCACGTCATCAACTACCAGTCCCCCGAGGACGAGAAGACCTACCTCCACCGCATCGGCCGCACCGGCCGCGCGGGCGCGAGCGGCACCGCGATCACGCTGGTCGACTGGGACGACATCCCGCGCTGGCAGCTGATCAACAAGGCTCTTGAGCTGAACTTCAGCGACCCGGTCGAGACGTACTCCAGCTCGCCGCACCTGTACGAGCTCCTCGACATCCCCGAGGGCACCAAGGGCATCCTGCCGCGCGCCGAGCGCACCCGCGCCGGTCTCGACGCGGAGGTCCTCGAGGACCTGGGCGAGCCCGGCGGCGGCAAGCGCGGGCGCGGTCCGCGCCGCGAGCAGCAGCAGGCCGAGGAGCGCCCGGCCCGCACCCGTACGCCGCGCCAGCGCCGTCGCACCCGTGGCGGTTCGGAGCTCGGCGACGGTGCCGAGCAGACCGTGGCCCCGGCCACGGCCGAGGTCCCGGCCGCCGGTTCGGACGCCGCCGAGGCGCCCGCCGGACCGCGCCGCCCGCGCCGCCGCCGCACCCGCGGTACGGGCCCGTCGGCCGGCATCCCGGTCGCCGGCGCGACGCAGGCCCTGACGGAGACCGCTCCGGTCGCCGAGGCTCCGGCCGAGGCCCCGGCTGCCGAGGTCGGCCGGACGCGCCGCCGCCGTGGCCGCTCGGGCGAGGCCCTTACGGCTGAGGCGACGGTGGAGACGAAGACGGAGGCCCCCGAGGCCCTGGTCGCGGAGACCCCGGCCGCCGAGGCTCCCGCCTCCGAGGGCCGCACACGCAGCCGGTCCGTCGAGGCCGAGGCCCCCGCGGCGAAGCCCGCCGAGACGGAGCCCGCCGCCGAGGTCGCCGCTCCCGTCGAGGAGGCTCCGCGCCGTCGGCGTGACCGTGGCGCGCGGGTCGAGGCCGCCGCGCCGGTGGCCGCCGCGCCCGCCCCGGCCGCGGCCCCGCGCAAGCGTCGGGTCCGGCCGCGTCCGGCCGAGGAGACGGTGACGTTCCAGACGGTCGAGACGGCCGCCGCCGCGCTCGCCGCCGCCACGCCCCGCACGGTGCCGGCCCAGTCGGCCCCGGTGGCCGAGCCGAAGGCCGAGCAGCCCAAGGCCGCTGTCCCGGCGCAGGCCGCCGAGCCGGTGACCGCCGCTCCGGCCGCCGTGTCCGCGCCCCGTGCGCGTCGCCGCGCCACCCGCCCGGTGACCAGCACGTCCGTGGCCCCCGAGGCCCCGGCCGCCCCGGAGCCGGCCCCCGCGCCGGTCGCCGAGGAGCCGCAGCCCCGCCGCCGCGCGACCCGCCGGGTCTCCAGGCCGGTGACGTCCACGCCGGGCGCCGCCGCCGTGGTGATCGTCGAGTCGACTCCGGCCCCGGTGGAGGAGCCGAAGGCCGAGGAACCGAAGAAGGCCGCCCCGCGCAAGCGGGTCGCCAAGAAGGCCGTCGCCGCCGAGGCTCCGGCCGAGGTCGCGGAGGCCGCACCCAGGACGCCGCGCAAGCGCGTCGCCAAGAAGGCCGCCGAGCCGGTCGAGGCCACGGCCGAGACCGCCGAGGCGCCGAAGAAGGCAGCGCCGCGCAAGCGGGTCGCGAAGAAGGTCGCCGAGGCCGTGGCCGAGGTGGTCGAGGCCGTCGAGGCCGCGCCGAAGACCCCGCGCAAGCGCGTCGCCAAGAAGGCCGCCGCGCAGCCGGAGGCGTAAACGAGGCACCCCCACCGCGGCCCGGCCCCTCTCCGGAGGCGCCGGGCCGCGGTGCGTGCGGGCCCTCTCCCCGTTCCGGTTACAGTCCCTGTATGAGCAAGCCCCGGTCCCTGGCGCTGCCGCCCCGCACCCGTAGCCTTCGGCTCGCCACCGCGCGAGGGTCGTTCGCCGTGCTCGACACCGCGCCCGACGGCCCCCGGCAGGGGACCGTGCTGCTGCTGCCCGGGTACACCGGCAGCAAGGAGGACTTCCTGGAGCTGCTCGGGCCGCTCACCGAGGCCGGTTATCGGGCGGTCGCCGTCGACGGGCGCGGGCAGCACGAGACGCCGGGGCCGCGCGGCCGGGCCGCGTACCGGCGCAAGGCACTCGCGCTCGACGTGGTGGCGCAGGCGGCGGCGCTCGGCGACGGGCCGGTGCATCTGCTCGGGCACTCCTTCGGCGGCCTGGTGGCCCGCGCCGCGGCCGGGCTCGCGCCGGATGCCTTCATGTCCCTGACCCTGCTGGCCTCGGGCCCGGGCCGGGTGGCCCGGCCGCAGCGGATCCGCATCCGCGCGCTGCGCGCGGCGTTCGCGCTGCTGCCGAAGGAGCGGGTGTGGCGGGCGACCCGGTGGCTGGACAGCCGGGGCGAGGAGCCGGGCGCGGGCGATCCGCCGGAGCTCGTGGCGTTTCTGCGCCGCCGCTGGATGCTGACCCGGATCGCGCAGCTCGCGGGCGCGGGCCGGCTGCTGCTCGCCGACCCGGACGGCACGGCGGCGCTGCGGGCGCTGCCGATGCCGCTGCACCTGGCGTACGGGGACGAGGAGACGGTCTGGCCGGTGCCGGACCTGGCGGCGGCGGCCACCCGTACCGGCGCGCACCACACCGTGGTGGCGGGGGCCGGGCACTCCCCCAACGTCTCGCACCCGCGGGAGCTCGCGGAACGGCTTGCCGGTTTCTGGGACGCGGTCCCCGGTCGTATCGAGGTTCCGATCGGCGGAAATCCGGCCGAAGCACCCTCGTAACGCGGTTCGGGGAGGATGACGGCAGAGCCGCTCCCGGCTCCGTGTCCGGTAGTATTTAGCAACCCGAAAAATTTCCTTAGCGTAGGGAATGTTTGCAGGGTGCAAGTCGTTGGACACATGCGTACGCCCTGAAGGCGGGGCGTACACCCAGTTCTCCACATGGAGGATCAACTCAGACGAAGGGAGAAGCCCATGCGCTTCGAAATCCTGCGACTCGACGACATCGACGGCACGCCCGTCGACCGGACCGTCGTGGACGCCGCCTCCGTCAACCGGATCGTGCAGCAGGCCGCCTCGATCGGCCAGCGCATCTGGATCCGCCCGGCCGAGAGCTCGGCCTCGTAGTCGAGCAGTGGCTTCGGCCGCTTCATCCACGCACCGCGCCCCCGCACAGACTCCGTCGACCGTTCGTCGACCGGAATCCGTACGGGGGCGCAGTGGTGTGTACGGACGGGCTCCGCGGGGCGTCAGACGCCCTGGATGACCTGGGTCACGCCGTTGATGATCTGCTGTACGGCGATGGCGGCGAGCATCATGCCGGCCAGGCGCGTCACCAGGACCACGCCGCCGTCCTTGATGACCTTGATGATCAGCAGCGAGTAGCGCATGGTCAGCCACAGCACGATGTGCATGACGATGATCGCGGCCCAGACGGAGACCTGCGAGGCGACGTCGTCGGCGTGCTGCACGGCGAGGATGACCGAGACGATGGCGCCGGGCCCGGCGAGCAGCGGCATGCCGAGCGGCACGAGCGCGACGTTGACGTCCTTGGTCTGCTGCGGCTCGTCGGTCTCGCCGGTGAGCAGGCTGAGCGCGATGAGCAGCAGGAGCAGTCCGCCCGCGATCATCAGCGCGGGGACGGAGACATGCAGGTAGTCGAGGATCTGCTGGCCGAGCACACCGAAGACGGCGATGACGCCGAAGGCCACGGCCACGGCCTGCCAGGCCATGCGGCGCTGGACCTTGGCGGTGCGGCCGGAGGTGAGGGCGAGGAAGATCGGGGTGATCCCCGGGGGGTCCATGATCACGAAGAGGGTCAGGAACAGCGAGCCGAAGACGGCGACGTCGAACACGGTGTGGTGCCTTGCGGGAAAAGGGGTGTACACGAACATCCGGAATCAGAGATTCCGGAAAGTGGGCAGGCCTGAGCCCACCGGGGGGAAGCACGGGGACGCCATGACACGGCGGCCGGGCCGCGCGGGGCGGCCGGCCGGCAGGGTCGGGCGAAGGAGTGGGGGTTAAGAAGTTCCGCCGGCGCCCGGTACCGGGAAGGCGCCGGCGGCGCGGCGGGTGATCTCGCCGTAGATCTCGGGGTCGGTGGTGCAGTCGCCCAGGCCGACGGTCTTTCGACTGCCGTGGTAGTCACTGGAGCCGGTGGTGAGCAGCCCCAGTTCCTTCGCGAGGCCGCGCAGCCGGGCGCGGGTCGGCTCGTCGTGGTCCATGTGGTCCACCTCGATGCCGTCCAGACCGGCCTCGGCGAGCTCGGCGATGGCGGACTCGGGCACGCACTCGCCGCGCTTCACGGCCAGCGGGTGGGCGAAGACGGTGACCCCGCCGGCCGCCTTGACCAGCCGGATCGCGTCGATCGGGTCGAGCTCGTGCTTCTGCACATGGGCCCGGCCGCCGTCGGCGATCCACTCGGGCGTGAAGGCGCCGGAGACATCGGGCACGACACCGAGCTCGACAAGCGCCTCGGCGACATGCGGGCGGCCCACGGAGCCGTCGCCGGCGATCCGGGCGACCTGCTCCCAGGTGACGGGCACGCCGAGTTCCTGGAGCTTGCCGACCATGGCGCGGGCGCGCGGCACCCGGTCGTCCCGGACCAGCTCGCGCTCGGCGAGCAGGGCGGGCTCCTCGGGGTCGAAGAGGTAGGCCAGCATGTGCAGGCTCACCCCGTCGTAGCGGCAGGAGAGTTCGGCACCGGTGACGAGGGTGAGGCCCTCGGGCAGGGCGGCGATGGCCTCGGCGTACCCGCGGGTGGTGTCGTGGTCGGTCAGCCCGACCACGTCGAGCCCCGCGGCGGCGGCGTTGCGCATCAGCTCGGCCGGGGTATCCGTACCGTCCGAGGCCGTGGAGTGGGTGTGCAGGTCGATGCGCACGACGCGGGACTCCGGGGGCTCGGGGCGGACTGATGGGACCGGTCCAGCATAACGGGCGAATCAAGCCCCTTCGTACGGACCCGGCACAGCCCGGACCCCTTACCCGCAGCCCGTACGAGCACCCCGGACACGCCCCGCGCGGCCGCGCCCCGCATCAGCCCCGCATCAGCCCTCCGTCAGCCCTGCGTCCGCCCTACGTCAGCAGCCTCGGCGTCAGCGCCCCGACCGGCAGCAGCTCGACCTCGGACCCGGCGTCGCGCAGATCGGTGAGGACCAGCTCGTCGTACATCAGCAGGCCGGACTGCTCGGGCCAGACGATCGCCCACAGCCACAGCCCGCGCGCCTCGCCGGCGAACACGGCGCGGTCCTGCGGGGCGCCGGTGACATGCCAGAGCGGGGTGGGGCGGCCGCCGGCGAGCACCTTGACCTGGGGTGGCTTGTCGATCGCCATGCCGGAACCGGGATCGGGGCCGTCCATGCCCGCGTACCGGGCACCGAGGCCGACACCGAGCTCCTCGGCGACGAGCAGCAGCTCGCCGATGCCGCCGAGCGGGCCGGGCCCGGAGCAGGCCACGGCGGTCGCGCGTCCGCCGCTGCGGTCGTCACCGGCGTACGCGACCCCGGTGAAGAGCCATCCGACGGGCAGGGGCCACGGCATCCACACCGGCACGTGGGCCCGGTGCACGACCACACCGAGGGCCTCGACGCTGGGTGGGATCACGGGCTGTAGCGGGTGCACCGAGCCGTGCACGTCGCACTGCCAGGAGTCGGCGAAGAGACCGGGCGCCCTGACCCGGCCACCGCACTTCGGGCAACTGGGTTCGCCCCTCATAGGGCTCAACGGTCCTACCCGCGCGGCCCCGCGTCAAGGACGATCACCGATGATCACCCGTCCGGCCGGAGCGCTTCACCCGGACCGCGATCGTCCGCCCGCGCCGGTCGGCCGGACCGCCGGACCGCCGGACCGCCGGACCGCCGGACCGCCACGGTCACGGTCACGGTCACGGGACCGTCAGTCCAGGGTCACGGACCTGCGCAGGGGATCGCGCAGGTCCGTCCCGTTCGCCAGCCAGCGCTCCTCCAGGGCCTGCGCGCCGTGCACCCGCTTCCACGCGGCCTCGTTCGAGGTCATCGGCAGCAGCGGCAGGAAGCGCACCGGGTCGAGCGGGGCGTCGAGGTCCAGGTCCTCCACCAGGCCGCCCGACTCGGCGACGAGGACCGAGCTGAAGGGCGCGCCCGGCCACAGCGGCTCGCCGACGTCGAGCGAGGCGCCGGGGGCCACGACCACGCCCTCGACCTGCGGGGTGGCGGCGAGCACGGCGAGCGGGCGGAGCACCTGGTCGGTGTCGGCGAGGCCGGCGCGGACGGTGAGCAGCAGCTCGGCGCGGGGGCCCTTCACCGGGTCTGCGAGCGCCGAGGTGGGGTCGGCCATGGGCTGCGCGGACATGCCGAGGGTCGCGTACCGCACGAGTCCGGCCTCGGCGTCGATGAAGCGGAGCACCTCGATCCGGTCGGTGCCGAGGAAGGTGATCGCCGCCCGCGCGTCCGGCTCACCGAGGGCCGTACGCAACCGGGCCTCGACCAGAACGAGAATTTCTGCCATGCGGCGAGCATAAAGCGCGTATGGAACGGGCAAAGTAAGGGATTGACCCTCAGTCGGCTGATAGTCTTGGCCACTAGTCGGGCTGGATGACCCGACTGCTCGTCACACGTCATCCCTCACGAGGGACCGGCCGGAGGAGGTGGGACTGCGATGGATCGAAGTCGGCCCGGCAGTACCAGCCGCTCTTCCGCCGCCCCGCACCCCAGTCCGGTGCGTTCCTCCCTCCGGTGACCCACGGATCCCCGTAGTCTCTCGGCCTCCCGGCCCGCGCGGATCCCTTCTTCTCCGGTCTCCGGCAGCTCGCACGACGGAAGAGCACCTCTTTGCCTCCCTGTCTGTAGCGAACGCCGTCACCCGCGATCCGCCGGTGCCGCCCGCTTTGTGGACGACGTGGCTCCACGTCCTCATTCCGGGCTGCGCCACCGTCGCCGACGGCCTCTCCGTGAAGGAGCAGCACGCCCATGTCGATGATCCGTGACCTGCGCGCCACCGTCCGTCCCTCCCTGCTGCACCCGCTGCGCAGGACCCCCACGGCCACCCCCTCCCCGTACGCCGACTACGACGCGACCCGCGACCCCACGGCCGCGAGCGCCGTCGTCGACTGCGCCGTCTACCGCGAGGGGCGCCGGGTCGACGACCGCGCCTGCCTGACGCCGCGCGGCGCGATGCGCCAGGTGCGCGAGCGCGGCGGCTTCGCGTGGATCGGCCTGCACGAGCCGACCGAGGCCGAATTCGCCGGTATCGCCGCCGAGTTCGGGCTGCACCCGCTGGCCGTCGAGGACGCGGTGCACGCCCACCAGCGGCCGAAGCTGGAGCGGTACGACGACACCCTGTTCACCGTCTTCAAGACCATCCACTACGTCGAGCACGCCGAACTCACCGCCACCAGCGAGGTCGTGGAGACCGGCGAGGTGATGGTGTTCACCGGCCCCGACTTCGTGATCACCGTCCGGCACGGCGGCCAGGGCTCGCTGCGCAACCTCCGGCACCGCCTCCAGGGCGAGCCGGAGCTGCTCGCCAAGGGCCCGTCCTCCGTCCTGCACGCCATCGCCGACCATGTCGTCGACGGCTACATCGCGGTCGCCGACGCCGTCGAGCTGGACATCGACCAGCTGGAGATCGACGTCTTCTCGCCGGCCGCCAAGGGCTCCACGCGCGGCGCCGACACCGGGCGGATCTACCAGCTCAAGCGCGAGGTCCTGGAGTTCAAGCGGGCGGTGACGCCGCTGCTTCGTCCGCTGCAGCTGCTCAGCGAGCGCCCGATGCGGCTGGTCGACCCGGACATCCAGAAGTACTTCCGGGACGTCGCCGACCACCTCGCCCGGGTCCAGGAGCAGGTCGTCGCCTTCGACGAGCTGCTCAACTCGATCCTCCAGGCCAATCTGGCGCAGGCGACCGTCGCGCAGAACGAGGACATGCGCAAGATCACCTCGTGGGCGGCGATCGTCGCCGTCCCGACGGCGGTCTGCGGCGTCTACGGCATGAACTTCGACCACATGCCGGAGCTGCACTGGAGGTACGGCTACCCGATGGTGCTCGGCGGCATCGCCGTCATCTGCTTCGCCATCCACCGCACCCTCAAGCGCAACGGCTGGCTGTAGCGCCGTCGCCACTCGATAGGCTTCGGCCATGACCGAAGAGCTGTTCCTCGTCGAGGAGGCCGCCAAGAAGTCCGGCCTCATCTGGGTACGGGGCGAGGCACCGGCCGCCCGGGCGCTGTGGCACGTGTGGCACGACGGCGCCGCGCTGGTCGTCGGCGACGGTCCGGGCGAGCAGCCCCTGCCGGGCCTGGCGGACGGCGGCCGGGCCGAGGTCACGGTCCGCAGCAAGGACAAGGGCGGCCGGATCGTCGCCTGGACCGCCGTCGTACGCGAACTGACGCCGGATACGGAGGAGTGGGACGCGGCCGTCGCCGAGCTCAAGGGCAAGCGCCTGAACGCCCCCGACGGCGAGGCGATGCCGGACCGCTGGGCCCGCGAGTGCCGGATCGTCCGCCTCGAACCGCGGTCCGCGGCCACCGACCTCCCGGACGGCTCCCTGGCCGCCGTACCGCTGCCGTCGCCCGGCATCACGCGCCGGCCGATCCCCGCCGGCCTGCCGAAGCTGCTCCTGAGGCGGAAGCGCCGCAAGGGCTGAGGCCGGACACGACCATGGCTGTTTACGTACGGGGCAGCTGCTTGCCGTAGTCGAGCATCTGGTCCTTCTCCGGCTCGGCCAGCGGGAAGTCCTTGTTCCACTCGGAGAGGACCACCACGCCCGCGCCGCCGCCGCGGGCGAAGCGCAGCGGGAACGGGACGCCCTCCAGGGAGACGTCGAGCGAGCCGCCGTCGGCGTCCTTGCCGCCCTTGACGTTGATGGTGCGCATGCCGCCGATGGTGTCGTGGTCACCCTTGACGAGGTCGCCGTGCAGGCCGATCAGCCCGTCGAGCAGCAGGTTCATGTCCGTGAAGCCGCGCAGCTGCTTGTACGCGGGGTCGTCCTCGGGGACCTTCACGTACATGTCGCCGAGCGTGTCGGCGGCTTCCGAACCGGCGTCGTCCGAACCGGAGTGGCCGGAGCCCCCGGATCCCGACGGCGAGGCCGAGGCGCCGTCCTCGTGCTCCCAGAAGGCCGCGTCCGCCTTCAGGAAGAGCGCGTCGCCGACCCGCAGCAGCTCGAAGGTGCTGTTCTTCGTCGTCACCGAGCCGCTCGCGCCGTCCTGCTTCAGGCGCATGTTCAGCTTGTACGTGCCGCCCTTGCTGACCAGCGTGCCGGAGAGCCGTACCGCCTTCGCCGCGTCCGCCGCCGTCTGCGCCTTCTTCTCGATCGCCGGGGCGTCGAGCCGGCCGACACCGTTGGTGCCCTCGTCCGGGTCGGTCGCGCAGGCGGTCAGCGCCGCCACGAGACCGGCGGCGAGCGCGAGCGGAAGGAAGGCCCCGCGGATACGCGAGGCCGGGCGGAGCACGGTCACCTGGGCACCTCTCGTGAGGTTGGGGGACGGCCGGGGGGATCCGGAGCCGGTGGGGGGCGGCAGACCGCAGCGTACCCGGGCCGGGTGGCCGGCCCGGCAGGCAGCCGGACGGGCGCTCTGCCGAAGCGGCACCGTCCGCCACGGGCTAGCCTGAACCCGGCAAGCGGGACGAGTCGTCGCGGACCGCCCCGAATCGTGCGGCACGGAGGAGGCGCGTGGCATGGCGGCAGGCGCCCCCCGGGTCTTCGTCTCCCATCTCACCGGCGTCCCGGTCTTCGACCCCGTCGGCGACCAGGTCGGCCGGGTCAGCGACCTGGTGGCCATGCTGCGGGTGGGCCGCCGGCCGCCGCGGCTGCTCGGCATGGTCGTCGAGGTGCTGTCCCGCCGCCGCGTCTTCGTGCCCATGACCCGGATCACCGGCCTCGCCTCCGGACAGGTCATCACCACCGGCGTCGTCAACATGCGGCGCTTCGAGCAGCGCCCCACCGAACGCCTGGTGCTCGGCGAGCTGCTCGACCGGCGCGTGACCCTGGTGGAGACCGGCGAGGAGGTCACCGTCCTCGACGTGGCGATCCGACAGCTGCCGGCCCGCCGCGAATGGGAGATCGACAAGGTCTTCGTACGCCGCGGCAAGGGCGGGGCGCTGCGCCGGAAGGGAGAGGCGCTGACCGTCGACTGGTCCGCCGTCACCGGCTTCTCCCTGGAGGAGCACGGGCAGGGCGCCGAGAACCTGGTCGCCACCTTCGAGAAGCTGCGCCCCGCCGACCTCGCCAACGCGCTGCACCACCTCTCCCCCAAGCGGCGCGCCGAGGTGGCCGCCGCCCTCGACGACGACCGGCTCGCCGACGTCCTGGAGGAGCTGCCGGAGGACGACCAGATCGAGATCCTGGGCAAGCTGAAGGAGGAGCGGGCCGCCGACGTCCTGGAGGCGATGGACCCGGACGACGCGGCCGACCTGCTCAACGAGCTGCCCGACGACGACAAGGAGCGCCTGCTCACCCTGATGCAGCCGGACGACGCGGCGGACGTGCGCCGGCTCATGGCGTACGAGGAGCGGACCGCGGGCGGTCTGATGACGACCGAGCCGATCGTGCTGCGGCCGGACGCCACGGTCGCCGACGCGCTCGCCCGGGTGCGCCAGCAGGACCTCTCCCCCGCGCTCGCCGCGCAGGTGTACGTGTGCCGGCCGCCGGACGAGACCCCGACCGGCAAGTACCTGGGCGCGGTGCACTTCCAGCGGCTACTGCGGGACCCGCCGTTCACGCTGGTCAGCGCGCTGGTGGACAGCGATCTGCCGCCGCTCGGCCCGGACACCCCGCTGCCCGCCATCACCAGCTACTTCGCCGCGTACAACCTGGTGGCGGCGCCGGTGGTGGACGAGAGCGGTTCGCTGCTCGGCGCGGTCACGGTCGACGACGTGCTCGACCACCTGCTGCCCGACGACTGGCGCGAGACGGAGTTCCACGAGGAGGGGGTGGCGGGTGGCTGAGCGCACGCAGGAGCGGGACCGGGATCGCGACCGGGAGCGAGAGCGCGCGCTGCCCCGGATCCGGCTCGACCAGCCGCGCGTCCGGCGCCCCCGGCTGCTTCCCGAGTACGACCCGGAGGCCTTCGGGCGCCTGTCGGAGCGGATCGCCCGGTTCCTGGGCACGGGCCGCTTCCTGGTCTGGATGACGCTGACGGTCGTCGTCTGGATCGGGTGGAACGTCTTCGTGCCGTCGTCGCTGAGGTTCGACGAGTACCCCTTCATCTTCCTGACCCTCGCCCTGTCGCTCCAGGCCTCGTACGCGGCGCCGCTGATCCTGCTCGCGCAGAACCGGCAGGACGACCGGGACCGGGTGAACCTGGAGCAGGACCGCAAGCAGAACGAGCGCTCGATCGCCGACACCGAGTATCTGACCCGGGAGATCGCGGCGCTGCGGATGGGCCTGGGCGAGGTGGCCACCCGCGACTGGATGCGCTCCGAGCTCCAGGACCTCCTGAAGGACCTGGAGAGCCGGGACGGGGAACGGCGGGACGGGAGGCGCCAGGGAGAGCGCCGGGATCTATTCCCGCCGGAGGGCCACGGCCGGAGTGACGTACCCGACCGTTGACAGGCCTTTCATGTGCCCGTGGTCGGCGCCGTACCATCTCTTCTATGGCTATGGAAGACGCGGTGCGCGAAGCACTGGCGACGGTGAACGACCCCGAGATCAACAAGCCGATCACTGAGCTCGGCATGGTCAAGTCGGTGGAGATCGGTGACGACGGCAAGGTCGCCGTGACGGTCTACCTCACCGTCTCCGGGTGCCCGATGCGCGAGACGATCACCCAGCGCGTGACGGACGCCGTCTCCCGCGTCGAGGGCGTCACCGGCGTCGAGGTCTCCCTGGACGTGATGAGCGACGAGCAGCGCAAGGAGCTGGCGTCGGCGCTGCGCGGCACCACCGCCGAGCGCGAGGTCCCGTTCGCCAAGCCCGGCTCGCTGACCCGGGTCTACGCGGTCGCCTCCGGCAAGGGCGGCGTCGGCAAGTCCTCGGTGACGGTCAACCTGGCGGCCGCGATGGCCGCGGACGGTCTGAAGGTCGGTGTCGTGGACGCCGACATCTACGGCCACAGCGTGCCGCGCATGCTGGGCGTGGACGGGCGTCCGACCCAGGTCGAGAACATGATCATGCCGCCGTCGGCGAACGGCGTGAAGGTCATCTCGATCGGCATGTTCACCCCGGGCAACGCGCCGGTCGTCTGGCGCGGCCCGATGCTGCACCGCGCGCTCCAGCAGTTCCTCGCGGACGTGTACTGGGGCGACCTGGACGTCCTGCTCCTCGACCTGCCGCCGGGCACCGGCGACATCGCGATCTCCGTGGCCCAGCTGGTGCCGAACGCGGAGATCCTGGTCGTCACCACGCCGCAGCAGGCGGCGGCCGAGGTCGCCGAGCGGGCCGGCGCGATCGCGGTGCAGACCCACCAGAAGATCGTCGGCGTGGTCGAGAACATGGCGGGCCTGCCGTGTCCGCACTGCGACGAGATGGTCGACGTGTTCGGCACGGGCGGCGGGCAGGCGGTGGCCGACGGCCTGACGAGGACCACCGGCGCGACGGTCCCGGTCCTCGGCTCGATCCCGATCGACGTGCGCCTGCGCGAGGGCGGCGACGAGGGCAAGCCGGTCGTCCTGGCCGACCCCGACTCCCCGGCCGGCTCGGCCCTGCGCACCATCGCGGGCAAGCTGGGCGGCCGCCAGCGCGGCCTGTCGGGCATGAGCCTGGGCATCACGCCGCGGAACAAGTTCTGACGGACCGGTTGTGGGCATACGTTCCGCAAGGGCCGGGGGTCCCCCCAGGGCGAAGCCCTAGGGGGCGGGTGGGCACAACCGGACATGCGGGCCGCACAGGCCGCGCAGCGTGAAGGGGCACCCCGGACCGGGGTGCCCCTTCGTCGTACCCGCCGTCAGGCGTACGCGCCCAGGTCCTTCACCTGCGCGAACCCCAAGCCGTACGCGCTCATCCCCCGCCCGTACGCCCCGATGTGCACCCCGTCCGCCGAGCCGGCGAGCACCCAGCCGAACTCGGACTCGCGGTAGTGGAAGGGCACCGGGACCCCGTCCACGGGCAGGGAGAGGGCCGACCAGGCGGGCCCGTCGAGGTCGTCGGCGAGCTCGAAGGCGGTCTCGGTCTGCTGGTCCAGCCAGTTGTCGCGCAGGGCGTGGTCGAGCTGCGCGGGCCAGGTGTGGGCGAGCAGGCCGGAGCCGGCGAGCCAGGCCGCCGAGGAGACCGTGGTGGCGTCCAGGACGCCGGTGCCGTCGCCGCTGCGGCGCACGGGGTTGGCGGCGACCGTCACGACGACGGCGAAGCGCTCCTTCTCCGTGCCCGCGCCGCCGGCCTCGGACTTTATCGACGGCTCGTCGCCGTGGCCCATCGAACCGTGCTGCACGGTGCCGTCCGCCGCCGTGCCGATCTGCATCAGCCGGCGCGGTCCGGTGAACGCCTCGTCGAGCCCGTACCAGGCGAAGGGTGCGCGCAGAAAGCCCTCGGCTTCCACCCGACTCGTCGTCTTCATCTCGGCCGCCTCCTCGTTCAGTCAACAGAGGGAGGATAGCCACCGCTGCGGGGTGAGTCGGTCACAGGCCGTCGTCGGCGCCGGTCGTACGGCGCGTCAGGTCTCGCTCCCGGTCGCTTCAGGTCGCGTCGTAGTCGTACGGCGGACGCTCGGCGTTGTCCGGCTTGTCCTGCTTCTTGAGGAGGTCCGGCTTGCCGGTGGTGACCGCGGGAGCGGACGAGGACGCGGACGAGGACGAGGGCTGGGACTCGCGGCCGTGGACCGCGTCGGCGACCTCGTTCATCTCCTTCTTGAGGTCGAAGGTCGAACGGAGCTCGTTGAGCTCCTTGAAGTCCTCGTTCTCCGCGAGCTGCTTGCGGATGAAGTTCTTGGGGTTGAGGTCCTCGAACTCGAAGTCCTTGAACTCCGGGCCGAGCTCGCTGCGGATGTCCGCCTTGGCGCTGTCGGAGAACTCGCGGACCTTGCGGATGAACCGGGAGACGTCCTGGATCACCTTGGGCAGCTTGTCGGGCCCGAAGATGAGCACGGCGAGCACCACGAGCGTCACCAGCTCGAGTGCGCCTATGTCGCTGAACACCCTGTAGCTCCTTCTCGCCGGTCCCGGGCGGCCCGCTCCACGGTACCCGCCGAAACCGTCCGGCGGGTACAGCGTGGTGTCCTCCACATGGCCAGTCGGCAGCCCCTTCGGGCCCCCTCAGGTGCCGGTGGAGGAGCCCAGGGTCAAGGTCTTTGTCTGCTCTTTGCCGTCACGGGTCAGGGTCAGCTTCAGCCGGTCGCCGGGACGGTGGGAGCGGATCTTCACGATGAGCTCCTCGCCGCTGTGCACCCGCTGGCCGTCGACCTTGGTGATGATGTCGCCGGAACGGATGCCGGCCTTCTCGGCGGGGCCGCCGGCGGTGACCGAGGCGGTGCCGCCCTTGCCCTTGTCGCCGACCCGGGCGCCGTCGCCGGTGTAGGCCATGTCGAGGCTGACGCCGATGACCGGGTGGGTGGCCTTGCCGGTGTTGATGAGCTCCTCGGCGACCCGCTTGCCCTGGTTGATGGGGATGGCGAAGCCGAGGCCGATGGAGCCGGACTGGCCGCCGCCGCTCTCGCCGTCGGAGCCGCCGCCGGCGGCGCGGATGGCGCTGTTGATGCCGATGACCCGGCCCTGCGAGTCGACCAGCGGGCCGCCGGAGTTGCCGGGGTTTATCGGCGCGTCGGTCTGGAGGGCGTCGACGTAGCTGATGTCGCTGCCGTCGCCCTTCTCGCCGCCCGCGGTGATGGGCCGCTCCTTGGCGCTGATGATGCCGGAGGTGACCGTGTTGGAGAGGTCGAAGGGCGCGCCGATGGCGACGACCGGGTCGCCGACGCGGACGCTGTCGGAGTTGCCGAGCGCGAGCGGCGTGAGGCCGGAGACCCCGCGGACCTGGATCACGGCGAGGTCGTAGCCGGTGTCGCGGCCGATGAGCTTGGCGCGGGCGGTCTCGCCGTTGCTGAAGGTGACGGAGATCTCGCCGGAGGAGGCCGCGGCGTCCACCACGTGGTTGTTGGTGAGGATGTGGCCGCGGGTGTCGAGCACGAAGCCGGTGCCGGTGCCGGAGGAGCCGCCGCCGCTGACGTGGATGGTGACGACGCTGGGCAGGGCGCTGGCGGCGATCCCGGCGACGCTGCCGGGAGCGCGGCCGGTGTCGCCCGCTTCGGCCTGCGGCAGTTCGACGGTGCTCAGGCCGCCGTTGCGCTCGATGTACGCGCCGACACCGCCGCCGACGACTCCGGTGACCAGCGCGAAGGCGAGGGCGCCGACGAGCGCGAGGCCGCGCCGGGGCTTCCGGGGCGCCTTGCCCTCGGCCGTGAGCGGCTGGGCGCCCCAGGGGTCGTACGCGGGCGCGGGAGCCGGCGCTGCCATGGGTACGGGCGCGGGCATGGGCGTGGGCGGCTGGACCGGCGGCGCGGGCGCCCACGGGCCGGGCTCGCCGTAGGGCGGCGTCCGGTACGGATCGGGTGCGTGCAGCGGCTGCTGCGCGGTCTGCGGCGGTACGGGCGCGGGCGCGGTGTCCTGGAGCGGCTCGGGCGCGGCAGGCGCGGCGGTCTGGGGCGCCGCTGGAGTCGGCTCCGGCGCAAGCCCGGCCGCGGGCACCGGCTCCCTCACGGCCTCGGAAGCGGTGGGCACGGGCGTGGCCTCCTGGACCGGATCCGGCGCGGGCCCGGCCGGTGGCACCGGGGTCTCAGGGGCAGCCCCCTGGGACTCGGCCGTCGGCACCGCCGGTGCCGCGAGGGTGAAGTCGGCGTCGTCCGCCCGCTCGGGCGGTGCGGTGGGGGGTGCCGTCGGTGTGGTGGTCGACGGCCGGCTCCACCAGGTCGGCTTCCCGTTCTTCATGCTCTCCCCGCAACGCATCCCTGTCCGCGCCGCCCGTCTCGCCGGGCGGCGCGCCCCTTGCCCGTGGATTCAACCAGGTTGGATTCAACCAGGTCGCGGGTCAGGGGTGGGAGGGGCTGGGGACAGAGGTCGGCGCCGGGGAGCCGGTGGGCTGCCCCGGGGCGTACGCGAGCCGGAGCGCCGGGCTCATCGGGCGGACGAACGGCGACAGTTCGAGCTTGGCCGGGATGACCGTCGGCGGCGCGGCCTCCGGGGTCGGCTCGCGGCGCGAGCCGGACGCGAAGGTCGCGGGCGCCCGCAGCGGGGTGACGTTGCTGCCGGGGCCCTGGCCGCCGCGCGGGCCGTCCACGGGCAGGGTGCCGCTCAGTGCGATCGCGGCGAAGGAGACCGCGCTGGCCGCCGCGAAGGCGAAGCGCCGTCCCCGCCCGGAGGAGCGGTCGCCGACCTCGTGGATGCGGAAGCCGGTGTCGGGACCGACGGGCCGCGCGGTGGCGAAGCCGTCGGCGCGGACGCCGCCGCTCCGCAGCAGGTCGTCGAAGGGTCCCCCCTGGTCAGACGGTCCCCCCGGCAGCCCCTGGAGCCGCGCGAGCAGCCCTTCGGAGGGCGGTGGGGGCGCCGCGGAGGCGAAGACGCTCTTCAGGGTGCGCTGGGCGTCGGCCTCGGCCTTGCAGCGCGCGCAGGTCGCGAGATGGGCGAGGACCCGCTCGCGGGCGTCATGACCGAGCTCGCCGTCGACGAGCGCGGCGAGCCGGTCCCCGAGATGGTGTTCCGCGAGTCGCTGCTCCTCGGGGGTCGCCGGGATCGGGGTCGGACGGGTGCCGCTCACGCTGTTCCGCCCTCCCAGCCGACGGCGGCGAGGGCCCGCTCCGCGCGCGCCTCGGGCGAGCGGTGCTTGAGCGCCTTGCGCAGGTGGGAGCGGCCGCGGTGGATGCGGCTGCGGACGGTGCCGAGCTTCACGCCGAGGGTCGCGGCGATCTCCTCGTACGACAGGCCCTCGATGTCGCAGAGCACGACGGCGGCGCGGAACTCGGGCGCGAGGGTGTCCAGGGCCTGCTGCACGTCGGCGTCGAAGTGCGTGTCGTTGAACGCCTGCTGCGGGGACGGCTCGCGGCTCGGCAGCCGCTCGGCGGCGTCGTCGGCGAGCGCGTCGAAGCGGATCCGCTGCTTGCGGCGGACCATGTCCAGGAACAGGTTGGTGGTGATCCGGTGCAGCCAGCCCTCGAAGGTGCCCGGCGTGTAGGACGACAGCGAGCGGAAGACCCGGACGAAGACCTCCTGGGTGAGGTCCTCGGCGTCGTGCTGGTTGCCCGTGAGGCGGTAGGCGAGGCGGTAGACCCGGCCGCTGTGGGTGCTGACGATCTCCTCCCAGCTGGGCGGAGTCCACGCCTGCGATTCCGCGTCCGATGCGAAGGTCGCGGTGGTGGGTGCGGATTCGGCGGTGCGGGAACGGTCAGCGGTGTCGGTCACGGATTTCGGCTCACCCGCCGACCCGAGAAGGCGCCGCAGCACTCCTCTCCGGTCCACAGGCGCAGCCGCACCTCCCCTGTCGGCTCTGGTGGTGTCCAGTGGAGCCCCTACCATAGCCACCTCGCCCGTTAGCTCCGGATAAGAATCTTTACGCGAATTTGGGCCGTGCTCGCGCCGCCGTCCCCATCGCTTCCTGCCTCTAGGAACGCGCGGTCCCATCTGCGGGTTCCCGCGTGCAGCGGATACAGTCGACGCCTGAGTCGACCACGACGTCCAAGACACGGACAGGAGAGGGCCATTACCGCCAACCGGCAGACGAGTTTGGCGTTCGCCGACGCCTATGTCGCCGAGGACGAAGCGCTGCTCTGGGCCCGTGACCGGGCCCACGAGGCAGGGCTGCCCTCGGTGTCTCCGGGCACCGGCGCCGCCCTGCGCCTGCTGGCCGCGACGGCGGACGCCAAGGCGGTGGCGGAGATCGGCACGGGCACCGGCGTCTCCGGGATCTATCTCCTGCTCGGGATGCGTCCGGACGGGGTACTGACCACCGTCGACATGGAGCCGGAGCGGCAGGCGCACGCGAAGGCGGCGTTCCGCGCGGCGGGTTTCGCGGGCAACCGGGCGCGGTTCATCCCCGGCCGCGCGCTCGACGTCCTGCCCCGGCTCGCGGACGGCGGATACGACCTGGTCTTCTGCGACGGCGACCGCCTGGAGCTCCTGGACTACCTCGCTGAATCGTTGCGCCTGCTCCGACCGGGCGGTCTGGTCTGCTTCGAGGGTGTCTTCGCGGACGGCCGTACGGTCGACTCGGCGGCCCAGCCGGCCGAGGTGCAGCGGATACGGGAGCTGCTCCGGACGGTCCGGGAGAGCCGCGAGCTGCTCCCCACGCTGCTGCCGGTGGGCGACGGCCTGCTGTGCGCGGTGCGCAGGGGCGCGTAGGCCGGTACGGCGGCCGCGGCGTCTGGTGCCCTCGGCCGTACGGCCCCGGACACACCACTGCCCCGGCGCGGTGGGTACCGTACCGGGGCAGAAGTGGGAAGAACGCTACGGGGGCGTCAGACGACGACCTTCTCCAGGGCCTCGCCGAGCGCCTTCGCCTCGTCCGGGGTCAGCTCGACAACGAGCCGGCCGCCGCCTTCGAGCGGAACGCGCATGACAATGCCCCGCCCCTCCTTGGTCACCTCGAGCGGGCCGTCACCCGTCCGCGGCTTCATGGCCGCCATGCTCGTTCCCCTTCCGCAAACCAGCTCATCGTCAGCATCGAACACGATTGCTTCCCGGTCATTATCCCGCATCACAGGACCCGATGACCAACATCAGGTGGCATCGCTTCCGCAACGCGCTTTCACAAAGCCACCCATTTCACCGATCCACCTGCGATACTTCGCCACCGCCGGAGGGGGATTGTTTGACGCAGCTCACATGCGCGGACCGGACGATGTCCACGTGATCTCCGCCATGCTGAGCACGTCAACGACGCGAAGAGGCGAAGGGATCCCGCGATGGCCGACACGGTGCTGTACGAGGTGAGCGAGGGGCTCGCCACCATCACCCTCAACCGCCCCGAGGCCATGAACGCGCTGAACGTGGCCGCCAAGGTCGCCCTGCGCGACGCGGCCGAGGCGGCCGCCGCCGACCCCGCCGTCCGGGCGGTGCTGCTCACCGCGGCCGGCGACCGCGCGTTCTGCGTGGGCCAGGACCTCAAGGAGCACGTGGGCCTGCTCATGCAGGACGTGGAGTCCGGCACCCGCAACACCATGGACACCGTCCACGACCACTACAACCCGATCGTGCGGGCGCTCACCGGCATGGCGAAGCCGGTCGTCGCGGCCGTGAACGGCGTCGCGGCCGGTGCCGGCTTCGGCTTCGCGCTCGCCGCCGACTACCGGGTGGTCGCCGAGCACGCCTCCTTCAACACCTCGTTCGCGGGCGTGGCGCTCACCGCCGACTCGGGCATGTCGTGGACGCTGCCGCGCCTGATCGGCCCGAGCCGGGCCGCCGACCTGCTGCTCTTCCCGCGCTCGATCAGCGCCCAGGAGGCGTACGAGCTCGGCATCGTCAACAGGCTGGTGCCGGGCGAGTCGCTCGCCGAGGAGGCCGCCAAGGTCGCCCGCAAGCTCGCCGAGGGCCCGACGGTCGCCTACGCGGCCCTGAAGGAGTCCCTGGCGTACGGCGCCGACCACTCCCTCGCCGAGGCCCTGGAGAAGGAGGACGAGCTGCAGACGAAGGCGGGCAGCTCGGAGGACCACCGGATCGCGGTGCAGTCCTTCATCGCGAAGGAGAAGCCGAAGTACCTGGGCCGCTAGGCACCGGTACCGGTCGCGTCCGGCGCCCTCAGCGCCCGGCGCCGCGCGCGATGCAGCCCTCGACGTGGTCGTCGACCAGGCCGCAGGCCTGCATCAGCGCGTACGCCGTCGTCGGGCCGATGAAACGGAGGCCGCGCTTCTTCAGGTCCTTCGACAGGGCCGTGGACTCGTCGGTGACCGCCGGGACGTCGGCGGTCGTGGCCGGGGCCGGGCGGGTCTTCGGGTCCGGCGCGTACGACCAGATCAGCGTGTCGAGCTCGCCGGGGGTCCAGTCGACGAGCACCTTGGCGTTGGCGATGGTGGCGTCGATCTTGGACCGGTTGCGGATGATGCCCTCGTCGGCCAGGAGCCGCTCCCGGTCGGCGTCGGTGAACTCGGCCACCTCGGCGATCCGGAAGCCCGAGAACGCCGTGCGGAAGCCCTCGCGGCGCCGCAGGATCGTGATCCACGACAGGCCGGACTGGAAGGCCTCCAGACACAGGCGCTCGAACAGCGCGTCGTCGCCGTGGACCGGGCGGCCCCACTCCTCGTCGTGATACGCCACGTAGTCCTCGGTCGACAGCCCCCAGGGGCAGCGCAGCCGGCCGTCGGGCCCCGGGACGAGCCCCGGGACCGGCGCCGTACCGCCGTCGTCGCTCATGCGGTCCCGTCCTCCTGCCCGTACCCGTCGTCCTCGCCGCGCCCGCCGTGCCCGCCGTGCCCGGCCAGGGCGGCCTCGAGCTCGGCGATCCGGGCGTCCCGCTCGGCGAGCTCGGCGCCGAGCCGGCCGAGGACGTCGTCCACGTCCGCCATCCGGTAGCCGCGCGGGGCGACCGGGAGGCGCAGCGCCTCGACGTCGGCCTGGTCGACCGGGCGGGTGGCGGGCAGCGGATCGACCAGCTGCTGGGGCGCCACCTCGGGCAGCACCTCGCTGTCGCCGCCGCCGACCACCGCCAGGGTGACCGCCGCGACGACCACGACCATCGTGATCAGCAGAAACCAGAACACCTGCGCGCCTTTCCCCGAGCGTGTTTCCCCGCGTGGAAAACGTCCGGTGCCGATCGTGCCATGCGCCACCGACGGTTAGGGTCGCAGACGATGCAGGCGAGCTGCCGCGAGGGAGGACAAAAAGGGATGCTCCGCTTGGGACGGCGTGAATTCGGGCCGCACGAGCCGGTGATCATGGCGATCGTGAACCGGACCCCGGACTCCTTCTACGACCAGGGGGCCACCTTCCGGGACGAGCCGGCCCTCGCCCGGGTCGAGCGGGCCGTGGCCGAGGGCGCGGCGATCATCGACATCGGCGGGGTCAAGGCGGGCCCCGGCGAGGAGGTCACGGCCGAGGAGGAGGCGCGCCGCACGGTGGGCTTCGTTGCCGAGGTACGGCGCCGCCACCCGGACGTGGTGATCAGCGTGGACACCTGGCGCGCGGACGTCGGCGAGGCGGTCTGCGAGGCCGGCGCCGACCTTCTGAACGACGCGTGGGGCGGGGTCGACCCGCGGCTCGCGGAGGTCGCCGCGAAGTACGGCGCGGGGCTCGTGTGCACCCACGCGGGCGGCGCGGAGCCGCGGACCCGGCCGCACCGGGTGCAGTACGAGGACGTGATGGCCGACATCCTGCGGGTGACGGTCGGCCTCGCGGAACGGGCCGTCGCGCTCGGCGTACGGCGGGACGGGATCATGATCGACCCGGGCCACGACTTCGGGAAGAACACCCGGCACAGCCTGGAGGCGACGCGGCGGCTCGGCGAGATGGCGGAGACGGGGTGGCCGGTGCTGGTCTCCCTGTCCAACAAGGACTTCGTGGGCGAGACGCTGGACCGGCCGGTGAAGGAGCGGGTGCTGGGGACGCTGGCGACGACGGCGGTGTCGGCGTGGCTGGGGGCGCGGGTGTACCGGGTGCACGAGGTGGCCGAGACGAAGCAGGTCCTTGACATGGTGGCGACCATCGCGGGGCACCGGGCGCCCGCCGTGGCGCGGCGGGGGCTCGCGTAACGGACGACGAACGGGGGCGCCTGCGGCGCCCCCGTCGGGTGGCTCTACCGGCCGACCTCCTTGGAGACCAGCGCCACCGCCTCCTCCACGTCGTCCGTCACGTGGAAGAGCAGCAGGTCGTGCTCCGAGGCCTTGCCGCCCGCGACGACCGAGTCGCGGAGCCAGTCGACCAGGCCGCCCCAGTACTTCGTGCCGAAGAGGACGATCGGGAAGCGGGTGACCTTGCGGGTCTGGACGAGGGTCAGGGCCTCGAAGAGCTCGTCGAGGGTGCCGAGGCCGCCGGGCAGGACGACGAAGCCCTGCGCGTACTTCACGAACATCGTCTTGCGGACGAAGAAGTAGCGGAAGTTCACGCCGATGTCGACGTGCGGGTTGAGGCCCTGTTCGAAGGGCAGCTCGATGCCGAGACCCACCGAGATGCCCTTGGCCTCGCGGGCGCCCCGGTTGGCCGCCTCCATGGCGCCGGGGCCGCCGCCCGTGATCACCGCGAAGCCGGCCTGGACGAGGGCGCGGCCCAGGCGGACGCCCGCCGCGTACTCCGGCGAGTCCGGCTTGGTGCGGGCCGAGCCGAAGACGCTGATCGCGCTGGGCAGTTCGGCGAGGGCGCCGAAGCCCTCCACGAACTCGGACTGGATGCGCATGACCCGCCAGGGGTCGGTGTGCACCCACTCCGAGTCGCCCTCGGTGTCGAGCAGTCGCTGATCCGTGGTGCCGGCCTGCACCTGGTCACGGCGCCTGATCACCGGTCCCAGCCGCTGCTCCTCGAGCGCCTTCGGCTCGTCGGGTACGCCCATGGCCTGCTCCTCTCACCGTTCCACCGATCGACCGGGGTTGATCTTCCGGTCCGGTCAGGGTAGGTCCACCGAGGTGACGAAAGGCGAAATTGCGGGAATCATTCCGTCAGCCAGTCGCGAAGACGTGCCTCGCAGTGATGGATCCGCTCGACGTGCACGTGCTCGTCGCGCTTGTGCGCGTAGAGCGGGTCGCCCGGCCCGTAGTTGACGGCGGGGACGCCGAGCGCGCTGAAGCGGGCGACGTCGGTCCAGCCGAACTTGGGCATGGCGCTGCCGCCGACCGCCTTCATGAAGGCCGCGGCGGCCGGGTGGGAGAGACCGGGCAGGGCGCCGGGGCTCTCGTCGTCGACCTCGATGCCGGTGACGCCGCAGTCGGCGAAGACCTCGTGGACGTGGGCCAGGGCCTGGGCGAGGGAGAGGTCGGGGGCGAAGCGGTAGTTGACGGTGACGACACACTCGTCGGGGATGACGTTGGTGGCGACGCCGCCCTGGATGCCGACCGCGTTGAGGCCCTCGTGGTACTCCAGGCCGTCGATGACCGGCTTGCGCGGCTCGTACGCGGCGAGCCTGGCCAGGATCGGGGCGGCGGCGTGGATGGCGTTGGAGCCCATCCAGGAGCGCGCGGAGTGGGCCCGCTCGCCGGCCGTGCGCAGCTTGACCCGCAGGGTGCCCTGGCAGCCGCCCTCGACCTGCCCGTACGAGGGCTCCAGGAGTACGGCGAAGTCGCCCGCGAGCCAGTCGGGGTGGGCTTCGGCGATCTTGCCGAGGCCGTTGAGGTGCGCGGCGACCTCCTCGTTGTCGTAGAACACGAAGGTGAGGTCGCGGTTGGGCGCGGGGACGGTGGCGGCGATGCGCAGCTGGACGGCGACGCCGGACTTCATGTCGGAGGTGCCGCAGCCCCAGAGGACGCCGTCCTCGTCGAGGCGCGAGGGCACGTTGTCGGCGATCGGCACGGTGTCGATGTGGCCGGCGAGGACGACGCGCTCGGCGTGGCCGAGGTTCGTGCGGGCGACGACGTTGTTGCCGTGCCGGTCGACCGTGAGGTGGGGCAGGGCCCGCAGGGCCCGCTCGATCGCGTCGGCGAGCGGCTTCTCGGTTCCGCTGACGGAGGGGATGTCGACCAGGGCGGCGGTCAGCGCGGCGCCGTCGAGCGAGAGGTCCAGCGAGGGCGCCGGGGCGGGTTCCGAAAGAGCGGTGTCAGCCATGTGTCGACCCTAACTCGGCCTCCAGTACGGTGGGGCGCGTGTCCGAGCCCACCCGTCACCCCCGTCCCGCCCGCCGCGGCCGCGCCGCCCGGTTCGCGGCGGGGTTCGCCGTGCTCCTCGGCCTGGTCGCGTACGTGACGGTGCACTACGTCACCGGCAGCAAGGGTGCGCCGCGGTGCACCATCGGGAGCGGGACGAACCGGTACGAATTCACTCCGGAGCAGGCGTCCAACGCCGCGACGATCGCGGCGGTGGGCACGAACCGTGGCCTCCCGGAACGCGCGGTGACGATCGCGCTGGCGACCGCGCTCCAGGAGTCGGGTCTGCGGAACATCCAGCACGGCGACCGGGACTCGCTCGGGCTGTTCCAGCAGCGCCCGTCGATGGGGTGGGGGACGCCGGAGCAGATCCTGGACCCGGTGTACGCCTCGGGGAAGTTCTACGAGGGTCTGGAGAAGGTTCCGGGCTATTCGCGGCTGCCGCTGACGGTGGCGGCGCAGAAGGTGCAGCGCAGCGGTTACCCGCAGGCGTACGCGAAGCACGAGCCGGACGCGACGCTGCTCTCGGCGTCGCTGACCGGTCGCGCCCCGGCGGCGCTCGCCTGCACGGCCGACGTGGCGGAGGGCCGCCCCGGCGACCCCGCGCGGGTGCGCGCGGAGCTGATCCGCGTCTTCGGCGAGGACACGGCCCCCGCGGTGATCACCGCGGGCCCCGCCGCAGCGGGCGCGAACGCGGCCGCCCTGCCGCCGGTGGAGCTCTCCGTCCCGGTCCGCTCCACCACCGCCCCGCGCGAGCGCCGCGGCTGGGAGCTGGCCCAGTGGGCGGTGGCCCGCGCGGACGACCTGCGCATCACGGAGGTCTCGTACGGCGACCGCGCCTGGATCGCGGACGACGCCTCGGGCGATTGGACCCCGGCGGGCTCGAAGTCCACGGACGGCTCGACGCTCCGCATCCGCCTGGCCCGCTGACCCGGCGAAGGAGGCGGGGCCCGCAGGAGTTGGACCCGGGGTCCGGCACGGCCTGCCGAGCGGGCGCGGCACGGCCGAGGGGCGGGGCGCGGGCCCCGGCTCAGCCTGCCGCGGGCGCCCCAGGCAAGCCACGGGCGTGAGCCGTCCGACCAGGTGACCGACCGCCTTGAGGACGCGGCGCGGCCGATGCCGAAGGCAGGGCCTTGGGACCGGCACGGCCTGTCGGCGGGCGCCCCGGGGTGGACACCCGGACCTGGCGCGGCAGACCCGCCGGGGTGAGCCCCCGGGGCTCGGGCCCGGCGGCCCGAGGCGGCCTGGACCGCGCCGCCCTGCGGCGCGCTCGCCCGTGCGACCCGTCCCCCGGACGTGTCATGCGGCCGGGGCGGCGGCGGGCGGTCCTGCGAGGCGGTCCCCGCGCCGACGCGTCTCCGCAAGATCCTTGCCGCGTAAGGGGAGTTACGGTTCAGCAGCTACGACCGACCCGCCGCCTTCGTCCGGTTTCCTCCCCGCCCGACAATCGTACGCATTACCCAGTCTTTGCCTTCGGCGTCCGCAACCTCCCCCGCCCCGGGGCCGGTTGTCACCGCGTACACGTCCTCACGTCGAAGGAGCACCATGTCCCTCCCCCTGACCCGTCGGATCGCCCAGGTCGCCCTGCTCGTCGCGGCCGGAGCAGCCCCCGTGGTCGCGGCGGCCGGCTCCGCGAGCGCCGCGGACCAGTCGCTCGCGCCGACCAACGCGCTGACGGGTCTGACCTCCCTGGACAAGACCGGTGCCGAGGGCGCCCTCGGTACCGCGACCGGCGTCGCGAGCAAGGTCCCCGCCACGCAGAAGCTCACCGGCGCCACCGGCCAGGCGACCGACACCGTCGGCCGGACCACGGGCGCCGTCGCCGAGAAGGCCGAGGCCCCGACGGGCGGCGCGCTCGGCGGTCTGCCCACCGGCCAGCTGCCGACCAACGGCCTGATGGGCGGCCTGCCGATCGGCGGCTGACCACGGTCACCGCGCACACGAGGGCCCCCGGGGAGCAGCGCTCCCCGGGGGCCCTCGCACATCGGTCAGCCCAGCCGCTTCACGGCCGCCTCGACCCGCTCGTCCGTCGCCGTGAACGCCACCCGCACGAACCGCTCCCCCGCCTCGCCGTAGAAGTCGCCGGGCGCCACCAGGATGCCCTTCTCCGCCAGGTACGCCACCGTGTCCCAGCACGGCTCGTCCCGCGTCACCCACAGGTACAGGCTCGCCTCGCTGTGCTCGACACGGAAGCCGTGCGCCTCCAGGGCGGTCCGCAGGGCGGCGCGCCGGGCCGCGTACCGCTCGCGCTGCTCGGCCACGTGCGCGTCGTCGCCGAGCGCGGCCACCGTGGCGGCCTGCACGGGCGCGGCGGTCATCATGCCGCCGTGCTTGCGGATCTGCAGCAGCTCGCCCAGGACGGCCGCGTCGCCGGCGATGAACGCGGCCCGGTAGCCGGCCAGGTTGGAGCGCTTGGACAGCGAGTGGACGGCGACGATCCCCTCGTACGAGCCGCCGCACACGTCCGGGTGCAGGACGGAGACCGGGTCGGCCTCCCAGCCCAGCTCCAGGTAGCACTCGTCGGAGAAGACGAGCACGCCGTGCTCGCGCGCCCACGCCACGATCCGGGTCAGCTCGTCCTTGCCGAGGACCCTCCCGGTCGGGTTGGACGGGGAGTTGAGCCACAGCAGCTTGAGACCGGCGGCCGGGTCGAGGTCGACGACCGGGTCGTCGTAGACGACGGGGGTCGCGCCGCACAGCCGCGCGCCGACCTCGTACGTCGGGTAGGCGAGCCGCGGGTACGCCACGACGTCCCCGGCCCCGAGCCCCAGCTGCGTCGGCAGCCAGGCGACCAGCTCCTTGGAGCCGACCACCGGCAGCACGTTCTCGTGGGCGAGGCCGACGGCGCCCAGGCGCCGCCCGCACCAGCCGGTGAGCGCGTCCCGCAGCTCCTTCGTGCCCCACACCGTGGGATAGCCCGGCGAGTCCGCCGCCGCCACCAGGGCCTCCTGGATCAGCGCGGGAACCGGGTCGACGGGCGTGCCCACGGACAGGTCCACGATCCCGTCCGGATGGGCGGACGCGGTCGCCTTGTAGGGCTCCAGCCGGTCCCAGGGGAAGACGGGCAGACGCGAAGAGACGGGGGCGCTCACGGTGGGGCTCACTTCCTCGTACGTACGGAGAACACAACGGTCCCGTACAGCGGCGGCGACGCCGTACGGGACCGAGGGTGGTTGATCAGTGGTGATCTTCCGATCAGCCGTTCTGCGGCGGCAGAGCGGCGATGAAGGGGTGGTCGCGCTCGATCAGACCGAGCTTGGAGGCACCACCGGGCGAACCCAGCTCGTCGAAGAACTCGACGTTCGCCTTGTAGTAGTCCTTCCACTCCTCCGGGGTGTCGTCCTCGTAGAAGATCGCCTCCACCGGGCAGACCGGCTCACAGGCCCCACAGTCGACGCACTCGTCCGGGTGGATGTACAAGGACCGCTGGCCCTCGTAGATGCAGTCGACGGGGCACTCCTCGATGCACGCCTTGTCCTTGACGTCGACACAAGGCTGCGCGATGACGTAGGTCACGCTGTCGTTCCTCCTCAGTAGGGCTGGATCTGCGCGGGAGCGCGGTGTCGTCGATGCCCGCCCCTAGTATCTCCGTTCTTGGGGACGATCCGAACAGGAGGGGCTCAGAAGCTGTGGAATTCACCGGCGGAGGACGGCTCGAAGTCCGAATCGGCACGGCTGACGTGGGAAAACGCGTCTCTGTTCGGTACGTGACGGACTCGGCGGCACCGGGCGAGATGTTCACCGACGCGGTCGGGGTTCTCACATCATGGGATGCGGGTGTGGTCGTGATCACACGCAGGACCGGTGAGACCGTCCGGATCGCGGAATCCAGGCTCGTCGCCGGCAAGACCGTCCCCGCCGCCCCGGCCCGCCGGCGCGGCCCCGCCGCGAGCTTCCCCGAACTCGCCCGGGCCGCCGCGCGCGCCTGGCAGCCGGTGGAGAGCGAGGCCCTCGGCGAGTGGACCCTGCGGGCCTCCGCCGGATTCACCCGGCGCGCCAACTCCGTGCTCCCGCTCGGCGATCCGGGCCTTCCCCTGGACGCCGCCCTGGAGCGCGTACGGGACTGGTACGCGGCCCGGGAACTGCCCGCGTACATCCAGACCGCGACCGGCGCGGAGGGCACCCAGGAGCTGCTCGGCGCCGAACTGGAGCAGCGGGGCTGGCAGCGCGAGGTCACCGCGGAACTGCGGATCGCGGCGCTCGCCCCGATCGGCGACGTCGACCCCGCCACCCTCTCCGGGGTACGGATCGACCGCGACGTCGACGAGTCCTGGCTGCGCCGCTACCAGCGCTCCGCCGAGCCCGGCCCGCACGTCCTCCAGGTGCTCCGGAGCGGCCCCCGTGTGTGGTTCGCGTCCGTACCGGGCACCGAAGACATACCGGCGGCGATCGGGCGCCTCGTCGTGGACGGGCGCTGGGCCGGGTTCATGGCGGTGGAGGTCGATCCGGACCGGCGGCGCCGCGGCCTCGCCACGGCCGTGATGGCCGCGCTCGCCCGCCGGGCGCTCGACGAGGGCGCGTCGGCAGCCTGGCTCCAGGTGGAGGCGGACAACGACGGTGCGCGGGCGCTGTACGACGGGATGGGCTTCGCCACCCATCACCACTACCACCACTACCGATGGACGGGCGCATGACGGACGGGCGCGGGGCGGACCGGCGCGGGGCGGACGGGCCGGGGGCGGACCGGCGGCGGGAGTTCGCCGAGGAGGCCAGGTCCGAGCGGCCCGACCTCGCACGCCTCTGTCTGCTGCTGTGCGCCGTGGCCGACCCGTCCGTGACCGAGGCCGACCTCGACGAGGCCGAGATCGAACTCGACCGGCTCGCCGGGCTCGTACCGTACGGAGCGCGGGGCGGGGACACCGACGCGTGGGTCGCGGCGCTCGCCGACCTCCTGGGCCGCCGTGAGGGCTTCCAGGGCGTGCCCGCGGACTACCAGCGCCTGGAGTCCTCGCTCCTCCACGAAGTGCTGCGGACGCGGCGCGGCCTGCCGATCCTGCTGTCCGTGGTGTGGATGGAGGTCGCACGGCGGGCCGGGGCGCATGTGTACGGCCTCGGGCTGCCCGGGCACTTCGTCGTCGGCTTCGGCGACCCGGCGGAACTGCACCTGGCCGACCCGTTCGCGGGCGGGCGCGCGATGACCGCCACGGACGCGGAACTCCTGGTCGCGGGCGCCACCGGCGAGGCCCTCGACCCGTCGATGCTGCGCCCCGCGACCCCGGCGGCGATCGTGCTGCGCATCCTCAACAACATCCGCGCCTGGGCCGCCGCCCGCCCCGAACGCTCCGACATCGCCCTGTGGGCGGTGGAGCTGTCCCTGCTGCTGCCCTCGCACCCCGCGCGGCTGCGGTACGAGCGCGCGGAGCTGCTCGTGCAGCGCGGGGACTTCCTGACGGGGGCGGCGGAGATGGAGGCGTACGCGACGATCATGGACGCGGTCGAGCCGAGCGCGGCGGAGACGATCCGGAGGCGGGCGAAGGCGGCGCGGGCGCTGCTGAACTGAGGACGGTCCCCTGTAACGCGGGCGTATATCGCGGGCGTATATCGCGGGCGTATCGAAAACGGGATACGCCGTGGCAACGGCCTGTCGTGTCCCATGGGGCCATGAACGTGAACGAAGGCGTGTCCCTGCCGCGCAAGGCCATGGTCCTCGGACTGGCGACCCTGGGAGTGGCGGTCAGCCCGTACGTCCTGCGGGGGCCGCTCCTGATGGCGGA
This sequence comes from Streptomyces sp. NPDC048623, assembly GCF_040650755.1. Classification (NCBI taxonomy): domain Bacteria; kingdom Bacillati; phylum Actinomycetota; class Actinomycetes; order Kitasatosporales; family Streptomycetaceae; genus Streptomyces; species Streptomyces sp. NPDC048623. Next base: position 416,159 of record NZ_JBEZHV010000002.1, read on the forward strand.
ATCGAGGTGCGTGGCGGGGCGGTGGCACGGCTGCTGGGACACGTTCAACGGTGTGGCGTTCATGACCCTGGTCCTGCTGCCGTTGACCGTCCCCGTGGTGTGGGCCCTCGCCCGGTGGCGGCGTGGCGCCGGGGTCCCGACGGGGTGGGCGTGGCGGAAGTCGCTCGCCGAGGTGGGCATGGTGCACGGGACGGTGCCGGTCCTGTGGCTGACGCTGATGCCCGGCGCCGGGATCGGCGTCGTCCCCCCGCGGGTGAGCCTGGTGCCGCTGCGCGACCTGGCCACGATGGGGACGCTCGGGATCGTCGGCAATCTGCTGGTCTTCGCGTCGCTCGGGTTCTTCGCGCCGGTGCGGTACGCGGCGCTCGCGTCGGTCCCGCGGATCCTGGCGCTCGGGGCGGGCTGCTCGGTCCTGGTCGAGACCGCGCAGTACGTGCTGCGGCTCGACCGGGTGTCGTCGGTGGACGACGTCCTGGTCAACGCGGCCGGGGCCGTACTGGCGGGGCTTGCGTCGCGCCGCTGGTGGCGGCGCACGCGGAGGACCGCCGAGGCGCCGTCGCATACGCCGGAGATACGGAGTGCTGCTTAGGCTTCCGGTATGCGCGTACTGATCGTGGAGGACGAGCCCTATCTGGCCGAGGCCGTCCGTGACGGTCTGCGGCTCGAAGCGATCGCCGCCGACATCGCCGGCGACGGCGACTCCGCTCTGGAGCTCCTCGCCCTCCACTCGTACGACCTCGCCGTCCTCGACCGCGACATCCCCGGCCCTTCCGGCGACGAGGTCGCCCGGCGCATCGTGGCCTCCGGCAGCGGCATCCCGATCCTGATGCTGACCGCCGCGGACCGGATCGACGACAAGGCGTCCGGGTTCGAGCTCGGTGCCGACGACTACCTCACCAAGCCGTTCGAACTGCGGGAGCTCGTCATGCGGCTGCGGGCGCTCGACCGCAGGCGCGCGTACGCCCGGCCGCCGGTGCGCGAACTCGCGGGCCTGCGGGTCGACCCGTTCCGGCGGGAGGTCTTCCGCGACGGGCGTTACGTCGCGCTCACCCGTAAACAGTTCGCGGTCCTCGACGTCCTCGTCGCCGCCGAGGGCGGGGTCGTCAGCGCGGAGGAACTGCTGGAACGGGCCTGGGACGAGAACACCGACCCGTTCACCAACGCCGTCCGCATCACCGTCTCCGCACTGCGCAAGCGGCTCGGCGAGCCGTGGATCATCGCGACGGTGCCGGGCGTCGGCTACCGCATCGACGCGTCCCCCGACGCTGCCGACGCTCGTGGATAGGCGCCCGGGGCTCAGCGCCCGCCTGAAACTCACCCTCAGCTACGCCGGGTTCCTCGCCGTGGCGGGTGCGCTGCTCCTGGCCGTGGTGTGGGTGTTCATCCTGCGCTACGTCCCCGACAAGGACCAGGGCCTGCTCGGGATCTCGCCCAACCGCTACCTCCTGGTGCACACCTTCGCCCCCGCGGCGGCCGTGGCGATGGCCTTCCTACTCGTGTTCGGCCTCGTCGGCGGCTGGCTCCTCGCCGGCCGGATGCTGGCACCGCTCACCCGGATCACGGCGGCGGCGCGGCTCGCGGGGACGGGTTCGCTGTCCCACCGGATCCGCATGGAGGGCCGCCGGGACGAGTTCCGCGAACTCGCCGACGCGTTCGACGCCATGCTCGAACAGCTCGAATCGCACGTCGCGGAGCAGCGGAGGTTCGCCGCGAACGCCTCCCACGAGCTGCGCACGCCGCTCGCCGTCACGCAGACGCTGCTCGACGTCGCCCGCAAGGACCCGGCGCGGGACCGGGAGGAACTCCTCGACCGCCTCCAGGCGGTCAACACCCGCGCGATCGCCCTCACCGAGGCGCTCCTGCTGCTCAGCCGCAGCGACCGCGGCGGCTTCGCCCGCGAGGCCGTGGACCTCTCCCTCGTCGCCGAGGAGGCCGCCGAGGCCCTGCTCCCCCTCGCCGAGCGGCGCGGGATCTCGCTCGACGTGACGGGCACGGCGACCCGGACGAGCGGCTCGGCGGAGCTCCTGCTGCGGATGACGACGAACCTCGTCCAGAACGCGATCGTCCACAACCTCCCGTCCGGCGAGTGCGGGACGGTGACGGTCCACACGGCGACGGAGGGCGACACGAGCGTCCTCCGAGTCGAGAACACGGGCCGCCCCGTCCCCCCGTCCCTGATCCCGACCCTCACGGAACCCTTCCAGCGGGGCACGGAACGCGTCCGGCACGCGGACGAGCACGCGGGGGTGGGCCTGGGCCTGGCGATCGTGCAGAGCATCGTCCGGGCTCACGGGGGACGTCTGAGCCTGGTTTCCCGCCCCGGGGGCGGCCTGGTGGTGACGGTCCGGTTCTCGTCCGGTTCCTAGTCCCCTGCGGGGCGCCTGCGGCGGCTGAGGAGCCACCGGACGGGCTTGGCCAGCATGGCGCCGCCCGTGACGACGAAGCCGACCAGCCCGCCGGCAACGAACAGCAGCGCGAGGCTTCCGAGCATCACGATCGACCCCAGGGTCTCGACCAGGTCGATACGGGCCGTGATCCGCGCTTCCCGGTCGTCACTGCGCATCCGCCGCACGACGGGCACGAGGGCGACGGTCTGAAACAGGGCGATGCCAAGGCACACCCACCGAAGCCAGCCAGGTATCTCTTCCACACCGCGCAACCTACCGCCGGTGGCTCGGCGTTGGCCTCTGGCTTCGGGCCCTGGGGGCGAACGGCCTGATGAACTTCTGGTGCGGCCGCCCCCCAGGGCCCAAGACCCGCGCGGAACGGGGCGGCCGGATCGGGAAGGTCGCTCTGTCCCCGAAGAAGCGGCCCGATCCCGTGGACGGGCTCGTGGCGCTCACCGCCACGCGACTCGGGGCGGCGGCCATCGCCACATCGGATCCGAATGACGTCCAGGCTTACCTGAATGTCGTGTCCGGCGGTGACGCCGTGGTTCCCGTCCTGGTCTGACGCCACGGAACAGCCCCCATCCGCGGCTGCGGGTGGGGGCTGCTCGCACGCGAGTCGACGACCGTCAGCCGTTGCCCGACAGGTCGATCGTCTTCGTCCGGTCCGCCTTCGTCTTGCCCCGCAGCGCGTCCCGCATCACGAAAGCCACGTCGTCCGCGCTCACCTGGTGCTTGGTGCCGTCGGCCTTGGTGATCATGACGCCGTCGAAGACGCCGTCGAGGAGTTCGGTGATCGCCTGCTTGTTGTAGACCTCGACCAGGCGGCCGTCGACGGCCTTCATGGAGAGGATCTTCGGCAGGGAACGGGCCGGGCCGAAGTCGATCGACTTCGCGCCCGCCTTGATGGTGATCTTGTCGGACATCGCGGGCTGCGCGAACTCCTCCATCGCCCGGTCCAGCTCGTCCTTGGTGACCGTCGGCTGGCGGCTGACGACGGGGAGCTCGACGTTGTTGGGGTGGCCGGTCTCGACCTGGGAGCGGTACGCGTCCTTGACCGAGATCATCGAGCGCTGGACGTCCAGGCCCTTGCCCGCCTTGCCCTCGATCGCGGTGACCTTGTTCGGGGCGAAGACGATGGTGCCCTCGGTGACCGAGCCGGAGGCGCCGGCCAGGTCGGTGAGGGCGACGGCCAGCTTCTCGTTGTCGACCGGGAAGACCGGGTTCGCCTCGCGCGTACCGCCGAAGAGGGAGCCGATGACCGAGACCGGGTTGTAGTCGCTGCCCGCGGCGGCGCGCACGGTCGCCTGGGCGTCCAGGGCGAGGCCCGCCTTGTCCGGGGCCAGTTCGGCCTTCTTGCCGCCGATGGTGAGCTGGAGCGGGGCGTGGGCGCGCTTGCCCAGGGACGCCTCCAGCTTGGCGACGGCCTCCTCCTTCGTACCGCCGCCGATATCGACGCCGAGGACCGTGGTGCCCTTCGGGACCTCGGAGTGGTTGAGGAGCAGGCCCGCGCCGTACGCGACACCCGCCAGGCCCACCACGCCGACGCCGGCCAGGACCAGCTTGGAGCGGCCCTTCTTGGCGGGCGCGGGCGCGGGCTTCGGAGCCGGCTTCGGGGCCGGCGGCCTCGGGGCGGCCGGCTCCTCGAAGTCGGCGCGGCCCGGGATGCGCGGGGCCAGGTCGGGCCCGGCCTGCGGGACGACCGGCATGCCGCTGCTGAGCGTCGCGCCGGACACGTGACCCGGCTCGCCTCCGGCGGGGCCGCCGGGCGGGACGGACGCGGGGGCCTGCGGCGTGAGGATCGCGGTGTCGTCGGACATCCGCGGCGCCATGGGCCGGCGCGCCCCGGGGCCGCGGGGCGGCACACCCGGGCCGACGACCGGGCTGCTGCCGGTGACCGGGCCGGTGGTCGGCCCGGCGGGGGGCAGGGCGGGGGCGGCGGCGTCGACGACGGGCGTGCCGGCGGCCGGGGTGTGGCCGGGGCCGTTGTCGTACAGCGGGTTGCCGTAGAGGGGGTTGCCGGTGGCGGGTCCGTCGCCGGGGACGGGTCCGTCGTACATCGGCGTGCCGCCGGCCGGGGTGGGTGCCGGGCCACCGGTCAGCGGGGTGACCACCGGCATGCTCTGGGTGGTGCTGCCCGCGGACGGGACGCCGTCGCCGGCGGAGCCCGCGAAGCCGGGCTTGGCCGGGGCCGAGGGCGCGGGTGCCGACGGGGCGGGGGCGGCGGGTGTCGTGGGTGCGGCCGGGGCGGCGGGCGGCGGCGTGGCCGCGGACGGCTTGCGCGGCGCGAACCAGCTGCTGGTCGGCTTCTCCTCGGCGGCGGCCGGGGCGGCGGGCTCCGGTTCGGGCGAGGGCGAGGGCGCGGGGGCAGGGGCGGGCGCGGGCGCCGGGGCGGGTGCCGGGCGGGCGGGCCTGGGCGCGGCGGCGCGCGGCTCGGCCGCTGAGGACGGGGCCGGACCCGAGGCGCCTGCCCCTGCCCCGGCACCGGTACCCGCGCCGGCCGTGCCGGACTCGCCGACCGGCTTGCGGACCACCACGGGCGGGATCGGACGCGAACCCGGGATGTTGATCCGGATACGGGTGGTCAGCGTGGTTTCGGTCTTCGGCTCCTCGGGCGGCGTGGTGGCGGCCCCGTTCTCCGGGTCCGCCTCCTGTCCGCCCCGCATTCCGTACGGCGGGGTGCCCGAGGGGTACGCGGCCCCGCCGCGCCCCTGGGCGCCGGAGGACGAACTGTCAGTCTCTCGACCAGTTTCACGACTCAAAGCAGGATCTCCCGGTTGGCTCCGCCGCCCGCTCTTGCTGATGCTCGTGGTGATCCGGGCGGTCGGCGGCGCGCACCACCATACTGGCCGCCGCCGTTCCGCACCCGACCCGGCGGTGATCGGTTATACGCAATACGGCCGAAGTCAAGACACTCTCGCGTCAACTCGGCTCAGGTCGGCTCAAGTCGGCGTGTTCACGGGCCCGGTCGGACCGGCCGGCTCATCGTGGCGGAGATCACAGCGATCGCCATCCCTCCGAGCAGGAAGACCATCTCGCCGATGCCGCCGCCGAACAGACCGTCGCCTTCCGGGCGTCCGAGACTGAGCAGGATGATGGTGACAAGCCATCCGACACCGGCCGCGACGACGCCGAGCTGGTTGCCGGTGGCGCGCCGGGCGGCGAAGAAAAGGGCGGCGGTGGCGAGCAGGGTGAGCAGCAGGCCGAGGGGGAACCAGGCGGCCTGGACGAGGGATCCCGCGGTGCCGACGAGCGCCCCGAGGACCAGGAGCACCGCGTACCAGACATAGCGGGCCGCCGGTGTGAGGGCGGCGGGCGCCGCCTCCGGCGCGGGGCGCGGGGCGGGGCGGGGGGCGGGCCCGGAGGCGGAGGCGCGGCTGCGGGGCGGGGTCACGGCGCGTCCACCTCCGTCACTCGCGCGGCTTCCTCGGCTTCCTCGGCTCCAGCGGCCCTCTCGACTCCTTCGGATCCTGCGGATCCCTCGGATCCTGCGGCTCCCTCGGCTTCCTCGACTCCCGCGAAGAGGTCGGTCTCGCGGGTGCCCGCGGGGGCGCCGGAGGTGCCGTGCACCAGCTCGTAGTACTCGGTGGTGAAGATCGGCTGGGCGAGGTTGTTGGAGAGCGCGAAGAAGGGGCCGTCGACGGCGACTTGGGTGGCGTGGGCGGCCATGGCGGCGCTCTTGCGGGCGGCGTACGGGTACGGCTCCTCGCCGGCGATCTCGGCGGTGATGCGCGTGTCGTCGACGACCCCGGGAACGTCGCCGATCACGGCGTCGGCAGGGAAGACGGAGCCCTCGGCGGCGAGCCGGGCGAAGCCGGCCTCGGCGACGCTCCTGGGCACCCGGTTCCAGTAGATCTTGACGACGGCGTGGGCGGGGCCGAGCTCGGGCCGGTAGCCGGGGTCGGCGGCGAGCTCGGCGGCGCGCATGGCGACCCGGTGGGCCTGGATGTGGTCGGGGTGGCCGTAGCCGCCGTCGGGGTCGTAGGTGACGAGGACCTGCGGGCGGGTCTCGCGGATCACCTCGACGAGGGACGGGGCGGCGGCGTCGACCTCGGTGTTCCAGAAGGCGCCGGGGCGGCGGTTCTGCTCGGCGCCCATCATCCCGGAGTCGCGGAAGCGGCCGGGGCCGCCGAGGAACCGGTGGTCGGTGACGCCCAGCTCCTTCATCGCGGCGGCGAGTTCACCGACGCGGAAGTCCCCGAGCCGGTCCTCCCGGTCGGGTGCGAGGTGGGCGAGCTCGGGCGGGATGACCTCGCCCTCCTCGCCCAGGGTGCAGGTCACCAGGGTGACGAGGGCGCCCTCGGCCGCGTACCTGGCCATGGTGGCGCCGTTGTTGATCGACTCGTCGTCGGGGTGCGCGTGCACCAGGAGCAGACGACGGGCAGGGAGAACCGTCATGGCCCCACCCTACGAGACGCCTACGAGGCGGGGCCGGGGAAAGACCGGCAGGTCAGAACTTGAGGCCGCCGATCATGCTCGCCACGTTCGTGGTGAGGGTGCTGATGGACGGGGCGATGGACGAGCTCGCCAGATAGAAGCCGAGCAGGGCGCAGATCGCCGCGTGCCCGGCCTTGAGTCCGGATTTCCGGATCAGCAGGAAGACGACGATCGCCAGCAGCACCACCACCGAGATCGAGAGTGCCACGGCGGTTCACCTCCACACTTCTTCGGTCGGACGTTCGGTTGGCATGTGCCCGATGGATGCCTACCCACCTAGCGCTACGGATCATAACTATCCGTGCCATCGCATCGATCGGTGTACGGAGGCACGAGGGGGCGCACGGACGCTAGTTTCGGTCACATGACTTCGTCGAACGAGCAGGTCTCCTTCCCCCGGCAGTACGCGCGCACACAGCGCTTCATGCTCGGCGCACCGCGCGGTTTCGGTGTCGCACCGGATGGTTCGCGGGTGGTGTTCCTGCGCTCCGGCTCGGGCACGGACCGCTCGCACCGGCTGTGGGTGCTGGACCTGGAGGGTCCGGACGGCCCCGTGGAGCGGCTCGCGGCCGACCCGGAGCTGCTTCTGGGCGGCGCCGCCGAGGAGTTGTCGCCGGAGGAGCGGGCCCGGCGGGAGCGCAGCCGGGAGGGCTCGGCGGGGATCGTGGGCTACGCGCTCGACGGGGCAGCGGAGTTGGCCGCGTTCGCGCTGTCCGGGCGTCTGTTCGCGGCGGAGCTGAGGGCGGGCACGGCGCGCGAGCTGCCGGTGCCGGGGCCGGTGGTGGACCCGAGGCCGTCGCCGGACGGGCGCTGGGTGGCGTACGCGGCGGGCGGGGCGCTGCGGGTGACCGGGGCGGACGGCACCGGCGACCGGGCGCTCGCCGAGCCGGAGCCGGGGGCGGATGGCGTCACCTACGGTCTGGCCGAGTTCGTGGCCTCGGAGGAGATGGACCGGTCCCGTGGCTTCTGGTGGGCGCCGGACTCGGACCGGCTGCTCGTCGCCCGGGTCGACGAGTCGCCCGTACGGCGCTGGTGGATCGCGGACCCGGCGCACCCGGAGCGGGAGCCGCAGCCGGTCGCGTATCCGGCGGCGGGGACGCCCAACGCAGACGTCCGGCTCTTCGTCGTGGATCTGACCGGAAATCGCACCGAGGTCTTGTGGGACCGGGCCTCCTTCCCGTATCTGGCCCGTGTGCACTGGTCGTCCGCGGGGGCGCCGCTGCTCCTCGTACAGGCGCGGGACCAGCGGAGCCAGGCGTATCTGACGGTCGATCCGGAGACCGGGGCGACGGACACCCTGCGGGTGGACGAGGACCCGGTGTGGCTGGACCTGTTCAGCGGGGTGCCGGCGTGGACGCCGGACGGGCGGCTCGTGCGGATCGCGGACCGGGACGGGGCGCGGGTGCTCGTGGTCGGCGACCGGGCCCTGACGGACGCGCGGCTGCACGTGCGGGCGGTGCTCGACGTCGGCGCGGAAGATGTCCTGATCTCGGCGTCGACGGGTGAGGCGGCCGGGGACGGCGGTGCTCCGGAGACCGGTGAGATCCATGTGTACCGGGTGGGTGAACAGGGTGTGGAGCGGGTCTCCGAGACGCCCGGAGTGCACGCGGCGGTACGGTCCGGTGCCGGGGCCACCACGGGGTCCGGGGCCGGGGCCGGCACGAGGGCCGAGGCGGGGTCCGGGGCGGTCACCGTCCTGTCCTCGGCCGGCCCGGACGCGCCCGGCATCACCGTGCGCGTGCTGCGGGACGGCAAGCGGCTCGCCGAGGTCGTCTCGTACGCCCAGCGGCCCGTGCTCTCCGCCGGTGTCACGCTCGTCGAGGCGGGCGAGCGGCGCATCCCCTGCGCCGTGCTGCTGCCCTCCTCCTGGCGGGAGGGCGACGGGCCGCTGCCGGTCCTCCTCGACCCCTACGGCGGCCCGCACGGACAGCGGGTGGTCGCCGCCCACAATCCGCATCTGACGTCCCGCTGGTTCGCCGAGCAGGGCTTCGCGGTGATCGTCGCCGACGGGCGCGGCACCCCGGGCCGTTCCCCCGCCTGGGAGAAGGCGATCAGCGGCGACTTCACGCTCAGCCTCGACGACCAGGTCGACGCGCTGCACGCGCTCGCCGAGCGCTTCCCGCTGGACCTCGGCCGGGTCGCGATCCGCGGCTGGTCCTTCGGCGGCTATCTGGCGGGCCTCGCCGCGCTGCGCCGCCCTGACGTGTTCCACGCGGCCGTGGTGGGCGCGCCGGTGACGGACTGGCGGCTCTACGACACCCATTACACCGAGCGCTATCTCGGCGGCGGGCCCGAGGAGAAGCCGGGCGTCTACGCGGCGAACTCCCTGCTCTCCGAGGCCGGTCTCACCGAGCCGAGGGAGCCGGCCCGCCCGATGATGCTCGTGCACGGTCTGGCCGACGACAACGTGGTGATGGCCCATACCCTGCGCCTGTCCTCGGCCCTGCTCGCGGCGGGCCGCCCGCACGAGGTGCTGCCGCTGTCGGGTGTCACGCACATGACCCCGCAGGAGCAGGTGGCGGAGAACCTTCTGCTGCTTCAGGTGGACTTCCTGCGGAGGTCTCTGGGTCTTCGCTGATCACCAGCCCGGCGGGCGCTGCGCGGGCGGGGCCGGCGGGAGGGCGGCGACGGGGCGGTACGGGGTACGGCGGCGGCCCGGGCGGGCGAGCAGGGCGAGCACGAGCAGCCCGGCGAGCAGCGCGAAGCCGCAGCCGATGTCGTACGCGACGGAGTAGAGGTCCCGCTCGGGCACGTACGTGTGCCAGTTGCGGCGCAGGGCGGCCGCCGTGCCGGCCGCGCCGACGCCCGCGAGCAGCAGTCCGGCGAACAGGCCGAGCGGGCGGGAGTGCCCGGCCCGTGCGAAGGCGCTGCCGGCGGCGGCGAGGAGCAGCAGGACGAGCACGGCGTTCAGCCAGCCGGGCGGGACGGCGAGGGCGGGGAGAAGGAGCGAGGCACCGCCGGTGTAGCGGCCGACGGTGTACTCGACCGGCAGCAGGGTGGCCCAGCGCACCTCCCAGCCCGCCCACATGAGGCCGGCGAGCAGGCACAGGATCCCGGCGGCGACGGCGGGCCCGGTGCGGGGGCGGTCGGGGGTCCGGACGTGGTCGGGGGTCCGGACGTGGTCGGGGGTGCCGTCGCCGTAGGGGGCGTTCGGTCCGTAGGGGGCGTTCGGGCCGTCCGGGGTTCCGCCGACGGGCTCGTGCGCGAAGGGCCGGCGGGCGAAGGGCTCGCGCCCGACGGCCTCACGGCCGGCGGGCTCGCGGCCGACAGGCTCACGCCCGGCCGCGGCAGTGACCACGAGTGCGGCACCGAGGACGAGCACGATCATGGTGCTGACCAGCGCCTCGACGCCGGACGCCCACAGCCCGGGCAGCCGCAGGGCGAGGGTGCCGAGACCGGTGACGGCCATCGCGGGCCCGGCGAGGGAGGAGCGCAGGGCGACGCCCGCGGTGACCGTGTAGGCCGCGAGCAGCAGCGGGTCGACGAGGGTGGTGGCCGCGGCGGGGTGGAGGCGGAAGCCGTGGTCGCCGGCCCAGAACCAGAGCAGTTCGGGGGTCGGCCCGAAGGTGGCGAGGTCGCGCAGCAGCCAGACGAGGGTGACGAGGGCGAGCGCGGCGCACAGGGCGGCGCCGGTGAGACGTGCCGTTCGTGTCACTGTCACGGGGCCGATACTCACGGTCGCCAACGGCCGAAACAAGCGGTTCCGCATATGCGGGCCGCGTGTGCGTCAAGTCGGGATGGCGCGGAGGTCCTTGCGGGCGCGGCGAGCGGGGGCCGGCCGGGGCGCCGCGTGCGCCGCCCCGGCCGGCCTACGGCACCCGCACGGCCGTACACCGATCAGCGTCCCGCGTCCGTATATCGGAACCGATTCACCGGTGTTGCGGAGCTGTTAAGGCGTCAGAGGCTCTTGGGGCCCTGCGGCTCCTCCGGCGGCGCCTCGGGGGGCTCCCCCACCTTCGGCGGCTCCTCGCCCGGCTCCTCCGGCGGCACCACCTGCTTCTCCTCCGCGAAGTGGCAGGCCGAGTCGTGCTTCGCCGGGGTGTCCGTGAGGCGGAAGACGGCGGGGACGGCGAGCAGCGGGACCTCCTGCTCGCAGCGCAGCTGCGCCTTCCAGCAGCGGGTGCGGAAGCGGCAGCCGGAGGGGATGTTGGCCGGGGAGGGCACGTCGCCGGCGAGGAGGATCCGTTCGCGGTGTTCGCGCGCGTCGGGGTCCGGCACCGGCACGGCGGAGAGCAGCGCCTGGGTGTACGGGTGGGTGGGGTGGTCGTAGATCTGCTCGTCGGTGCCGATCTCGACGATCCGGCCCAGGTACATGACGCCGACCCGGTCCGAGATGTGCCGGACGATCGACAGGTCGTGCGCGATGAAGACGTACGACAGCTTGAACTCGCTCTGCAACCGGTCGAGCAGGTTGACGACCTGGGCCTGCACGGACACGTCGAGCGCCGAGACCGGCTCGTCGGCGACGATGATCTCGGGCTGGAGGGCCAGGCCGCGGGCGATGCCGATGCGCTGGCGCTGACCGCCGGAGAACTGGTGCGGATAGCGGTTGATGTACTCGGGATTGAGGCCGACGACGTCGAGCAGGTCCTGCACCTTGCGGCGCCGGTCGCCCTTGGGCGCGACCTCGGGGTGGATCTCGTACGGCTCTCCGATGATGTCGCCGACCGTCATGCGCGGGTTGAGCGAGGTGTACGGGTCCTGGAACACCATCTGGATGTTGCGGCGCACGGCCTTGAGGGCGCGCGGGGACATCTTGGTGATGTCCTCGCCCTTGTACGAGATGGTGCCGGAGGTCGGCCGCTCCAGGTTGACCAGCATCTTCGCGACCGTCGACTTGCCGCAGCCGGACTCGCCGACGATGCCCAGGGTCTCGCCGGCGGCGAGGTCGAAGTCGACGCCGTCGACCGCCCTGACCGCGCCGACCTGCTTCTTGAAGAGGATGCCCTGGGTCAGCGGGTAGTGCTTGTGCAGACCGCGGACCTGGAGAATCGCCTCAGCCATGGAGGCACTCCTTCCAGTAGTGGCAGGCGCTGGAGCGCGGTACGGGCGATTCGGTGACGTCGTACAGCGGCGGTTCCTCGACGCGGCACCGGTCCCGGGCGAGCGGGCAGCGCGGGTTGAAGGCGCAGCCGGGCGGGATGGCGAGGAGGTTGGGCGGCAGGCCCTTGATCGCGTAGAGCTCCTGGCCCTTCTGGTCCAGGCGCGGGATCGAGTCGAGCAGCCCGCGGGTGTAGGGGTGGGCGGGCGCCTTGTAGATCTCGTGGACGGGGGCCTGTTCGACGATGCGGCCCGCGTACATGACGGCGATCTTGTCGGCGACGTCGGCGACCACACCGAGGTCGTGGGTGATGAGGATGAGCCCCATGTTGAGCTCGCGCTGGAGCTCCGCGAGCAGGTCCATGACCTGGGCCTGGACGGTGACGTCGAGGGCCGTGGTCGGCTCGTCGGCGATGATCAGCTCGGGTTCGAGGGCGAGCGCCATGGCGATCATGATGCGCTGGCGCATGCCGCCGGAGAACTGGTGCGGGTACTGGCCGACGCGTTCCTTGGCGGCGGGGATGCGGACCCGGTCCATCAGCTCGACGGCCCTGGCCCGGGAGTCCTTCTTCGACAGGCCCTTGTGGACCTGGAACATCTCGCCGAGCTGGTCGCCGACGCTGAGCACGGGGTTGAGGGAGGACAGCGCGTCCTGGAAGATCATCGCCATCTTGGCGCCGCGGACCTTGCGCCGCTCGTCCTCCTTGAGCTTGAGCAGGTCCTGGCCCTGGAAGCGGATCTCCCCTCCGGTGATCTTTCCGGGGGGCATGTCGAGGATGCCCATGACGGCCTGGGCGGTGACGGACTTGCCGGAGCCGGACTCGCCGAGCACGGCCAGGGTCTCCCCCGCGTCGACCGAGTAGTTGACGCCGTTGACCGCCTTGGCCACCCCGTCGCGGGTGTGGAACTCCACGTGCAGGTCGCGCACTTCGAGCAGCATGGGCCCTACCTCAGCTTGGGGTCGAGGGCGTCGCGCACCGCGTCGCCGAGCATGATGAAGGCGAGCACCGTGATGGCGAGCGCGCCGGCCGGCCAGAGCAGCATGTGCGGGGCGTTGCGGATGTACTGCGAGGCCGAGGAGATGTCGATGCCCCAGGAGACGGTCGGCGGCTTCAGGCCGACGCCGAGGTACGACAGGGTCGCCTCCAGGGCGATGTAGGTGCCGAGCGCGATGGTCGCGACGACGATCACGGGGGCGACGGCGTTGGGTGCGATGTGGCGCAGCAGCATCCGGGAGTTGGAGGCGCCGAGCGCCCGGGCGGCCTGCACGTAGTCGTTTTGTTTGGCGGTGATCACGGAGCCGCGGGCGATACGGGAGATCTGCGGCCAGCCGAGCAGCACCATGAAGCCGATGACGGGCCAGACGGTGGCGCTGGAGACCACGGACAGGAAGACCAGGCCGCCGAGGACGACGGGGATGGCGAAGAAGACGTCGGTGATCCGGGAGAGGAGGCCGTCCCAGCCGCCGCCGAAGAATCCGGCCAGGCCGCCGAGGATGCTGCCGAGGATCGCAACGCCGAGGGTGGCGAGGACGCCGACGGTGACGGACGTGCGGGCGCCGTAGACGGTGCGGGTGTAGACGTCGCAGCCCTGGCCGTTGAAGCCGAAGGGGTGGCCGGGCTGGGAGCCTTCCTGGGCCTTGGCCAGGTCGCAGTCGAGGGGGTCGCCGGAGGCGATGAGGGACGGCCAGATGGAGATGATCACCAGGAAGAGGATGACGAGGGCGGAGATGATGAAGACCGGGTTGCGGCGCAGGTCGTGCCAGGCGTCGGACCACAGCGAGCGGGCCTTCTGCTCGGGGCCGGGGCCCGCGCTGCCGGGGTCGGTCTCCTCGGGCGGCTCGGGGTTCTGCTCCAGCGTCTCGGCCTCGGCGGTGCCGTAGTCGGCCGCGCCTCCGGCACCGGTCGAGGCCACGGCGCGTCCTTCCTCGCCGTACGACTCAAGCGGCTCAAACGGCTCGGGCTCAGGCATAGCGAATCCTCGGGTCAAGGACGGCGTACAGGAGGTCGACCAGGAGGTTGGCGATCAGGAACACCAGGACGAGGACGGTCACGAAGCCGACCACGGTCTGGGTGTTCTGGCGGACGATGCCCTGGTAGAGCTGGTAACCGACGCCGTGGATGTTGAAGATCCGTTCGGTGACGATGGCGCCGCCCATGAGCGCGCCGATGTCGGCGCCGATGAACGTCACCACGGGGATGAGGCTGTTGCGCAGCAGGTGCCGGGTGATCACCCGGCGGCGTGGCAGGCCCTTGGCGACCGCGGTACGCACGTAGTCGGCGCGCTTGTTCTCGGCGATCGAGGTGCGGGTGAGCCGGGTGACGTACGCGAGCGAGACGGACGCGAGGACGAGGCCCGGGACGATGAGCTCGTTGAAGGGCGCCTCGGGCGAGACCGCCGGTTTGATCCAGCCCCATTCGACGCCGAGGAGCAGCTGGAGCAGCAGGCCGGTGACGAAGGTCGGGATGGAGAGGACGACCAGGGTGAGCAGCAGCACCGAGGTGTCGACGGGGTGGCCGCGCTTGAGGCCGGTGACGACGCCGAGGGTGATGCCGATGATGATCTCGAAGAGGATGGCGACGATGGTGAGCCGGATGGTGACGGGGAAGGCGCTGGCCATCAGTTCGGTGACGGGCTGCCCGTTGAAGGCGGTGCCGAAGTCGCCGGTGAAGACGTTGCCCATGTAGGTCAGGTATTGCTGCCAGACGGGCTTGTCGAGGCCGAACTCCTTGCGCAGCTGCTCGGCGGTCGCCGGGTCGCAGGCCCGGTCGCCGCAGAGGCCGGCGATGGGGTCGCCCATCACGTTCACCATCAGGAAGATCAGCAGCGTGGCGCCGAAGAAGACCGGGATCATCTGCAGCAGACGCCGGATCACATAACGACCCATGAGGGGCTCCGGGTGGGTTGGGGGAAGGCGGACGGCCCGGCGCGGGGGTGCCGCCGGCCGGGCCGTACGCCTTCCGACCTGCTACGGCGTCAGTCGACCTTGATCTGCTCGTAGACGGGCACGCTGAACGGGTTCAGAGTCACGTTGGAGACGCGCTCCGAGTAGCCGGCGCTGCCGTTCTGGTACCAGAGCGGGATGGCGCCCATCTGGTCCCGCAGCACTTCCTCGGCCTGCTGGAAGGTCTGGACGGCCTTGGCCTGGTCGGTCTCCGCGTTGGCCTGGTCGACCAGCTTGTCGAACTGGGCGTTGCTCCACTTGCCGTCGTTGGACGAGGCGCCGGTGTAGTACAGCGGCTGGAGGAAGTTCTGGATGAGCGGGTAGTCCATCTGCCAGCCGGCCCGGAACGGTCCCGGCATCTTGGACTGGGTGATCTGGTTGCGGAAGTCGGCGAAGGTGCCGATGGGGTTGCCGACGCAGGCCTTGGTGTCGCCGAGGGCCTTGTTGATGGAGTTGCAGACCGCGTCCACCCACTCCTTGTGGGAGCCGGTGTCGGCGTTGTACGAGATCTTCATCGTGCCGCCGGGGATGCCGCCGCCCTCGGCGACCAGCTTCTTCGCCTCGGCCGCGTTGTACTTGCAGGCGTCGCCGCAGAGGGTGGAGCTGTAGCCGCCGTCCTCGCCGAGCACCGGGGAGGTCCAGTCGGTGGCCGGGGTGCGGGTGTTCTGGAAGATCGTCTTGGTGATCTGGTCGCGGTCGATGGCCATCGACAGGCCGGTGCGCAGCTTCTCCTGGCCCGGCTTGTTCCAGGCCGGGTCGTAGAAGGGGAAGGCGAGGGTCTGGATGATGCCGGCGGGCTGGTTGATGTAGCGGTCGCCGAGGTCGGCCTGGACGTTCTTCAGCTGGGAGGCGGGCACGTCGTCGACGAGGTCGAGGTTGCCGGCCGTCAGGTCGGTGTAGGCGGTGTTGTTGTCCGTGTACACCTTGAGGGTGATGCCACCGTTCTGCGCCTTGTCCGGGCCCGGGTAGTCGGCCCACTTCACCAGCTCCATCTGGGAGCCCTTGGCGTACGACTGGATGGTGTACGGGCCGTTGCCGACGGGCTTGGCGACCCAGGCGGCGTGGTCGGTGAAGAAGGCCTGGGGAAGCGGCGAGAAGGCCGCGTAGCCGAGGGTGGAGGGCCAGGTGGAGAACTTCTGGGTCAGCTTGACCGTGAAGGTCTGAGGGCCGGTCACCTTCAGGCCGGACATGGTCTGGGCCGTGGGCTCCCCGGACTCGGGGTGGACCTGGTCGTAGCCCTCGATCTGGCCGAAGAAGAACGCGTTGCGCTGGTTGTTCTTCAGGTTCGCGCCGTAGTTCCAGGCGTCCACGAAGGACTTGGCGGTGACCTTCTCGCCGTTGGAGAAGGTCCAGCCGTCCTTGACGGTGATGGTGAAGTTGGTCGAGTCGGTGGTCTCGATCTTCTCGGCGAGCATGTCGTTGGCCGCGCCGGTCTTCGGGTCGTACTGCTTGAGCCCGCGGAAGATCATGGACAGCACCTTGCCGCCCTGCACCTCGTTGGTGTTGGCCGGCTCCAGCGGGTTCTGCGGGTCGCCCCACGAGGAGCTGACGATCCCTTCGGCGCCACCGCCGCCGCCGTCGTCACCACCGCCGCAGGCGGTCGCCGCGAGGGCGACTGCGGTGGCCAGAGCGGCCCACTTGGCGTGCGTGGCTCCGCGCATGGAGTGCCTCCCGATGATGTCCTCACTGTTACTTAGGCCCCAATATCACCCCTTTGCCGGGAAGGTGCATTTTTACGGCGTCCGTATGACGGGCCGGGATACGGGAAGCGCATACGCGAAGGCCCCCGGCGCACCCTCTTGCGGGGGTGCGCCGGGGGCCGCCGGCCTCTGGCTACGTCATCAGCTCGCGCCGACGACGTCCTTCTCCTCGGCGAAGTGGCACGCGGACTCGTGCGCCGCCGGCGTGTCCAGGCCGCGGAAGCGCTCCGGGATCGCGAGGACCGGCATCTCGGTCGCGCACTTGTCCTGCGCCTTCCAGCAGCGGGTGCGGAAGCGGCAGCCCGACGGCGGGTTGGCCGGCGAGGGCACGTCACCGGTGAGGATGATCCGCTCGCGGTGTTCGCGCGCGTCGGGGTCCGGCACCGGCACCGCGGAGAGCAGCGCCTGCGTGTACGGGTGGGTCGGGTGGTCGTAGATCTGGGTGTCCGTACCGATCTCGGCCATCTTGCCCAGGTACATCACGCCGACACGGTCCGAGATGTGCCGGACGATCGACAGGTCGTGCGCGATGAAGATGTAGGAGAGGTTGAACTCGTCCTGCAACTTCTCCATCAGGTTGATGACCTGCGCCTGGACGGACACGTCCAGGGCCGAGACCGGCTCGTCGCAGATGATGATCTCCGGGTTGAGCGCGAGGCCGCGGGCGATGCCGATGCGCTGGCGCTGACCGCCGGAGAACTGGTGCGGATAGCGGTTGATGTACTCGGGGTTCAGACCGACGACGTCGAGCAGCTCCTGCACCTTGCGGCGCCGGTCGCCCTTCGGGGCCACCTCGGGGTGGATGTCGAAGGGCTCGCCGATGATGTCGCCGACCGTCATACGCGGGTTCAGCGAGGTGTACGGGTCCTGGAACACCATCTGGATGTTGCGGCGCACGGCCTTGAGGGCGCGGCCGGACAGCCTGGTGATGTCCTGGCCCTTGTAGAACACCTCGCCCGCGGTGGCCCGCTCCAGGTTCATCAGGAGCTTGGCGACCGTGGACTTGCCACAGCCGGACTCGCCCACGATGCCGAGGGTCTCGCCCTGGTAGAGGTCGAAGGAGACCCCGTCCACGGCCTTGACCGCGCCGACCTGCTTCTTGAACAGGATGCCCTGGGTCAGCGGGAAGTGCTTCTGCAGGTTGCGGACCTGGAGGATCGGCTCACCGCGCTCGACGGGGGCCTCGATCGCGGCCACGGCCGCCTCCTCGGACACGGCCCCGGCCCTGTCGTTCTTGCTGAGCTCAGCCATGGATCGTCTCCTTCCAGAAGTGGCAGGCGCTCTTGCGGCCCGGCAGCTCCGCGCCGTCCTGCTCGGTGACCGGCACCAGGGCCGGGACCTCGGTGTGGCAGAGGTCGGTGGCCTTGGGGCAGCGCGGGTTGAAGGCGCAGCCCGACGGGATCTTCAGCAGGTTGGGCGGCAGACCCTTGATCGCGTACAGCTCCTGGCCCTTCTGGTCCAGGCGCGGGATCGAGTCGAGCAGACCCCGGGTGTACGGGTGGGCCGGGCGCTTGTACAGCTCGTGCACCGGCGCCTGCTCGACGATCCGGCCGGCGTACATGACCGCGATCTTGTCCGCGACGTCGGCGACGACGCCGAGGTCGTGGGTGATCAGGATCAGACCCATGTTGTACTCGCGCTGGAGCTCCGCGAGCAGGTCCATGACCTGGGCCTGGACGGTCACGTCGAGGGCCGTGGTCGGCTCGTCGGCGATGATCAGGTCCGGCTCCAGGGCCAGCGCCATGGCGATCATGATGCGCTGACGCATACCGCCGGAGAACTGGTGGGGGTAGTCGCCGACCCGGGCCTTGGCGGCCGGGATCTTGACCTTGTCCATCAGCTCGATGGCCTTGGTCCTGGCGTCCTTCTTGGACAGGCCGTGGTGCACCCGGAACATCTCGCCGAGCTGGTAGCCGACGGTGAGGACCGGGTTCAGGGAGGACAGCGCGTCCTGGAAGATCATCGCGATCTTGCGGCCGCGGATCTTCCGGCGCTCCTCGTTGGACATCTTGAGCATGTCCTGGCCGCGGAACAGGATCTCGCCCTGCGGGATCTTGCCGGGGGGCATGTCGAGGATGCCCATGATGGCCTGCGCGGTGACGGACTTGCCGGAGCCGGACTCGCCGAGCACGGCGAGGGTCTCACCGGCGTCGACCGAGTAGTTGACACCGTTGACCGCCTTGGCCACACCGTCACGGGTGTGGAACTCGACGTGCAGGTCACGGACTTCGAGCAGCGGACCGGTGTGGCCGCCGTCGCGCGGAGCGGGGACGCTCGTGGTCTTGGAGATGGTGCTCACGTTTTACGCCCTCCTCAGCGCAGCTTGGGGTCGAGGGCGTTGCGGACAGCTTCGCCGAGCATGATGAACGCCAGGACAGTGATGCTCAGCATGATCGAGGGCCACAGCAGGACGTGCGGGGCCACTCGGATCTGTGCGACACCGGCGGAGACGTCGACACCCCACGAGACGGTGGGGGCCGAGAGGCCGAGGCCGAGGTAGGAAAGGGTCGCCTCGGCGGAGATGTAGCCGCCGAGCGCGATGGTCGCGACGACGATCACCGGAGCCATGGCGTTCGGCAGGATGTGCCGGATCAGGATCCGGGTGGTGCCGGCGCCGAGCGCCTTCGCGGCGTGCACGTAGTCGGCCTGCTTGACCGTGATCACGGCACCGCGCATGACGCGGGTGATCTGGGTCCAGCCGAGGAACGCCAGGGCGAAGACGACGACCCAGATGGTGCGCTCGGTGAAGGACTGCAGGACGACCATGGCGCCGAGCAGGAACGGGATGCCGAAGAAGACGTCGGTGATCCGGGAGAGGACCGCGTCCCAGACGCCGCCGAAGTAGCCGGCGAGCATGCCCATCACGCCACCGACGAGGGTGACGATCAGGGTGACGGAGATGCCGACGATGACCGAGGCGCGGGTGCCGTAGATCAGTCGGGCGTAGACGGAACGGCCCTGCTGGTCGTAGCCCAGCCACTCCGGAGAGCCGACGCTGCCCAGTTCGGGCTTGCTCAGGAAGTGGTGGACCAGGTCACCGGCGGTCGGCGAGGCGCTGGTGAACATGCTCGGGAAGCCCGAGATCACGAGCAGCAGCACGATCAGCACGGACGACACGATGAAGTACGGGTTGCGGCGCAGGTCGGCCCAGGCGTCGCCCCACAGGGAGCGGCCCTTCTCGGCCTTCGCGGGAGCCGCGGTGTCCGTCACCGAGGGGGGTGCGACGGCGTCCTCGACGGCGGTGGCGGCGGTCTTGGTCACGTCAGGCATAACGGATCCTCGGGTCCAGGACCGCGTACAGCAGGTCGATGAGCAGGCTGGTGACGAGGTAGACGATCACCAGGATCGTGACGAGGCCGACCAGGGTCGAGCTCTCACGGCGCGAGATCGACTCGGCGATGGTGCCGCCGATGCCGTGGATGTTGAAGATGCTCTCGGTGACGACGGCGCCGCCCATGAGGGCGCCGATGTCGGTGCCGAGCAGGGTGACCACGGGGATCATCGAGTTGCGCATCAGGTGCACGCCGATGATGCGGCGCTTCGGCAGGCCCTTGGCGATGGCGGTGCGCATGTAGTCGGCGCGCAGGTTCTCCGCCATGGACGTACGGGTCAGACGCGCCACGTACGCGAGGGAGAGACCGCCGAGCACGATGGCGGGCGCGATCATCTCGCCCAGCACGGGTTCGGTGCTGACGTTCGGTTCGATCCAGCCCAGGTTGAAGGCGAAGACCATCTTGATGATGAAGCCGAGCACGAAGACCGGGATCGAGATGATCAGCAGGGTGAAGATCAGGATCGCGTTGTCGGCGAGCCGGCCCGCCCTGAGACCACCGATGATGCCCAGACCGATGCCGAAGACCAGCTCGAACACGAAGGCCAGCGCGGCCAGCTGGAGCGTGATGGGGAACGCGTCACCCAGGACATCGGTGACCGGCATCCCGTTGCGGATCTGCTTGCCGAAGTCCGCGTGCAGGAGCATGTCCCGCATGTAGAGCAGGTACTGAAGCCACTCCGGCTTGTCGAGACCGAGTTCATGGCGCTTCGCGGCAAGGGTGGCGGGATCCGCGCCCTTGTCTCCGAACATCGCCAGCACGGGGTCACCGGGCAGGGCGTGAACCATGGCGAAGATCAGCAGGGTTGTCCCGAAGAAGACCGGGATCATCTGGAGCAGTCGTCGTGCGACATAGCGCCCCATCATGCCTCCGTTGAGATGTGACGGCCGCAGCCGAACGGCCCTCCCCCGACGACATGCCCGTTTCCGGGCATGACGAAGTCGTGGAAGGGCCCCCCAGCCACTGCGTAAGGCACCGGCTCACGGAGTTGACGATCCGTCAACTCCGTGAGCTGGCTTGCGGACTACGCTTGGGATTACTTCTTGACCTCGACGCCGGTCAGGATCGGGTCACCGTCCTGGCCGTAAGCGACGCCGGAGACCTTCTCCGAGTAGCCCGCGTTGACCTTGTAGTACCAGAGCGGGATCGACGGCATGTAGTTGACCAGGTCCTTCTCGATGGCCTGGTACGCCTTGACCGACTCGTCGAGCGTCTTGGCCGAGTCGGCGGCCGCGATCTTGGCGTCCAGCTCCTTGTTGGAGAAGCCGCCCTGGTTGCCGCCCGCACCCGTACGGAACAGGTCCGAGATGAAGTTGGCGTTCACCGGGTAGTCGAGCACCCAGCCGGAGCGGTACAGGGACTTGACCTGCTGCGTCTTACGAGCGGTCAGGTCGGCCTGGAAGTCCGGCTTGCCGTCGCCGACGCACTGGACGCCGGTCGACTGCTGGATGGAGTTGCAGACGGCCTCCACCCACTCCTTGTGACCACCATCGGCGTTGTACTGGATGGAGATCTTGTTGTTCGGGACACCGCCGCCGGCCTTGATGAGCTCCTTGGCCTTGGCCGGGTCGAACTTGGTGATCTCGAGCGCGTTCGGCTGGTAGCCGAGCACACCCTTGGCGACCCAGCCGGTCGCGGGCTCACGCGTGCCGTTCAGCACCGTCTTGGTGATGGTGGCACGGTCGATCGCCATGGACAGACCCTGGATGACCTTCGGGTCGACCTGCTTCGGCTTCTTCCACTGGTCGGCGTAGAAGGCGACGGCGATGGTCTGGATCGCGGAGTACGGCTGGTCCACGGCGCGGTCGCCGAGGTCCTGGCGGTAGACCGGGAGGTCCTTCGGGGCGATCTGACGCAGGACGTCGACGTTGCCCGACTTCAGGTCCTCGTACGCGGCCTCGAGGGTGGTGTAGTTCTTGAAGACCACACCGCCGTTCTTCGCCTTGTTCGGGCCCTTGTAGCCGTCGAAGCGGGTGATCTCGATCTGCTTCTTGTGGTCCCAGCTCTTGAACTTGTAGGGACCGTTGCCGACCGGCTTCTGACCCGCGGCGGTGGTGTCCTTGTAGAAGGACTCCGGGAGCGGGGCGAAGACGATGTAGGCGAGCTTGTGCGCGAAGTACGGAACCGCGGTGTTGAGCTCGATCGTGAACGTGTTGTCGTCGACGATCTTCAGACCCTCGAGCTTGTCCGCGGTCGGCTTGGCACCCTCGGCGTCGGGGTGGACCTTGTCGAAGCCCTTGATGTCCGCGAACCAGGACGCGAGGCCCTGGGCGTTCTTGACGTTGGCGTTCCAGTTCCACGCGTCCACGAAGGACTTGGAGGTGACCGGGGTGCCGTCGTGGAAGGTCCAGCCCGACTTGAGCTTGACGGTCCAGGTCTTCGAGTCCGTCGTGGTGACCGACTCGGCGTTGATCATCTCCAGGGAGCCGTCGGCCTTGTAGTCCACCAGGGTGGAGAACAGACCGGCCATGACCGCGGAGCCGTTGGACTCCATCGTGTCACCGGTGTACAGCGGCTTCTCCGGCTCACCGAGCTCGATGGAGAAGATGCCGTTCGGGTCGACGGCGCCGGCGGCACCCTTGCCCGAGTCGCTCTTGCCCCCGCCACAGGCGGTCGCTGCCAGGGCGACAACGATCGCGCCCGCTACCCACTTGGCGCTCTTGGCACCGCGCATGGGTTCCTCCTCATGAGTCCACTTTGTCACAACAAGTGGGGTACTCCGGAGGTTCGCCGACACCCCTGACGGCGTTTCACCCTCGTACCCCGAGTGTGCTCGTGAGTCGGCACTCCCCACAGTGCGTGACCCATTGACCCGAGCTCAATGGAGCCAACTATTAAGTACGACCGGGCTGTAAACCACACTTAAGTGGTCTCGGTTTGACAACATCGCCAGGGTCGTGAAGACCGAAATCCGGACAAAGCGAGCACAGACAGACACCGACGAAACGGACCGTTAACACACGTTCCGGAGAGCGACGACCGATAACCGGACGGCGCCGTTCTGAAACGAGGTTGACGAGAAGTCGACGTAGCGTCGCGGAAGGGCCCGGCCCCCCGCACGTGGTACGGGGGGCCGGGCCCTGAAGGTGATCTTCAGCTGGGAGAGCCGATCAGCCGTTCTCGGCGTGTCAGCCGTTCTTGGCGCGCGAGGCGGAGCGGCCGCGCTCCTTCTGGTCCAGGACGACCTTGCGGATGCGGACGGCCTCCGGGGTCACCTCGACGCACTCGTCGTCGCGGCAGAACTCCAGCGACTGCTCCAGGGAGAGCTTGCGCGGCGGGACGATCGCCTCGAAGGAGTCGGCGGAGGAGGAGCGCATGTTGGTGAGCTTCTTCTCCTTGGTGATGTTCACGTCCATGTCGTCGGAGCGCGAGTTCTCGCCGACGATCATGCCCTCGTACACCTCGGTGCCGGGGTCGGTGAACAGGACGCCGCGCTCCTGGAGGTTGGTCATCGCGAAGGCGGTGACCGCACCGGCGCGGTCGGCGACCAGCGAACCGTTGTTACGGGTCGTCAGCGTGCCGAACCACGGCTCGTGGCCCTCGTGGATCGAGTGGGCGATGCCCGTACCGCGGGTGTTGGTGAGGAACTCCGTACGGAAGCCGATGAGGCCACGGGACGGAACGACGAACTCCATGCGGACCCAGCCGGAGCCGTGGTTCGACATGTTGTCCATGCGGCCCTTGCGGACACCCATGAGCTGGGTGACGGCGCCCATGTGCTCCTCGGGCACGTCGACCGTGAGGCGCTCGACGGGCTCGTGGACCTTGCCGTCGACCTCCTTGGTGACGACCTGCGGCTTGCCGATGGTGAGCTCGAAGCCCTCGCGGCGCATCTGCTCGACCAGGATGGCGAGCGCGAGCTCACCACGGCCCTGGACCTCCCAGGCGTCCGGGCGCTCGGTGTCGAGGACGCGGAGCGAGACGTTACCGATCAGCTCGCGGTCCAGGCGGTCCTTCACCTGGCGGGCGGTGACCTTGCGGTCCTTCACGGCCGACTTGGCGTCGGCGCCCTTGCCGGTGCCACCGCGGCCGACGAGCGGCGAGGTGTTGGTGCCGATGGTCATGGAGATGGCCGGCTGGTCGACCGTGATCAGCGGCAGCGCGATCGGGTTCTCCGGGTCGGCCAGGGTCTCGCCGATCATGATGTCGGGGATACCGGCGACGGCGCAGATGTCACCGGGGCCGGCGACCTCGGCGGGCTTGCGGGTGAGCGCCTCGGTCATCATCAGCTCGGTGATGCGGACGTTGGAGATCGTGCCGTCCCGCTTGATCCACGCGACCGTCTGGCCCTTGCGCAGCTCGCCCTGCTCGACGCGGAGCAGCGCGATACGGCCGAGGAAGTTGTCGGCGTCGAGGTTGGTGACGTGGGCCTGGAGCGGCGCCTCCTCGTCGTAGGCCGGGGCCGGGACGTGCTCCAGGATGGTGGAGAAGAAGGGCTCCAGGTTGTCGGAGTCCTGCGGGACCGTGCCGTCGGCCGGCTTGGTCAGCGAGGCGATGCCGTCGCGGCCGCAGGCGTAGACGATCGGGAACTCGATCTGGTCCTCGTCGGCGTCCAGGTCCAGGAAGAGGTCGTAGGTCTCGTTGACGACCTCGTCGATCCGGGAGTCCGGGCGGTCCGTCTTGTTGATGCAGAGGATGACGGGCAGACGCTGCTGGAGGGCCTTGCGCAGCACGAAGCGGGTCTGCGGGAGCGGGCCCTCGGAGGCGTCGACCAGGAGGACGACGGCGTCGACCATCGACAGACCGCGCTCGACCTCGCCACCGAAGTCGGCGTGGCCGGGGGTGTCGATGATGTTGATCGTGATCGGGGCCCCGCCGTCCTTCGGGTGGTACTTCACCGCCGTGTTCTTGGCGAGGATCGTGATGCCCTTCTCACGCTCCAGGTCGTTCGAGTCCATGACTCGGTCGTCGACCTGCTGGTGGGCGGCGAAGGCACCGGCCTGCTTGAGCATGGCGTCGACGATGGTCGTCTTGCCGTGGTCGACGTGGGCGACGATGGCGACGTTACGGATGTCGTGGCGCGTGGGCATGGGTGGCTTGCGCTTCTCTCGGATCGTGGGAATCGGCGTCAGTTCCTCTTACGCCCGCCGGGCGGACGCGCCACGGCTATGTCCTATGGTACGGGGCTGCCGTGCAAGGGGCTTCCCCGGATCGATCCGAGAGGGTCTACTGAGAGGTTTCAGGGTGTGGGGAGGGTGGTGCGTTCGTGCGGGCCGGGTCAAGGGGCCGATGCGATCGTGCCCGCCGACTGCACCGGCGGGCAAGGAACTTGAGCTGCTTCTGAGCTTGCGACTTGGAGTTTCGGCTACTTTCGGGTAATGGGGCGTTTTGCGGGCCCGTGACCCGCGTCTCCCGGACTGGTCCGTACGTGTGCCCGGACGGGTGCCTGGACGGGTGCCTGGACAGGCCTCGGGCCGTGGGCAGGGGGCGGGCCCGGCCGGGGCGGCTGCCCGGCCGGGCCCGAGGGCGGCGGCTAGTGCCTGTTGCGTTCGCCGCCGTTCGCGGACTCCGGCTTCTTGTAGCCGATGTCCTGGTAGCGCGGGGCGGCGAAGCCCCAGGCGCCGGCGTTCACCAGCTCCGGCTTGGCCGCGACCAGCTGCGGGCGCTGGTAGAGCGGGATGGAGCCGGCCGCGGCCCAGATCCGGGCGTCGGCCTGGCGGACCAGGTCACGGGCCTCCTCCTCGTCGAGGGTGGCCGCCGCCTGGTCGAAGAGCTGGTCGATACGGTCGGTGCCGACCCGGGCGTAGTTCTGCTCGACCAGGAGCGAGCCGTCGGAGGCGGGCTCCGGCTTGGCGTAGATCGGCCGGGCGTCGGTCGCCGGGAAGGCGGTGGCGGGCCAGGAGTAGAGGGCGAGGTCGTAGTCGCCCGAGGCGATGTGGTCCTTGAAGAAACTCTCGTCCGAGACCTTCGTCACCTCGGTACGGATCCCCACCGCGTCGAGCATCCGGACGATCCGGTCGCCCACCGCCCGCAGCGAATCCGAGCCCGGCCCGGACGGCAGGACGAAGCGCAGGCTGAGCGGCTTGCCGTCCTTGCCGAGCGCCCGCGCGGCGGCGGAGTCGGCCGCGGCCGGGGCCGCCGGGGCGGCGGAGCCCTTGGGCGCGTAGGCACCGGCCACCGGCTTGGCCGGCCGGGCCTTGAGCCGGCCCTGCGCCTGGGCCCCGGTGGCGCCGGTGCCGGTGTCGAGGGACTCGGCCTGGCGGAGCAGGGCGGCGCCCTGGAAGGCGGCGACGGGGGCGGGCGCGAGGATGTTGGTGCCGTTCTCCGGCCCGCCCGCCCCGATCAGCGGGCTGGTCCGGCTCTCGCCCGGCTTGTCGTCGCCGACGATGTAGAGGCCCTCGTCGGAGACGGCGTCCGGGTTCTTGGCGCGCGCCTTCTCGTCGGCCGCCTTCTTCGCTTCCGCGGCCTTCTTCTCCTCGGCCGTCTTCTTCTCGGCGTCCGTCGCCTTCTCACCGGCGGCCTTCTCCGCGGCTTCCTTCTTCGCCGCCTCGCTGCCCGCCTTCGTGCCCGCCGTGTCCGCGGGCTTCTTCAGGGCCCCGCCCGGCACCCAGCCGGCGTCGGCGAGCAGCGCCCGCGCCTCCTTGGTGTCCTGGTCGCCGAGCGCGTCGCTGCTGTCGGCGTAGGCGGCCTGCCCGGCGAGCGCCAGGTGGCTGCCCGGCGGGCGGGCCGGGAGGCCGAGCGGCTTGAGGACCGTTTCGGCGAGCTCCTGCCGGTTGATCGCGCGGGCCACCGCTCGGCGTACCCGCTCGTCGGCGAGCGGCCCGGACTCCCCGTTCAGGGAGAGCTGGGTGTAGGCGGGCTCCAGGGACTTGCGGACGACGAACTTCGCCAGGCCGTCCTGCTGGGTGGCGTACGCGGCGACGGCCTGCTGGTTCTTCTCGCGGGCGGCCCGCACCTCCTCGGCCTTCTCCTCGTCGGAGCCGTTCGCGAGGGCCCAGGACCTGAGGGCGGCGGCCGGGGTGATCCCGGCGCCGGGGCCGTGGGCGACCGCGGCCTCGGCGCCGTTGCGGCCGGCCCGGGCGTCCCGTACCGCGAGCGCGATCCGCTCGGCGGCGGACCGGTCGATCTCGGCGAGGTCCAGCTTGCCGGCGGCGAGCGCGGCGGCCCGGTCGGCGCGGGGCACCGCGGTGAGGACGAGGCTGTCCAGCTTGGCGGCCTGGCCCCACCAGCGCGGGTTGCGGGCGAGGGTGACGCTGCCGGTCTTCCGGTCGACCGTCTTGAGGACGAACGGCCCCGCCGTGGCCGTGAGGGCGGTGCGGGCGCCGTCGTTGAAGGTGTTCGGGGTGCCCATCACCTCCTTGGGGTAGAGCGGGGTGAAGAGCGCCCGCCAGTCGGCGTACGGCTTGGCGAAGGTGACCCGCACCTCCAGGTCGTTCTTGCCGCGCTCGATCTTCTCGATCCGCTCGTACCCGGCGTTGCGGGCGGTCCAGTAGGCGGTGTCGCGGCCGCTGAGCGCGCGCCACTGGGCGACGAAGTCGGGGGCGCCGATCTCGCGGCCGTTGCTCCACACCGCCTGCTGGTTGAGTTTGTAGAGGACGACCTGCTTGGGCTCGGTCTCGACGACCTGCGCGGACTCCAGGAAGTCGGGGTTCAGCTGCGGCCGGCCGCGCTCGTCGAGGGTGTGCAGCGCGGGCAGCACGGCCCCGGCGATGCGGGCGGTGGCGGCGTCGGCGTCGGCCTGGAAGGCGTTGAGCGTGGTGGGCAGTGCGTCGACCGCCCAGCGCACGGTCCCGCCGTCGGCGACCCTGTCACGCGCGGCCGGCGCGTTGTCCTGGGCGGCGGCGGGCGGCTCGTCACCGCTGTCACCGGAGCTGCATCCGGCGAGCACGGCGAGGGCGAGGACCGCACTGCCGAGGGAGGCGACGGAGCGGAGCGTGCGGGAGCGGGGGCTCCTGGAGCATGTCCTTCCGCGAGGGGCGCCGACTTGGGACATGACTTGTACCCCTTCGTCCAGTTTTATGCCATTTGGAGATGATCACACCTATTGCTCATACACTGAAAAGGACGGAGTGGATCCGGTGACGGCGACACGGCGGCACCGCGGGCAAAGCCCACTCGTGCGGCCCAACCGCCCGGCCGCCGGGGCGCTCCGGAAACCGGCGGAAGTCGCTCGCGGAAGTGAGGGCAACCATGTCCGTTCAGGACGACCTGGCGGCCGTCAGGCGCCGCCTGCAGGACCTGGAACGCACGGTCGAGGAGCTGGAGCACCGCGTCGACAAGGAGCGGGGCACGCCCACCGCGCGGTCCGGGGGCCGCACCGAGAACATGGTGACGATCCCCGACACCCCGTACGACTCCCAGAAGTGGACCGACAGCGACGACGAGGGCCTGGGAGCCCGCGACCGCCACGCCCCGTAGGGGCCCGAGCGCCGCAGGGCCCAGCACCGCAAGGCCGAGAAGGCCCCGCGCCCCGCTACCGCGTCTCGCCCCAGCCCTCGCGGTAGGACTGCCAGTCGCGGTCCTCCGCCGCGAAGTCGACGTACAGGGCGACGCCGAACCGCTCCCGTCCCGCGTCCGTGCGGCCCAGGCCCAGGCGGACTCCGCGGGTGGCGGCCGCGACCGTCTCCGCCGACTCGTGGTGGCCCAGGTCGTCCTCGTGGAAGAAGGGGAGCCCCATGAGCAGGTCGGTGTCCTCGGGGGTGACCTCCAGGGCGAGGGCGGTCTGCTGGGCGACGTAACCGCCGTAGAGGCCCTCCAGGGGCATCCAGGTGTCGTAGGACATGACGGCTATCTGGTCGACCCGGCGGGCGACCTGGCCGAAGAACTCCTGGGACCACCACTTCTCGCTGCCGTTGGACGAGACCGCGCCGAGGACCGTGTGCGCGGCCGGGAGCGGGTCTATCTGGTGGGCGGCGACGGACAGCGGGGCCTTGCGGGGGCGGGTGAGGGCGCCGAGGTCGTCGAGGAGGGAGAGGTAGTCGGGGTCGTCGGAGTGCAGCGGCTCCAGGTCGAAGTGGACGCCCTCGAAGCCGGCGTCGAGGACCTGCCGGGCCGAGGCCACCACGGCGGCCCGCGTCCCGGCGTCCTCCAGACGCAGCCCGTCGGGGCCCTCGGTGGCCAGGATGTCGCCCAGCCAGGCGTGCACCCGTATGCCGGGCATCGTGCGGTGGACGGCGTCGACGAGCCAGCGGGCCCGGGGGTGGCGGGCGGCCGGCAGAGTGCCGTCGTGTTCCAGCGGTCCGGCGTGGACGTACAGGTCACGGATGCCCGTGCCCTTGATCCGGGCGGCGAAGGCGGTGACGTCGGCGTCCTTCTTCCGGCCGTCCACCCAGGCGTGCCCGAGCCATATCGCGTCCTTGCCGCGGGTCTTCGCGTCCTCGCGCACCTCCCCCGTGTAGTTCAGGCGCAGCGCCGTACCCGCGACAAGCACCGGCACGACGAGCACCAGGACGAGTCCGAGGACCCACCAGCGCCCCCGCCGCCACACACGCCTCCACCGTCCGCCGTTCACCCGGTCCCCCGCCTTCTGCGACTCGTCTCGCCGTTCGGCCTTTCGATCTTTCACCGCGACCACCGTAGCGATGATTACCGACAGTGACGCGGGCCTGTGGAGAAAGGTTCCGGCCCGGTCGCGCACACCCAAACCCGGACATAGCCTCCTTCTCGTGACGCGACTAGCCGTCCGAGCCCTGCTCTCGGTCCTGGTGGCGACGTGGTGGCTCGTCGTGCCCGCCGTTCACGGCGCCCACGCCGACGACCCCGTCGTCCTGTCCCGCGAGGGACAGATCACCGACCGGGTCGACGCGCTCGGCGACCGGCGGCCCGAGGTGGTCCGGGCCCTCGACGGGCTCTACGACGCCCGCCGGATCCAGCTCTTCGTCATCTACGTACGGGACTTCTCCGGCCGCGCCGCCCAGAACTGGGCCGACGCCACCGCCGAGCGCAACGGACTCGGCCGCGACGACGTCCTGCTCGCCGTCGCCACCCACGACCGGCAGTACGGCTACTCCGCCGACCCCGACGCCCGCCTCACCCAGGCCCAGCTCGACGACGTCGCCCGTACCGCGATCGAACCCGCCCTGCGGCAGAACGACTGGGCCGGTGCGGCCGTCGGCGCCGCCGACGGCTACCGCGCCGTGCTCGCTGGACAGCCCGTGCCCGCCCCCGCCGTCACCCCCGGTCCGGCCGACCCCGGCGGCACATCGTCCGACGACGACTCGACCTCCGCCTCCTACCTGGTCCTGCCCGTGGTCCTGGTCGCCGGCGCGGGCGCCGTCGCCGTCTACGCGTACACCCGGCGCCGCCGCGGGACCGCCACCCGCACCACACCCGGCGGCGGGGGCTGGGGCTCCGCCGCCGGCGGCTCCGGCTGGGGCGCGCCGAAAGGGCTGCCCCCGCTGCCCCCGCTCGACGACGTGGATGGCAAGGCCCGGCAGGCGCTCGTCGCCACCGACGACGCCGTCCGCACCAGCCAGGAGGAACTGGGCTTCGCGACCGCCCAGTTCGGGGACGAGGCCGTCAAGCCGTTCACGGAGGCCATGGCGTACGCGCGGGGCGAGCTGACCGCCGCGTTCCGGCTGCGGCAGCAGCTCGACGACGCCTTCCCCGAGGACGACGCCACCCGCCGCGGCATGCTGGAGGAGATCCTGCGCCGCTGCGCCGACGCCAACGCGCGCCTCGACGCCGAGTCGGACGGCTTCGACCGGCTGCGGGATCTGGAGCGCACCGCCCCCGAAGCGCTCGCCGCGGTCGAGGCCGCTCTCCACGAGCAGTCCGGCCGGGTCGGCAGCGCGGAGGCGGCACTGACCGCGATGCGCGAGCGCTACACCGAGTCCGCCGCCGCCCCGGTCTCCGCCGACGTCGAACAGGCCAAGGACCGCCTGCTGTTCGCCACCGCCGCCGTCGACCGGGCCCGCCGGTCGCTCGACGGCGGCGGCGACGGTGACGGTAGCGGTGGCGGTGGCGGTGGCGGTGGCGACAGGGGCGGCGCCGCCGTGCAGATCCGGGCCGCCGAGGGCGCCGTCGACCAGGCGGCCCGGCTGATCGAGGCCGTGGACCGGCGCGCCCAGGAACTCGCGGAGGCGGTGGGCAAACTGTCCGGCGCGCTGTCCGAGACCGAGGCCGACCTCGCCGACGCCCACGGGCTGCTCCAGGGAACCGGAGCGGAGGAGCCGACGGCGGACCTGCGGGGCCGGATCGGGCGGGCGGAGTCGGTGCTCGCCTCGGTGCGCACGGCGGTCGAGTCGGGCCGTTACGACCCGATCGACGCGCTGCGCCGGGTCGAGGAGGCCGACACCGCCCTCGACGAGGCCCTCGCGGGCGCGCGGGAGCGTGAGTCCGGCGGGCGGCGGGCCCGGGCCCTGCTCGACCAGGCGATGCTGACGGCCCGTTCGGAGATCGGCGCGGCCGCCGACTACGTGACGACGCACCGCGGAGCGGTCGGCGCGGAGGCCCGCACCCGGCTCGCCGAGGCCCAGCGGCTCCTCGACCGGGCCGGGCGGCTGGCCGAGGAGGACCCGGCGGCGGCCCTCGCCGAGGCCCAGCAAGCGGATGCCCTCGCCCGCCGGGCCCAGGACCTCGCGGAACAGGACGTCCGACAGTACGGGAACCCCAACGGCCTCGGCGGCGCGACCGGTGGCGTCGCGGGCTCCGGGGGCGGCGGCCTGGGCGGCGCGGTGCTCGGCGGGATCATCCTGGGCGGCCTGTTCGGCGGGGGCGGCGGGGGCGGCGGCCACTCCCGGGGCGGTTCCTCCGGGGGCGGCTTCGGCGGCGGACCCGGCAGTTTCGGCGGCGGGGGCACGCGCGGCCGGCTCGGTGGTGGCGGCCGCTTCTGAACCGGGGCGCGCGTCCCCGTACGCGCACCCCTTCTCGTACCTCTCCTCGTACCCCCGCAAGGAGAACGACATGAGCAAGCAGACCATCCTCGGCCGCGTCACCCAGCTCGCCAAGGCCAACATCAACGCGCTGCTCGACCAGGCGGAGGATCCGCAGAAGATGCTGGACCAGCTGATCCGCGACTACGCGAACAACATCACGGAGGCCGAGGAGGCGGTCGCGGCGACCATCGGCAATCTGCGCCTGATGGAGCAGGACCACCAGGAGGACGTGGACGCGGCGCAGGAGTGGGGCGGGAAGGCGCTGGCCGCCAGCCGCAAGGCGGACGAGCTGCGGGCCGGCGGGCAGACCGCCGAGGCCGACCGTTTCGACAACCTCGCCAAGATCGCGCTCGGCCGGCAGCTCCAGTCGGAGAAGGAGGCGAAGACCGCCGAGCCGACGATCGCCGCCCAGACCGAGGTCGTGCAGAAGCTCAGGACCGGCCTCGACCAGATGAAGGCCAAGCTGGGCGAGCTCCAGGCCAAGCGGGACGAGCTGGTCGCGCGGGCGAAGTCCGCGCAGGCGCAGAACACGATGCTGGACGCGGTGAAGAACATCGACGTCCTCGACCCGACGAGCGAGCTGAGCCGCTTCGAGGACAAGGTGCGCCGGGAGGAGGCGAAGGCGCTGGGCAAGCAGGAGCTCGCCGCCTCCTCCCTGGACGCCCAGTTCGAGCAGCTCGACGCGCTCGGCGACCAGGCGGAGATCGAGGCCCGGCTCGCCGCCCTCAAGGGCTGAGGCCCCTCAAGGGCTGAACCGGAACCCGTATCTGTCAGTCCCTACCCGTCAGTCCCTACCCGTCAGTCCCTACCCGTCAGTCCCTAGTCCCTCAGAACATGCTCAGCAGCTGCTCAACGGTCGGCTCTGCGGTGCCGTCGCCGTCCGGCAGCGGCAGTTCGAACCACACCGTCTTGCCGTGCGGAGTGCGGCGCGAGCCCCACGCCGCGCTGAGCAGGCCGACCAGCTGCAGGCCGCGGCCGCCCTCGTCGGTGTCCTTGGCCCGGCGGCGCCGCGGCTGGACCAGGCCCGCGTCCCACACCTCGCAGACCAGGGTGCGGTCGCGGAGCAGCCGCAGCCGGATCTCGCCCTCGCCGTAGCGCAGGGCGTTGGTGACGAGCTCGCTGACGAGCAGTTCGACGGTGTCGACGAGGGGTTCGAGCTCCCAGGCGGTGAGCTGGGCGCGGGCCAGTTCGCGGGCGCGGCCGACCGAGCGGGGTTCCCTGGGCAGCCGCCAGTCGCCGACGGCCTCGCTGGGCAGTCCCTGGATACGGGCCATGAGCAGGGCGATGTCGTCCTCGCCGTGCCGGGTGTCGAGGGTGTTCAGGACGTGGTCGCAGACGTCCTCGAGCGGCCGGCCGCGGTTGGTGAGCGCCGTGCGGAAGGCGCTCAGGCCCTCGTCGAGCGGATGGTCGCGGGACTCGACGAGCCCGTCGGTGTAGAGCGCGAGCAGCGCACCCTCGGGCAGCTCGACCTGCACCTCCTCGAACGGTTCGCCGCCGACGCCGAGCGGCATCCCCGGCGGTACGTCGAGCAGCAGGGCCTCGCCGTCGGGTTCGACGAGCACCGGCGGGAGGTGGCCGGCGTTGGCGAAGGTGCAGCGCCGGGTGACCGGGTCGTACACCGCGTAGACGCAGGTGGCGAGGTAGACCTCGGAGAGTTCGGGGCCGCGGGCCTTGTGGGCGCGGGCGGACTGCTGGGCTCCGGCGGGGGCGCCGAGGCCGCGGGCGATCTCGTCGAGGTGGGAGAGGACCTCGGCGGGTTCGAGGTCGAGCTGGGCGAGGGTGCGTACGGCGGTGCGGAGTTCGCCCATGGCGACGGCGGCGCGCAGGCCGCGGCCCATGACGTCGCCGATGACCAGGGCGGTGCGGTGGCCGGGGAGTTCGATGACGTCGAACCAGTCGCCGCCGACCTCGGAGCCGACGGTGCCGGGGAGGTAGCGGCAGGCGATGTCGAGGCCGGCGGCCTCGGGGTCGCCGGGGGGCAGCAGGCTGCGCTGGAGGATCAGGGCGCGTTCGTGTTCGCGCCGGTAGAGGCGGGCGTTGTCGATGCAGACGGCGGCGCGGGCGGCGAGTTCGACGGCGAGGGCGCGGTCGCGCTCGCCGAAGGGTTCGCTGCCCTTGACCCGGGAGAACTGCACGAGGCCGACGACGGTGTCGTGGGCGACCATCGGGACGACCAGGGTGGACTGGACGAGGCTGCCCTCGGCGCCGGGGACGGTGCGCACCCGGCCGGTGCGCAGGGCGCCCGCGCAGGCCGAGTTGAAGGGGAAGCGGTGGACGGCGCCGACCTGGATGGGGCGCTCGTCGGAGCAGACGTCGCCGACGACGAGGGGGCTGGTGGCGGGGGCGGTACCGGGAGCGCTTCCGGGTGCGGTGCCTGGGGCGCTGCCGGGCCTGGACCCGGTGCCGGAACCGCTCGCAGCCCCGGACCCGGACTCGGACCCGGACCCGGACCCGGACCCGGTGCCGGTGGCTTGGTCGCCCTGCTCGGCGGTGGTGCCCGGTGCCGGTGCCGGTGCCGGTGCGTCGTCGGCGCTGGGGCGGGGCTTGCCGACGCGTACGGGGTTGTCGGGTACGGCGCTGGCGACGGCGACCCGGCGCAGTTCGGCGCTGCCCGCTCCGTAACCGATGTCGTGGGAGCTGCCCCATCGGCCGGGCGGGGCCTCGTCGCCGGTGAGGAGCCCCTGGTAGAGGTCGACGGCGGCGAGGTCGCAGAAGCCGGGGACGCTGACGTCCAGGAGTTCCCGGGCGGTGGCCTCCAGGTCGAGGGAGTTGCCGATACGGGCCCCGGCCTCGTTGAGGAGCGCGAGGTTGCGGCGGGCGCTGGCGGCCTCGCGGGCGGCGCTGTGCCGGCGGGTGACGTCGATGCCGAGGCCGGCGACGCCGATCGGGCGGCCGGAGCCGCTGTGCACGCGGTAGAGGTTGATGGACCAGTGGCGGCGGTCCTTGGAGCCGGGCGTGGCGCCGACGATCTCCAGGTCGGTGACGGACTCGCCGGTCTCCAGGACCCTGCGGAGCGCGGCGGTCATCCGGTCGGCCTCGTGGCGCGGGAGGTAGTCGTGGACGGTACGGCCCCGGTGGTCGTCGGCCTGGCCGCCGAAGACGGTGGCGAAGCGGCGGTTGGCGCGCTTCACGGTGAGGTCGGTGCCGAAGAGCAGGAAACCGAACGGGGATTGGCCGAAAATGGCCTGCGAGGCGGCGAGGTCGGTCTCGATCCGGCGCAGTGCCCGGACGTCGACCACGATGCACAGCGCGGCCCGCTCGCCGTGCTCGGTCTCGCTCGGCATCACGTACATCTCGGCGAGACCGTGCGGGCGGTCCTCGCCCGGGATGCGGAACGGGACGAGGCCCGTCCACTCCTTGCCGTCGAGGATCTCGTGCACCCGGTGGTGCCCGCGCTCGCGCAGCTCGGCGGGCAGGAACGCGTCGACCGGATCCTTGCCCCTGGCCTCCTCGGCGGTCACGCCGAACAGCTCGACGGCACGCCTGCTCCACTGGTCGACCAGCCCGTCGGGGCCGATCGAGAAGGACGCGACCCGGATGTAGTCATAGATCGACCCGGGTGGGCTGCTCTGCCACACGACAGCACTCGGCGTCTCAGGTATCTCGCTCACGCGACCGTCCCCTCCAGCTCACCGCACCGGACCGGCCATGACCGAAGTATTCAGCACCACGGCCCCCGTCGGCACGACGTTCACGATCACAGGGTGATCTCGTTCGTTTCCGGCCGAGTCCCGCTGATCGTCGTCCCACCCTGTTTACTCACCAGGGAGGGCCAGCTCGAACCACACGGTTTTCCCGTCGTGCCCCGCGCGGGTGCCCCAGCGGCGGGCGGAGCAGGCCACGAGCTGGAGTCCGCGGCCGCCTTCGTCGTCGGGTCCGGCGGGGCGTTCGGTGGGCTTGTCCGGAAGCGGATCGGACACTTCCACGAGGAGTCCGGGGCCACGGGCGGGGCTGTCGACCCCGACGCCGGCGCCGGCGGGGGCGCCGGGGAGGGTGCCGTCGGGGCGCGTACGGACGAGGCGGACGCCGATGGGGCCGGAGGCGTAGCGCAGCGAGTTGGTGACCAGCTCGCTGACGAGGAGTACGGTGACGTCCCCGATCACGTGGTCGAGCTGCCAGGCCCGGAGGGTGTCGCGTACCGCGTGACGAGCCGTGCGTACGGCGTTGGCCTCCGCGGGAAAGTGCCACTCGGCGCAGTCGCCTTCGGTGTCGATCACGAAGCCCACGTCCTATTTCGGGGGGTTAATCACGACATACCCGAAATTTGGAGTGTGATAGCGCGCCCGGCGGACGCGTCGGCGCACGGTGGTACGAACGGCGTAGAAGTCAGCCCCGCACGCCGGAAGAAGACCCCTGCGCCCCCTCGGACACGGCTCCGGGGTCGTCCGGGAGCCGCAGGGCCGCCTCGGCGACGGCCGGCCGGTCCTGGTCGAGCCAGTCGACGGAGTCGAGTTCACCGCGGGCGAGCCAGCGCAGCTCGTCGTGGTCCTCCAGCGGTTCCGGTGTGCCGGAGAGCAGCCGGACGGTCCACACCCGCAGCACGTATCCGGGCTTGAGCGGCCATTCGCCGGGGATCCGCTCGACGGTCTCGGTCTCCACGCCGAGTTCCTCGCGCAACTCCCTGACCAGGGCCTCCTCGGGGCTCTCCCCCGGCTCCAGCTTGCCGCCGGGCAGTTCCCAGCGCCCGGCGAGCTCGACGGGGGCGCTGCGGCGCGCGGCGAGCAGCCGGCCGCCTTCGCAGAGGGCGCCGGCGACGACCACGACGGGGTCGGTGCGGTGATCGGTCATGGGCCGGAGCGTAACCCGGGCGGCGTGGGGCCCGGACGGCGTGGGGCCCGGACGGCCCGGACCGCCGTCGAGGACCGCCGTCGAGGACTCAGAGCGCGGGCTGGCCGATCCGCTCCACCCAGTAGATCTGCTTGTGTCCGCGGTCGTCGAGGCTGTCGGCGATCTTCTGCGCTTCGTCCTCGGTCGCGTAACGGCCGACGCGGTAGCGGTTGCCGTTGTCGTCCTGCCGGATGACCAGCCAGGGAAGGACGGGACCGCTGTCGCTCATCGGGCTTCTCCCTCCGCCGGTCCGGCCGATTCTGACGATCTCCTGGAAACCGCACTGCGCATATGCCTGAGCTTACGCCTGACATTTACACAGCGGATACGGGTTTTCACAAAGAGATACGTATCTGGCCAGTAACAACCGGCGGAAGGCGAGCTACCGCCCCCGGGGCCCCGGGAGTGCTACCGCACCGGCAGGTGGTACGCCACCTTGTAACGGTCGGCCGGGACGACCACGTCGGCCGTCTCGACGGCCCGTCCCGACGCGTAGTAGGTGCGCTCGATCACCATCACCACATGGCCGGGCACACCCCCCAGGGTCAGCAGCTCCTCCGCGAGTCCGGGCCGGGCGGCGACCTCCTCCACCACGTTGTCCACGACCACGTCGATCGCGGCCATCCGCTCGACGACTCCGCAGCCGCCCAGCGGCCCCTCCTCGGGCAGCATCACCGGAGTCCGGCCGGTGACACCGAGCGGCTCCCAGGAGGTGGAGAGCATCATCGGCTCGCCGCCGTCCCGGAACACGTACCGCGTGCGCATCACCCGCTCCCCCGGCTCGATGCCGAGCCTGGCCGCGACCTCGGCGCTCGCCGGCTCCTGCTCGCTCGCGGACTCCCAGGTGCCGCGCGCCCCTTCGGACGCCTGCTCCTGGCGGAAGGGGCTGGCGCCGGAGACCGGCCGGTAGCCGGAGCGGGCGATCCGGCGCGGCACGGGGCGCTCGCGCACATAGGTCCCCGAGCCCGAGCGGCCCTCGACCAGACCCTCGGCCATGAGGACCTTGCGCGCCTCCAGTGCGACGGTGTCCGAGACCCCGTACTCCTCACGGATCCGCGCCTGCGAAGGGAGCCGGGTGTGCGGGGGAAGCGAGCCGTTGGCGATCTTCTCGCGGAGATCGCTCGCCACCCGCAGATAGGCGGGCTGCTCACCGAACGTCACTGGACACTCCCCTCAGCTTGACTGTCAGCTACAGACTGACGACCGAGGGTGCACAGCCGCAAGTATGGGCCAGAGTTTCACCCGATGTGATGACAGACCTTTACGCGATCGCTACTCGCAGGTATAGCCACCGAACTCCCGTCGGAATCCTTGACGTTGCCCAAACCCGCGGACAAGCGCGTCGGCTTGACGCCCCGTACGTCCACGTCCCGTCAGACGTCCCGTCAGACGTCCTCGCCGCTGCTGTCCTCAAGGGTGTCGGTCAGGCCGAGCGCGCCGCGCGACGCCGACTCGTTGTCGGTGGACAGGGCGTCGTACGCGTCCTCGTAGACCTCCCAGTAGGCGTCCGAGTCCTTGGCCGTGGCCAGCTTCTGCCACTTCGACGCGGCCGCGTCGAGCTGGCCGGCCAGCTTCTCGACCGGCTTGGCGGAGGCGCCGGACCAGGTGTGTCCGCGCAGACCGGTACTCGCCGTCACGACCGCGGTGTGCATCTTCTTCGCCCAGGCCTTGTTGGCCGCGAGGTCGGAGTCCGGGTCGCCCTCGGGCTCCTCGGCGATGACGTCGTCGATGGGGTTGATGGTCCGCAGGAAGTGCAGCTGGTGCGCGTCGAGGGTGCTCTCGTCGCTGCGCAGGGAGGCGGTGAAGGGCGCGTCCTCGGTCGCGAAGGCGCAGGTCACCGAACGGTCGCCGGCCCGCCAGCTCTGCCGGGTCGGGATGTAGTAGTAGACCAGCGCGTCTTCCGGCACCGCCCAGGTGTCGAGCGCGTAGCCGCTGCTCATGCGGTCGCAGCGGTTCTCGGCGATCTTGTCGAGCGCGTCCTCGCCGGGCCATGTCTCGAAGCCGGAGACCTCGAAGTTGCCGGTGACCTCGCCCTCGTGGGGCTTGGTGCAGGGCACGGTGTCGACGTCCGTCGTGTACGTCTCCAGCTTGCCCTTGATACGGAAGCAGTCGCCCTTCTTCAGCGAGAACGGCGACTGGGCCGCCGCGGCCTTGTCCATGCCCTTCTTGAAGCCGCTCCAGGCGTCGCCGATGCCGCCGGTCACCAGGCCGATGATCACGAGCAGGGTGGCGAGGGAGGAGAGCACGATGCCGGCGATGGCCATGCCCTTGCCCTTCTGCTCCTTCTTCTTGATCCGCGGCAGAGCCGTCAGGCCGAGGACGAGACCGAGCGGCGGGAGGCAGCACACGAGGCCGGAGACCAGGGAGGCGACCGCCAGGCCGCTGGTGGACTGCTGCGGCATCCCGTACGGGCCGGGTATGCCGGGCACGCCGGGCATGGCGGACCCGTAGGGGCCGTACGGTCCGGCGGGCGGCGAGGTGTACGGCCCGGGCGCGGCGTACGGTCCGGGCACCTGCCCCGGCCCCGGCCCCGGCCCCGGCGCCTGCGGGCCGAACCCCTGACCGGGCGGCGGCGGGGGCTGCTCCGGGGAGGGGGAATCCTGAGGCGGCTTGAACGGGTCCACGAGTACGGTGCTCCTGTTGGGGCGGGAATCCTGCGAAACGGAACGGGGCTCCTGGTGGCGGGGATCCTCGCGAGGACACCGGGAGCGCGGATCCAGGGAACCGGATTCACGGTTTCGAATTCAAGGAATCGAACGGGCGCGCGCATCGTACGCGCTCCCGGAGCGGGGGCGACATGCGGGTCTCGACGGTACGTGCGGTCAACGCGCTCACGGCCCGCTGGGCGGCAGCCCTCCCGGCCCCCGGCCCCGACGCACCGTCCGCCACTGCGGGCACGGCTTTCTCGGCCTCCGGCGTCTGGCCGCTGCTCGCCTTCCTGGCGGACGCCGCGGCCGGTCCGGCCCGGGCGGAACTGGAGGACGCGCTCGGCATGCCCGCCGAGCGGGCGGCGGAGGCGGCGCGCGAACTGCTGGCCGGAATGGGGCGGATCCCGGGGGTCGGCTCGGCGGTCGGCCTGTGGACCCGGCCGGGCCTGGAGCCGTACGACTCCTGGGTGGCCGGCCTGCCCGAGGCGACGCTCGGCCGGCTCGGCCCCGACGACGCGGCGAACCAGCGGGAGCTGGACGCCTGGGCGGCGAAGCACACGGACGGCCTGATCCCGACCATGCCCGTCGCCGTCGACGAGGCGTCGAAGCTGGTCCTGGCCGCCGCACAGGCGCTCCGGACGAGCTGGCTGCGCCCGTTCTGGGAGGGCGAGATGCTTCCCGACTCCGGCCCGTGGGCCGGCCGCGAACTGGTCGCGCTGCACCGCACCACCGGTCTGCTCGACCGCGTCGGGGTGGCCGAGACGGACACGGGCCCGCTCACGGTGATGAAGGTCCTCGGCAGCACCGGGGTGGACGTGCACCTGCTGCTCGGACCGGACGACGCGGACTGCGGCACCGTCCTGAAGGGCGGGCTCGACGTCCTGTCAGGCACGTTCCGGACCGTCCCGGGCGACCTGCTGCCGCTCGGCGAGCCGGGCCCCGGCCTGAACGTCCGCCATGTGCGCAGCACCTCGCGCGACCCGTACCTCGCGATGACGACCTCGCCGTTCTCGCTCACCGCCGAGCACGATCTCCTCGCCCACCACGAGGTGTTCGGCCTCACCACGGCCCGGGACCGGGATCACGGCCACTTCCCGGGAATCAGCGACTCCCCGCTGGCGCTCAATCAGGCCGCCCAGTCGACCATGGCCCGCTTCGACGCGCAGGGGTTCGAGGCGGCGTCGGTGACGGCGTTCGCCGCGGCCGCCGGGTGCGCCGCGCCGAGCAGGACGTACGTGGTCCGCCGCATCGACCTGGACGTCGACCGCCCCTTCGGCTTCCTGGCCGTGCACCGCACCTCCCGTCTGGTGCTGACCGCGGGGTGGGTGCGGGAACCCGTCCCGTACGCCTTCGACGAGGACGAGGACGAGGACAAGGACAAGGCATGAGCGAGGGGCGGCCACCGTCACGGCGACCGCCCCACACGTACACGTACTCACTCAGAGGGCGTCAGAACTGCAGCGCCCAGGAGTCGATCCGCCCGGTGTCCCAGTACGCGTTGTCCGTGACCCGCAGCTTCCACGTACCGTTCGCGACCTCCGAGGAGGCGTTCACGGTGTAGGTGGTGTTGATGTTGTCCGCGCTGCCGCCGGTACCGAAGGCCTTCAGCGTGTACGCCGTCCCGTCGGGCGCGATCAGCTGGACCTGGAGGTCACCGATGTAGGTGTGGACGATGTTCACCGGCACCTGGAGACCGGAGGGCGCGTTGCCGCTGATCCCGGTGACGGTGATCGGGGACTCCACGGTCGAGTTGTCGTTGATCGCGTAGTCCGTGGTGTTCTCGAAGCGGTCACCGGTGGGCGGCGGGGTGGTGCCGCCGTCGCCGACGTACAGGAGCTTGTTCGGCGAGCCGGTGCCGGGGCTGGTCACCACGTTCGGGGTCGCGGCCGTGGTGAGCGCCGAGGAGACCTGCGAGGGGGTGGCCGTCGGGTTGGCGCCCAGGTAGAGGGCGGCGGCGCCGACCACGTGCGGGGTCGCCATCGACGTACCGGAGATGGTGTTGGTGGCCGTGTCGCTGGTGTTCCAGGACGAGGTGATGGAGGAGCCCGGCGCGAAGATGTCCAGGATGCTGCCGTAGTTGGAGTAGCTGGCGCGGGCGTCGGAGGACGTGGTGGCGCCGACGGTGATGGCCTCGGCGACACGGGCCGGCGAGTAGTTGGAGGCGTTGGCGCCGTCGTTGCCGGCGGCGACGGCGTACGTCACACCGGAGGCGATCGAACGGCGGACGGCGTCGTCGAGGACGGTGTCGACGCCACCGCCGAGGCTCATGTTGGCGACGGCCGGCTTGACGGCGTTCTGGGTGACCCAGTCGATGCCGGCGACGACCTGCTCGGTCGTACCCGAGCCGG
The DNA here is from genome assembly GCF_040650755.1 of Streptomyces sp. NPDC048623. Taxonomy (NCBI): domain Bacteria; kingdom Bacillati; phylum Actinomycetota; class Actinomycetes; order Kitasatosporales; family Streptomycetaceae; genus Streptomyces; species Streptomyces sp. NPDC048623. The sequence goes on from NZ_JBEZHV010000002.1 coordinate 457,638, forward strand.
AGTTGTCGAGGACGCGGACGCCGACGATCTTCGCCTTCTTGGCGACGCCGTACGAGTTGCCCGCGACGGTGCCGGCGACGTGGGTGCCGTGGCCGTGCCCGTCCTGCGCGGTGTTGTCGTTGTCGATGGCGTCGTAGCCGTAGGAGGCCCGGCCGCCGAAGTCGCTGTGGGTGATGCGGACGCCGGTGTCGATGATGTACGCCGTGACGCCCTGGCCCGCGCTGTCCGGGTACGTGTAGCTCTGGTTGAGCGGCAGGGCCCTCTGGTCCAGCCGGTCGAGGCCCCAGGACGGCGGGGAGGGCTGCGTGCCGTCGATGTGGAAGACGCGGTTCTGGCTGACGGTCTCGACGGCCGGGTCGGCGGCGAGCTTCTTGGCCTGGGCCTCGGAGAGCTCGACCGAGTAGCCGTTGAGCGCGGCCGTGTAGGTCCGCTTGATCTTGGCGCCGAACTTCGTCGCCACCGCCCGGCCCTTCGCGGTCTCCGCCTGGGCGGCGGACTCGCGGAGGGTGACGATGTAGCTGTTGGCGACGGTCCCCTCCGCGCCGGCGTTCAGGATGACGCCTTCGGCGGAGCTCCCGGCGGCGTTGGCCGGGAGGGCGGAGAGGGAGCCGAGCGCGAGGGCCGCGACGGCTATGGCACCGGCCGCGGCGAGTCTGCGCCGCGAATCACGCATCACGGACATGTGAGGGTCCTCCTCATAGGTGGTGCGTCGCTGTGGGGGTCGTGGAGCCGTGGAGCGTTGAGCGTGGAGCCGTGGAACGTTGAGCCGTGTCGCCTGCCGAGCCGTCGTGCGGGTGGTGCGCCCGCACATCCCGATAATCGCCAGGGACATGACAAGACAGGTGGGAGAAGTCCGCACCACTCGTCATACCGGGCTGCATGGCGAAAGATTGACCGATCCATAGGAATCCCACAAGGGTTCCGAGCGCCTTGACACACCCCCGACACACCGCTGCCATCCTGGGGATCATGACGGCCTATGTGTGTCCGCGCTGCGACGTCCGCGCCCCCGCGTCCGCCCTCACCTGGTGTTGTCCCCGCTGCCGCGGCCCCTGGGATCTCGCCTTCAGGAGCGCTCCGGTGCCCCTCGACTCCCTCGCGTCCCGCCCGAATTCATTGTGGCGTTACGTGGAGGCACTCCCGCTCGCCACCGAGATCCCCCATGTGACCTTCGGCGAGGGCCGCACACCGCTCGTCCCGCTGACGGACGCGATTTCGGCCAAACTCGACTTCCTCATGCCCACGTTGTCCTTCAAGGACCGCGGCGCGGTGATGCTCGCCGAGCTGGCCCGCCGGCTCCGACCCGGCGCGGTGATCGCCGACAGCAGCGGCAACGCGGGGACGGCGGTGGCCGCGTACGCCGCCCGGGCCGGACTCGACGTCTCCGTCTACGTGCCGGAGGGCACCTCCCCCAAGAAGCTGGAGCAGATCCGCGCGCACGGCGCCCGTACGATCGTGGTCGCCGGCGACCGCGAGGAGACCGCGCGCACGGCCCGGGCGGCCGCGGACGAGCCGGGGGTCTTCTACGCCTCGCACGTCTACAACCCGCACTTCCTGCACGGCACGAAGACCTACGCGTACGAACTGTGGGAGGACCTCGGCGGCCGGCTCCCCGACACCCTCGTGCTGCCCGTCGGCAACGGAACGCTGCTGCTCGGAGTGGCTCTCGCGGTCGAGGAGTTGTACGGCCACGGGCTGATCGACCGACGGCCCGCGCTCGTCGCGGTCCAGGCGGAGGCGGTCGCGCCGCTGGCGGCCGCCTTCGCCGCGGGGGCCGAGGACCTCACCGGCCCGACGGGTCCCCCTCCCCCTGTACGCCCCACCCTCGCCGAGGGCATCGCGATCCCGGCCCCGCCGCGCGCCGCCCAGATCCTGCGCGCCGTACGCGCCTCCGGCGGCACCTTCCGCACCGTGACGGAGGATCAGATCCGTGCGGCCCAGCTGGATCTGGCGCGGCGCGGGCTGTACGTGGAGCCGACGGGCGTGGCCTGCTGGGCGGCCGTACGGGCGGCGCCGGAGCGGCCGGGGACGACGGTGGTGCCACTGTGCGGGGCGGGCGCGAAGACGGGTCTTGCTCCGGCCCCGCAGGGCGAGGGTGGCTGACAGATGGCAAGCGGTGGCTAGAACTCGTCGGCTCCGTTGCGGAGTTCCTCGGTCCAGTATCCGGTCTTGGCGGCGGCCTCGTCGACGGCCAGACCGCCGGCCGGGGCCTTGACGACGATGGTGCCCTCGGTGGGGGCGTCGCCGGTGAAGAGGTTCACATCAAAGGAGTCGACGACCTTGTTGTCCTCGTGGACCCCGCCGAGGGCGACCCGCACATTGGCGTAGGCGGGGGCGCCGGGCTGGAGGACGACAGGGGCGGCGGGCTTGCTCTTGGCGACGGCCGGGATGTCCTTGGCGATGTGGATCTCGTCGAAGGCGAGCAGCGGGTAGCCGTCGAGACGGCAGGCCCGGCCGGACTTGTTCACGGCGGTCAGCACGATGTGCTCGGTCGGCGTCTCGTCCGCCTTGGCCGCGGTGATCCGCACGTCCTTGAACGTGCAGGACACGACCTTCCCACTGGTCGCGGCAGCCTTCTTGGCCCCGGTCCCACCGCCGGTCCCGGCCCCGGCCCCGGTGGACCCGCCGGCCGTGCTCGACGCGCCGCTCGGCGAGGCGGACGCGTCCCCGCCCCCGGTGGTCGACCCACCCGAGGCCGGCGTGGCCGCCGTCGCGGACGTCTCGCTCTTGGCGGCCCCCTCGTCCCGGCTCCCGTCGGCCGCCCCGCCGCAGGCGGTCAGCCCCATCGAGAGCGCGGCGACGGCCGCGACGGCCAGGACGGTGTTCTTACGGTACGTACGCGTGCTGCGCATGGTGGTCTTCTCCCCCGTGCAGATGGTCGATCGGCCCCGTACTCGGCGCCACCCCACCACCATCCCCGCCATCCTTACCGTCCCGCTGTCGCCCCGCTAACGCGCCGCTGCCGCGCAGTCCTGGGGCTGCCCGCCTCCGACCTGACCGACCTGCGCCCGGACGCGCCCCAGGCAGACAGCGAGCCGTTGTGTACACATGGCACACTCGGTACCCTTGAGCGCATGACACAGCCACTGCCCATAGAGTCCATCCGCGACGTCCGGGCCCACCTCGCCGAGGTCGTGGAGCGAGCCGACCGGGACGACGTGCCCACCGTCATCACTCGGCGCGGCAAGCAGGTCGCCGCCGTCGTGTCGATCGAGGTGCTGCGCAAGTACCAGGAGTGGGAGGAGCGCGAGATCAACCGGATCATCGACGAGCGCATGGCCAACCCGACGCCTGGCATCCCGATCGAGGACATCATGAGGGAGACGCTGGCGCGCAGTGAGTGAATACCGCACCGTCTTCCGGCCCGAGGCCCAGGCCGAGCTCCGCAAGATCCCTCGCGACATGGCCCTCCGCATTCTGGCCAAGCTGACCGAGCTGGAGACCGACCCTCTGGGGTTCAACACCACAGCCCTCGTCTCCCAACCCGACCGCCGGCGCCTACGCGTGGGCGACTGTCGAGTGATCTACACGCTGGACAACGGCGCGCTGGTGGTATGGGTGGTACACGTCGGGCATCGCTCCACCGTCTACGACAGCTGAAACGCAGAAAAGCCCCGCACCAGAGGTGCGGGGCTTTCCCACAAAGATTGTTCGGCGGTGTCCTACTCTCCCACAGGGTCCCCCCTGCAGTACCATCGGCGCTGAAAGGCTTAGCTTCCGGGTTCGGAATGTAACCGGGCGT